>CAYYOK010000163.1:0-5975 GCA_964473205.1 uncultured bacterium | reverse complement strand
CGTCAGCTTCCCAAGCTGAATGTCGCGGGTTCGAATCCCGTCTCCCGCTCCAGCCTGAAACCTGGCGGTTTCGGGTTGCAGAACCCTTCGGGTTCTGCGCCTACGAGCCTCCAGCACCGAGGGCGTAGAGTAGAGCCGTTCGGGCTCGTGTAGCTCAGGGGTAGAGCACTCCCTTGGTAAGGGAGAGGTCGACGGTTCAATCCCGTCCACGAGCTCCAAAGCGGTCACGGCGCGGGATGCCGCCCCCTGGGTCGAGACGGGGGGCGGCTCCTGCCGCCGCGAGGAGAACGGGCCGGGAACGGGCCGTCAATAAGGAGAGACCGGGATGGCAAAGGGTGTTTTCGAGCGTACGAAGCCGCATGTGAACGTGGGGACGATCGGTCATGTTGATCATGGGAAGACGACGACGACGGCTGCGATCACGTTCGCGGCGGCGGCGGCTGATCCGAGTGTGGTGACGCAGTCGTATGACCAGATCGATAAGGCGCCTGAGGAGAAGGCGCGGGGGATCACGATCAACACGTCGCATGTTGAGTATCAGACGCAGGCTCGGCATTACTCGCATGTTGATTGTCCTGGTCATGCGGATTACGTGAAGAACATGATCACGGGTGCGGCGCAGATGGATGGGGCGATCCTTGTGGTGTCGGCGGCTGATGGTCCGATGCCGCAGACGCGTGAGCACATCTTGTTGGCGCGTCAGGTTGGTGTGCCGTACATCGTGGTGTTTTTGAACAAGGTCGACATGGTGGATGACGAGGAGCTGCTGGAGCTGGTCGAGATGGAGGTCAGGGAGCTGCTTTCGAGCTATGAGTTCCCTGGTGATGACATTCCGGTGGTGAAGGGTTCGGCTTTGCGGGCTTTGGAGGCTTTGCAGGCGAACTCGAGCATTCAGCGTGGTTCTGATGCCTGGGTCGATGGTGTGTGGGGTTTGTTGGATGCGGTTGATTCGTACATTCCGACGCCTGAGCGTGATGTTGATAAGGCGTTTTTGATGCCGGTTGAGGATGTGTTTACGATTACTGGTCGTGGGACGGTTGCGACTGGTCGGGTTGAGCGTGGGATCGTTAAGACTGGTGATGAGGTTGAGATTGTTGGTTTGAGCGATACGGCGAAGTCGGTTGTGACTGGTGTTGAGATGCATCGTAAGACGCTTGATAGTGGCATGGCTGGCGATAACGTGGGTGTGTTGTTGCGTGGTGTTGGTCGTGATGATATTGAGCGTGGTCAGGTGTTGGCGAAGCCTGGTTCGATCAAGCCGCATACTGGGTTTAATGGGAGTGTGTACGTGTTGCGTAAGGAGGAGGGTGGTCGTCATTCGGCTTTCTTCTCTGGTTATCGTCCGCAGTTTTATTTTCGGACGACTGATGTGACTGGTGTGTGTACGTTGCCGGGTGGGGTGGAGATGGTGATGCCGGGGGATAATGTTGAGTTGGCGGTTGAGTTGATTAAGCCGATTGCGATGGAGGAGGGTTTGCGGTTTGCGATTCGGGAGGGTGGTCGTACTGTTGGTGCTGGTGTCGTGACATCGGTGACCAAGTAACGCGAACCTCTTGAAGGGTCCAGTACCTGGGCTCGGCCGCGCTTCTGGCGCCGTCGAGCCTAGGGGCTGGACTTAGCTTGTGCGTACCTGCTAGAGTCGAAAGGTTGGGAGGCCAAGGTGGCCAGTGACGTCAGGATCAAGCTGCTCCTGGAGTGCAGCGAATGCAAGCGTAGGAACTACGCCACGCACAAGAACCGCCGCAACACCCAGGGCAAGCTGGAGCTTCGCAAGTACTGCCCGTGGGAGCGGCGCACCACGGTTCACAAAGAGGTGAAGGTCTAGCGCCATGTTCCAGAGGTTCGTCCAGTACCTCCGCAACTCGCGCGCCGAGCTCGGCAGGGTCACGTGGCCCAGCCGCAAAGAGGTCATCCAGGCGACGCAGGCGACGCTGCTGTTCGTAGTGATCACTGCGCTGTTCCTGCTGGTGGCGGACATCACCCTGGGCAACCTCATCGGCTTGATCATCTGACGCCCCAGACTCGAAGGCAGCGTCCGGACGACCCCGGCAGAACTGACAAGCGCGCGACGCGCGCCAAGGAAGCGCAATGAGCATCGAGTGGTACGCAGTCCACACCTACGTGGGCCACGAAGAGAAGGCCAAGGAGAACATCCTCAACCGCGCCAAGTCGTTGGGGATGGCCGACTCGATCTACCAGGTCGTCGTGCCGACGGAGGAGACCGTGGAGCACGCTGGCGGTGGCAAGAAGGAAGTCGTGCGCCGCAAGCTCTTCCCTGGCTACATCTTCGTTCAGATGGACCTCGGCGACAACGCGGACGAGCCTAACGAGGCGTGGGAGGTCGTGCGTTACACGCCCGGCGTCACCGGCTTCGTCGGCACCTCGACGCGGGCCGTGCCTCTCTCGCCGGAGGAGGAGGCTCGCATGCTCGGCACCTTCGGCGTGATCGGGTCGCGCGAGACTCCCAAGGTCAGGGTCACCTTCAGCGTCGGCGAGATGGTGCAGGTCACAGGCGGTCCGTTCGCGGACTTCACCGGGCTGGTCTCCGAGGTCAACCCGGAACGCGGCAAGGTCAAGGTCCTCGTCTCGATCTTCGGACGCGAGACGCCGGTCGAGCTTGACTTCTCTCAGGTCGTAAGGGCTTAGCGCGAGATGCCTCGGGCGGCCCTGGCGGCCGACCCGGGACCTCGAGCCAGCCTTGGCGAAGAAGCGTGCCGCGAGGCACAGACATGAGCGCTAAGACCCCGTGGCCGGCCACGGCCGTGGGGGAGCTTAAGGAGGAGACGTGGCCAAGAAGGTAACTGGCATCGTGAAGCTCCAGCTTCCGGCCGGCGCGGCGACCCCAGCCCCGCCAGTAGGGCCGGCGCTCGGGCAGTACGGCGCCAACATCATGCAGTTCGTCAAGGAGTACAACGCCGCCACCGCCAGCCAGGCGGGGGCGATCGTGCCGGTGGAGATTACGATCTACGCCGACCGCTCCTTCACGTTCATCACCAAGACCTCGCCGGCCAGCTACCTGATCAAGAAGGCCGCCGGTCTCGCCAAGGGCTCGGGCGTCCCTCACAAGGACAAGGTCGGCAAGCTCAGCTGGGAGCAGTGCCTCGAGCTCGGCCGCGTCAAGATGACCGACCTCAACGCCGCCGACGAGGTGGCCGCCGCCCGGATCATCGCCGGCACGGCGCGCTCGATGGGCGTCACCGTCGAGGGGATGCCGGAACGTGGCTAAGCACGGCAAGCGTTACCGCTCGCTGGAGGGCAAGGTCGACCGCGACCGCGTCTACAGCATCGAGGAGGCGGCCGCCCTGGTGAAGGAGCTGGCCACTGCCAAGTTCGACGAGACGGTCGAGGCTCACTTCCGCCTCGGCATCGACCCCCGCAAGTCCGATCAGAACGTCAGAGGCACCGTCGCCCTGCCGCACGGCACGGGCAAGACCGTGAGGGTCCTCGCCATAACCCAAGGCGACGGCGTAGCCGCTGCCGAGGGTGCCGGCGCCGACATCGTCGGTGGTGCCGAGGTCATCGAGCGGATCCTGGGGGGCTGGATGGACTTCGACGCCGTCGTCGCCACCCCGGACATGATGGCGCAGATAGGCTCGAAGCTCGGGCGCGTGCTCGGGCCGCGGGGCCTGCTCCCGAACCCGAAGGCCGGCACCGTCGGACCGAACATCGGCGAGATCGTCAGCGCGCTCAAGGCCGGCCAGATCGAGTTCAGAAGCGACAAGACCGGTGTCGTGCACGCGCCGATCGGCAAGGCGAGCTTCGACGCCGGCAAGCTGGCCGACAACTTCTCCGCGCTCAAGGGCGCCGTCGAGGCTGCCAAGCCCGAGGCTGCCAAGGGCCAATACCTCAAGACCATCCACCTGACCTCGACCATGGGCCCGAGCGTGAGGATCAACCTCTCGACGGCCAGGGCAGAGGCGTAAGCGCAGACGGGCATCGACCGAGGAGGCGTGCGTGAGCTCAGATCACATCCGCCTCAAGGGTCGAGGCACGAACTAAGCATCCCGGTGCGTAGCGCGAGCGAGGCACCTTTGGCGTTGGAGACAGCAGGGGCCGCCAGGCTTAAAGATCCTGCCGAGGCGTTGACGGTTTCAGCCAGCGGGGCGAGCAGTCCCGACTCAGAGATCGCGCTGCGCATCGCGGCTTTCGTAGGGTCCGCAAGGACCCAGGTTCGAGCAAGAGAGAGGTAACCATGGCCAACCCCAGGAACGAGGCTACGGTCGTCCATCTGCGTGAGCAGCTGGGCGAAGCCAAGACGTTCTTCCTGGTGGACTACCAGGGGCTCTCTGCCGGTGAGTTCGCCAGGCTGCGCACCGACGTGCGCAACGCTGGCGGACGGATCCTCGTCGCGAAGAACACCTTGATCCGCGTCGTGCTCAAGGAGCGCGGCATCGAGGGCTTCGACGAGACGCTGAATGGGCCGACGGCCCTGGTCCTGGTAGGCGAAGAGTTCGTCGGTCCCGTCAAGGCGATCGCCGAGTTCGCCAAGGTCCACCCGAAGGAGCTGCCCAAGTCCAAGGGCGGTCGCCTGGAGGGAAGCGTACTGGGCGAGGACGCGCTTACGCGCGTCGCCAAGCTGCCGTCCAAGCAGCAGGTGCAGAGCCAGTTGGTCGGCGTGCTGCTGGCCCCCATGCAACAGCTGGTGGGTGTGCTGTCGGCTCCGCCGCAGAAGCTAGTGACAGTCATGAACAACTACGCAGACAAGCAGAAGGAGGCTTGAAATGGCATTCGACAAGCAAGCGCTGATCGATCAACTCAGCGGGCTAACCGTGCTTCAGCTGGTTGAGCTCGTCGACGGGCTCAAGGAGACCTGGGGCGTCGAAGCCGCCGCCGCGATGCCGGCCGGCATGATGATGGCCGCTCCCGCTGGCGGCGAAGCCGCGGCCGCCGTCGAGGAGAAGACCGAGTTCACCGTCTCGATCAAGGACGCCGGTGACAAGAAGCTTCAGGTCATCAAGGAGGTCAGGGCGATCACCAGCCTCGGCCTCAAGGAAGCTAAGGACCTCGTCGAGGCCGGCGGCGTCGTGAAGGAAGACGTCAGCAAGGAAGAGGCAGAGGACATCAAGACCAAGCTCGAAGCCGCGGGCGCCACCGTCGAGGTCAAGTAAGCCTCGCGCCCTGATGGGCCACGCGTGAAGCGTGGCCCCGAGCAACGCACCGGATGCGACCTGGAGGTGAGTGACGGAGCGTCTTGAGCGCACCAAACCGAGCGCGCGCGACCGCGCGGCACCTAGCGGTGCCGATGCACCTTGGGGTGCCGACGCACCTGACGGTGCCGAACGCGGACGCGCGTGCCCTCAGGTCGGCCGGCGGCGGCTCGCAGCGCCTACGGCCGGCCGCAGCGCGCCGCAGCAGATGCGCGCGCTGCAGCGCGCGCGCGCACTGACGTGCGCGATACGCTCCGCACCACTCGACCACGCTACAGTAACTGACGCTATCTTGATCATCACCACCGTTTCACCTACAGACCGAGTCGCGGGCGCCAAGCCGCTTCGCTCGGCGCTACGAGCGCCGACCGCGGCCGCTCGCTCCTATCTCATGTCGCGGCGCGCAGTGCGGGAGCGCGCCCCCGACCTTAGTTCGTCAAGCCGCCCGTTCGCCCACGCTGTGGCCCATGGCTGAAGGGATGAAGATGCGCGAGATCCGAGCCTTCGGCAGGATCAAGGAAGTCATCGAGCTTCCGAACCTGACCAACATCCAGATCACCTCGTACGAGAGCCTGCTCCAGCGGTTCACGCCGCCTGAGAAGCGCGAGGACATCGGTCTGCAGGCGGCATTCCGCGAGGTCTTCCCGATCGACGAGACCGAACGCGGCCGCCAGACCGACCTGGTGCTCGACTTCCTCGAGTACCGGCTCCACGATCCGGAGTACGACCCCGAGGAGTGCCGCGAGAAGGACCTGACCTACCACGCCGGCCTGTTCGCCAAGCTGCAGCTCGTCCACAAGGACACCGGCCTCATCAAGGAAGACGAAG
>CAYYOK010000162.1:0-6058 GCA_964473205.1 uncultured bacterium | reverse complement strand
GGACCGGCGGCCGGCGGCCGGCGGCCTGGTGGTACGATTCGCGGCGTGGAAGGCCGCACCCCGCCGCACAACATCGAGGCCGAGCAGAGCGTGCTGGGCGCAATCTTGCTCGACAACGAGGTCTATTCGGCCCTCGAAGGCGTCATCACGGCGGAGCACTTCTACAAGGAGTCGCATCGCAAGGTCTTCCGCGGCATCGAGCGCCTCCACCGCCGCGGCGATCAGATGGACCTGATCACCCTCACCGAGGAGCTCAGGCAGTCAGGCGACCTCGAGGGCATCGGCGGCGTCAACTACCTGATCGCCCTCGCCGACATCGTCCCGACAGCCGCTTACGCCGAGAGCTACGCGCGCATCGTCCTCGAGAAGGCGACCCTCAGAGACCTGATCGCGGCCGGCGGCAAGATCATGCAGACGGCGTTCGATCAGGCAGCCCCCATCGAGGAGGTCCTCGACGGCGCCGAGCGTGCGATCTTCGACCTGGCGATGCGCAAGCGCCGCAGCAGCTTCGAGGACATGCCGTCGCTCGTCCACGAGACCTTCGCCGACATCAACCGCAGGTTCGCCAACCCCAACCCGGTCTCTGGCCTGCGCATGGGCTTCAGCGAGCTCGACCAGATGACGGCTGGCCTGCAGCCTGCGACGCTGAACGTGATCGCGGCCCGGCCGTCGATGGGCAAGACCGCGTTCGCGCTCACCATCGGGCTCAACGCCGCCCTGCGCGAGAACGCCGCGATCGGGATCTTCTCGCTCGAGATGTCGTCGGTGCAGCTGGTGACGCGCATGCTCTGCTCCGAGGCTCGCGTCGACATGAGCCGCGTGCGCAACGGGCAGCTCACCGAGCGGGACTTCCACCGCCTCGCCGAGACCGCCGGCCGCATGTCGGAGGCGCGCATCTTCATCGACGACAACGCCGACATGACCGTCATGGAGCTGCGCTCGCGCGCCCGGCGCCTGATGGCAGAGCAAGGCCTCGGGCTCCTGATCATCGACTACCTGCAGCTGATGTCCGGCTCCACCGGGCGCGGCCAGGGCGAGAACCGGCAGCAGGAGATCTCCGTGATCTCCCGCGGGCTCAAGGCGCTGGCCAGGGAGCTCGACGTGCCGGTGCTGGTGCTCTCGCAGCTCTCGCGCGCCGTCGAGGCGCGGCCTAACAAGCGGCCGATGCTCTCGGACCTCAGGGAGTGCGTGACCGGCGATACGCTCGTGAGCCTGTCCGACGGGCGCAGAGTGCCGATCGGCGAGCTCGTCGGCACCAAGCCTCGCGTCGTCGCCATGAACGAAAGCGGCAAGCTGGTCTCCGCCGAGAGCGACCTCGTGTGGAAGGTCGGCGAGCGGCCCGTCTCGGCTGTCACGCTTGCCAGCGGGCGGGTCAGGCGCACCACTGCTGGTCACCGCTGGTTCACCTTAGACGGTTGGCGCCGCCTCGAGCAGCTGAGGGTCGGAGACAGGGTGGCGCTCGCCAGACGGCTGCCGCCTGCTGAGACGACGGCGAGCTGGAGCGACGCCAAAGTCGCCCTCCTTGGCCAGCTCATCGGCGACGGCTCTTACCTTCGCGGCCAGAGCCTGCGCTACACGACCTCGGACCCAGAGAACGACCGCGCCGTGCGCGAGGGCGTGCGCGAGCTGTGCGGCACGGTCAAGAGCTACGCGGGCCGCGGCAAGTGGTGGCAGCTGCTCATCTCGGGGAACGGGAACCGTTGGAGGCCGGCCGGTGTCGGCGCCTGGCTCAAGGAGCTCGGCGTGTTCGGCCAACGCTCTTCCGAGAAGCGCGTTCCACAGGACGCGTTCCGACTGCCTACGCGGCAGCTCGCCCTGCTGCTCAGGCATCTCTGGGCCACCGACGGTTGCATCCATGTCCGCGGCCAGGGGCGCAGGGGATCTCACCGCGTCTACTTCGCGACCTCCAGCCCAGGCCTGGCGCAAGACGTCGCAGCACTGCTGCTGAGGCTCGAGATCGTGGCCCTGATCAAGCGCCCACGCAGTAGCGCCGAAGCGTGGCAGGTCGACGTGTCGGGCTCGGTCGATCAGCTGCGGTTCCTCGACGCGGTAGGCGCTCACGGGCCGCGCGTCGAGCCGGCGCTGCGGCTCAGGCAGGCGCTCGACGGCATTCGGGCGAACACCAACCGCGACACCCTGCCGCTCGCGGCGTTCGGCAGGGTCCGAGCGCTGGCGCGAGCCGCCGGCGTCAGCACCCGCGAACTGGCGGCGGCGCGAGGCACGTCTTATGGAGGCACGTCGCACTTCCGCTTCGCTCCCTCGAGGGCGATGGTGGCGTCGTACGCCGACGTGCTGGATAGCGAGGAGCTCCGCGCCTTCTCCGAGTCTGACCTCTACTGGGACGAGATCGTGTCGATCGAGCCGGCCGGCAGCGAGGAGGTCTACGACCTGACCGTACCTGGACCGGCGTCCTGGCTCGCCGACGGGGTGGTGATGCACAACTCGGGCGCGATAGAGCAGGATGCAGACCTGGTGATGTTCATCTACCGTGACGAGTACTACGACCAGCACAGCGAGAAGCACGGCATCGCCGAGATCATCATCGGCAAGCAGCGCAACGGCCCGACCGGCAACATCGACCTTCAGTTCCACAACTCGCACGTCAGGTTCAACGACCTCGCCCGCACCACCTGAGGCAGAACGTTCAACGTACAGACCGGTCTATCTGTTGCTGGAGCGCTCGGTCTAGCGAGTGGGGTCTCCAGCCCGGAAATGGTAGGTATTTTTCACTCTGTATCGTGAGTAACGCATGATAGGGTTGGCTGATTCTTAGGAGGAGATGCCTATGCCCTCAATGCGCGAGCGAATGTCTCGCTGGCTGAGCCCCAAGATCGAGGCCGTCGGCCTCGAGGTGGGGACCAGTGCGCTGAAGGTCGTGGAGCTCCGGCCTGGCAACCCGCCGAGCCTGTCGGCTCTCGCCATGCGGCCGATGCCGCCCGGCCTGATCCAGGAAGACAGGGTCACCGACGCGCAAGGTCTGGCGGAGGAGATCAAGGCCCTGTTCCATGACGCCGGGATCCACCGCCGCTTCACCGTGACCGCGGTGAGCAACCGTCAGGCGATCACCAGAAACATCCACGTGCCGCGCATGAGCGTGCAAGAGCTCGACGAGGCGATCAAGTGGGAGGCGGAGCGCTACATACCCTTCCCCATCGACGAGGTCATCCTCGACTACTTCGTCCTCGACAACCCCGAGGACGTCGAGGAGGGCGGCCAGCTCGAGGTGGTCATCGCGGCCGCGCGCCTCGACGAGGTGACCCAGCAGGTCGAGTACCTCAAGCTCGCCGGCCTCGAGCCGCACGTGATAGACGTCAAGCCTTTCTCGCTGCTGCGCTCGCTCAAGGGCTCGCTGCTCGGCGAGCACCTGAGCAAGACGACGCTCTCCGGCTCCGTCTACACGGAGGCCAACGAGGTCGGCGTGGTGCTCGAGATCGCCGCCAGCACCTCGACCATCACCCTGGTGCGCGGACAGCGCGTGCTGATGAACCGTCCGCTGAGCGTCTCGGGCGACCACTTCACCGCCGCCATCCAGCGCGCCTTCGGCCTCGACTTCGACAGCGCCGAGGACGTCAAGCTCGAGTACGGCACCGCCACGATCCCGACCGAGGACGAGGAGGACCTCCTCAACTTCGACGCCAAGCGCGAGCAGTTCTCGCCCGGCCGCGTCTACGAGGCCCTCAGACCGGTGCTGGTCGACCTCACCACCGACATCCGCCGCAGCCTCGAGTTCTTCAGGGTGCAGAGCGGCGACGCCAACATCAGCCGCATGCTCGTAACCGGCGGCGGCGCCAAGCTGCGCGGGCTGCCGGAGGCCATCGGCGACGCGCTCGGCTTCCGCGTCGAGCTAGGCGATCCGTGGCTTACCATCTATGTGGACGAGAACCGTTTCGACACGCAGTACCTCAGGCGGGCCGCCTCGGAGTTCGCGGTGCCGCTCGGGCTCGCCCTGAGAGGAGTTGCCGGCGTTGATTAACATCAACCTACTCCCTAAGAACCTCAGGCGCGTCAGGGAGCCCGGCTACTGGCGTCTGTTGATCGTGCTGTTCCCTCTGCTGGTCTTCGGTGTGGCCGCCATGTTCCAGTACTTCGCCGGCACCACCGAAGCCAACCTGCAGCGCGAGAAGCTGGCGCGCGAGGACCAGCTCGCCCTGCTGCAGCCGTTCCTGCGCGAGCAGCGCGACCTGCTCTCCCGGCAGCAGCAGCTCAACCAGCTCATCGCGGTGGCCCGCTCGGTGCGCGAGAACCGCATCATGTGGACCGGCGAGATCGTCGGGATGCTGGAGCATCTCCCTGCGCGCAGCGTCGCCGGCCGCCCGGTCATCGACTTCGACTCCCTGAGCATGACGAGCGTCGTGCCGCCGCGGTCCGATCCGCAGCGCTTCGAGGGCCGGCCTGTCATCGCCGAGATGAGCGTCAACGGCAGCGTGCTCAACGCCGACGTGCTCGCCGAGTTCATACGCGCTCTGGAGAACTCGCAGAACTACGGCGTCGCGTTCCAGAGCGCCACCCGCCAGAGCGACACCGACCTCTTCGGCTACACGCTGACGGTCGGCGCCCTAGCTGAGGGCCAGCGATGAAGCTCGGCTCCTTCAGCTTCCGCAACATGCGCCAGCGCGACATGGCGCTGATAGCCATCGTGCTGTCGCTGGTCGCGGGCGCCCTCTGGTACTTCTACATGTACCGGCCCACCCAGGATCGCATCACCGACCTCGAGGGCCAGATCGCTCGGCTCGACATCGAGATCCGCCGCGGCGAGGACGCCCGCAACAACCTGCCCGACCTGCGCCTCGCGGTCGCCCAGCTCGAGGACGACCGCAGGGTCTTCCTCAGCGAGCTGCCGACCGAGAGCGACATCGCCGGCCTCATCGACCAGCTGCGCGTCTCGGCCGCCGGCGCGGGTGTCCTCGTCAACAGCTTCAGCCAGGGCACCGCGCAGGAGAACATACAAGACGTCAGACCGATCGGCTTCTCGATCGAGACCGAGGGCACCTACTCCGACACGATGTCGTTCCTGGGCCAGCTCGAGTCGCTGCAGCGGTTCACCAAGATCCAGCGCGTCTCGCTGAACTTGGTCGACAACACCTCCACCGATCCCGGAATCAACGCCGACTACGACTTCGTCATCTACGTCTACACAGGGCAAGACCCGGGAGAGCAGTGAAGATGGGACTCTCTAGGACCGCCAAGACCCTCCTAGCCGCACTCCTGGTGGCGGCCGCAGGCTTCGCGTGGATCAACTTCTTCAACCAGGACCAGTTCGCGGACACGCCGCAGCCTCCCTCTGTCACGACGCCTTCCGTCGCAGCCCCCAGCGTGCCAGCCGCGCTGCTGGGTCAGGGCGGCGAGAGCCCGGCTGCGACCGGCTCCGACACCGCTGGTGTCGCCGGCTCCACGGACGCCGCGCCCGACGCAGTGGTCGTCGGCGAGGAAGCGGATGCCGATGGCGCGGTCACCGTGACCGCTGACGACGACGCGTCCACGGTCGCCGAGGACGCCGCGGTCGTCACCCCGGAGCCGGCCGCCGACGTGAGCGCGCCGCCGGTGGTCGTCACGCAGGCGCCGACCGTGGTCACCCGCGACCTCGTCGTCGGTGACCTCCCCTTCCTGGTGACATCGCCCCCCGTCGCCGAGGCGGTGACCGCGGAGGACTCCGCGGCTGGAGCCAACCGTCCCGCCACCACGCAGCGCACCTCCGTCAACCCGTTCTCACCGATCATCGTGCAGTCGCCGGCTCCTACCCCGGTGGTCGCGCAGCAGCCGGAGGACGTCATCGAGATCGTCACCGACGCAGGTCAGCCAGCGCCGGCGGCAGTGATCACCGACGTGCCGGTGACGAGCGCGGGCAGCTCGACGACCTCGAGCACCACGACCGCCGTCGCTCCGCCTCCGGCCGCTCCTGCTCCGCGCACGGTCGCACCTGCGACCTCCACCGCGGCGGCGCTGCCTCGCCCGCTGCCTTCCGGCACACTGCCGGTCACGCCCGAGATCCTGCGCGAGGCCAGGGCGCCGCAGCAGGTCGCCGAGACCCCTGTACCGGTCGACCTCGGCACCTTGGCCG
>CAYYOK010000161.1:0-6206 GCA_964473205.1 uncultured bacterium | reverse complement strand
GCCGCTGAGCCTCGCCGACGTCGTGGCGCGCCTCGACACGCTAGAATCAAGACCCCGCCGATCGGCGAACGCACCGAGCCGTCTCGCGTTCGCCGATCGGTTCTGAGCGAGCGTGCGCCCGTAGCTCAGCTGGACAGAGCAGGGGACTCCTAAGCCCAAGGTCATGTGTTCGAATCACATCGGGCGCACCAGCACCTCTCCCCCACGCTTCGCGGCGTGGGGGTCCTCTTTTCGGGGCTCTCACTCACTTCACTGCCCGCAAGGTTAGAAAGCCACGAGTGAAGCCGCGCACCGAGCCCAAGTCCAAGCCCCGAGCCTCCGTACTGTCAGCGCTCCTCCTTCTGGCGCTGAGCCCCCTGGCCGCCGCGCAGGCCGCCGACGGCGTCAAGGTCGGCGTGATCGTCTCACGCAGCGGAGCGGCTTCGACGGCGGGGGCCTCGCAGGCGCTCGCGGTCAGCGCCTGGCAGGCGACGCTCAGGGCGCGCGGAGGGGTGTTCGGGGTCCCGGTCGAGGTCGAGATGGCCGACGACGCCTCCACCGCCGCTCAGGCGGCCGCCGCCGCCCGCGTCCAGATCGAGGGTGGCGCTCACGCCATCGTCTGCTGCACCACCACCGCGGCGGCGCGCGCCGTGGCGCCGCTGGCTCAGGCCGCGGGCGTGATCCTTCTTTCGCCAGCGCAGCTCGACACCTTCGGGCTCGACGCGGTGACGCCGGCCGCGGGCGCCTTCAGCCGCTGGGCGTTCGCCCTCGGCCCGTCGGACACGGACGCGCTCGCAGGGGTAGTGGCGCACGTGCTCGCCTCGGGCAGGGGCACGCTGGGCCTGATGACGCTGGACAACGAGTTCGGGGACCGCGCCGAGACGCTGCTGGAGTCGCTGGCGGGCTACGCCGGCATGCGGCTCGTCGACACGGTGCGCTACTCGCCCAGCGAGCGAGAGCTGCGTCCGGAGGCGCTGCTGCTGGCCAGCCACCAGCCCGGCGCGATCGTCGTGTGGGGGCTGAGGGAGGACCTGGCCGTGGCGGTCGGCGCCCTGAGGCGCAGGGGCTACGAGGGCCCCGTCTACGCGCGCAGCGCGCTGCTGGCCCCGGGCGCGCAGCCGCCGGCATGGGGCGTGCTGGCCGGCGTGCGCTTCGCCGTCTCGCCTTCCGTCGTCGACGACTCGCTCCTTCCGTCTCAGACCTGCGCGGCGGACGTGGCGGCGCACGCCGGCCGCCTGGCCGGCTCCTTCGGGGGGGTCGCAGACTTCGGTCACGCCGCCGCCATCGTCGACGCGCTGGCCCTGCTCGAGTCGGCGCTGGAGCAGGTGGTGGCGCTGCAGATCCCGCTGGAGCGCGTCGAGGTGGTGCGACAGGCGCTGCGCGACGGCGTGGTCGGGCTCGGGCCGCGCTGCGGCGCGAGCGGGCTCATCGACGTGCTCGACGACCGCGAGAGCGCCGTCGTGCCGCGCGGGCTCGTCGCGGCCGAGGTGACGCCGGCTGGGCTCGTCTCCGTGCCCTGAACCACCCGACCAGGACGCGCATCGGAAAGGGCTCGACCACGGCCTGCCGCTCGCGGCCGCGCCGCCTGAGCCTGGATGCAACCTCCCTCTCAAAGGCGGGTGGCGGCAGGCGGTAGACTGCCGGCAATGAGAAGCGAGCTGATCAACCTTGCCAACGAGCTGGAGGCGCTCGAGCGCAGCCTCTCGGACCCGGCCCTGCTGGCGGATCCGCCGGCGTACCGGGCCGCGACGCGGCGCTTCGCCGAGCTCAACGAAGTGGTGGGTGCGCATAGGCGCAGGGAGCGACTCGAGCGTGAGGCGAGCGAGGCTCGCCAACTGCTCGACGACCCCGACCTCGCAGGCGAGGCCGAGGCCGAGCTGGAGCGGCTGGCCCGCGAGCTAGACGCCGCCGAGTCCGAGCTGCGCGAGCTCCTCGCACCGCGCGACCCGTTCGACGACAAGAACGTCATCGTCGAGCTGCGCTCGGCCGCGGGCGGCGACGAGGCCTCGCTCTTCGTCCGCGAGGTGCTGGACATGTACCTGCGCTACGCGGCCTCGCTGGGCTACCAGACGGAGGTGCTGGACTCCTACCCGACCGAGGTCGGAGGGCTGGCGAAGGTCTCGTTCGAGATCCGCGGCGGCGGCGCCTACCGCAACTTCAAGTTCGAGTCGGGCGTGCACCGCGTCCAGCGCGTCCCCGCTACCGAATCGCAGGGGCGCATCCACACCAGCACGATCACCGTGGCGGTGTTGCCGGAGGCCGACGACGTCGACGTCCACCTCTCGCCCGCCGACTACCGCGTCGACGTGTTCCGCTCTTCTGGGCCTGGCGGGCAGTCGGTGAACACCACCGACTCGGCGGTGAGGATCACGTACCGACCCGGCACCGACGAGGAGATCGTCGTCAGCTGCCAGGACGGCAAGTCTCAGATCAAGAACAAGGAGAAGGCGCTGGCGGTGCTGCGCGCCAGGCTCCTGGAGCGCGAGCGCGAGAGGGCCGAGTCGGAAGCGCGCGAGGCGCGCCTGGTGCAGATCGGCACCGGTGAGCGCAGCGAGCGCATCCGCACCTACAACTTCCCGCAGTCGCGCGTGACCGACCACCGCATCAACTACACGACCCGCGATCTCGCCGCGATCCTCGCCGGCGACCTCGGCGACCTGACTCAGGCTCTGGCCCAGGAGGAGCAGGCTCGCGCCTTGGCGGCGGCGAGCTCGAACCGAGGGGCTCAAGCATCGGTACGGACCGGTGGCGCGCCGTGAGTTCGTCGTTGCCGCGGCGATACTGCTAGACGCGCAAGGGCGCGTTCTGCTCGTAGGCAACGACTGGCAAGGCCATGGGAGGGTGCGCTACACGCTGCCCGGCGGCGTGGTGGAGCGCGGCGAGTCGACGCTCGACGCGCTGCATCGCGAGGTCATGGAAGAGACCGGGCTCGAGCTGCTGGGGATCGATCACCTCGCGTACGCGGTTCATGTCGAGGACAGGCGCCGCAACGACCGCGCGCTGTCCTTCGCGTTCCGCGCCAGCTACCAGGGGCTGCTCAACCCGCGCGACCCCGACGGGTTCATCGTGGAGGCGCGCTTCTTCCCTGCCGACGAGGTCAAGGGCATCGTGCCGACCCCGCCGCTGCGCGACCCGCTGGTGAACTACCTGGGCGACCACGTTCCCGGCCGCTTCTACTCCTACGCCGGCTGGGACGGGCGGTCACCGAAGCAGGTCTAGCGCTGGCCGAGGATCGCCTCCCAGATAGGGTCGACGCCGCCGAAGTAGGCCGCCGAGCTGAGCGAGACCTCGATGTCGGGCGACACGGTCACGCGCTCGTCGTCGGGCGTGCTGCGCCTCACCAGGTAACGTCCGACGCGGTAGACCAGGCCCGAGTGCTGCAGCCGGGTGGCGTGTGAGTCGCCGAACTGGTTCGGGCTGGTCCCCGAGTCCTCGCCGATCAGCACCGCTTCGGTGCTGCGCTCCACGTCGGTGACGAAGTTGCCGGCTGCCGAGAAGGTGGCGCGGCCGATCGCGACGTAGGCGCCCTTGGGCAGCGCTACGGCCGCGTCGCGCACCAGGCTCAGCAGCGACCCGTAGGTGTTGTTGTTGCCGCCCGAGTTGTGGCGCACGTCCACGACCAGGCGATCGACCTCGCCCGCCTCGATGCTCTGGCGCACCTCCCTGACCACCGAGCTCACCGCACCGGAGGTGACGTTGTACGAGACGTAAGCGGTGCGGCTCTCCTCCACCAGCTCCCACCAGGCGGCCCGGGAGATGTCGCGCAGCCAGCGCGGGCCGTCGGGAGCCACCGGAGGGCTGTGCGTGTGGTGCCCGCCGATCGCCGACTCGTAGCGCTGCAGCGGGACGGTGCCAACGGTCTCGACGCGCCGCACGCCGTCCTCGCTGAACGTCACCTCGATCGGCACGGCGGCCTGCGGGATCAGCCCCAGGCCGTGAAGGACCTCCGAGACCACGGCCAGGCGCGGGCCGTGACTCGGCACCTGCATGTGGTTGTCGCGCGGCACCAGCGGCTCGACCGCGCGCAGCACCTCCTCGACCGGCACGCCGGCCAACTCCTCGACCCGCAGCCCGACCAGGCTCTGGTACGGCGCCAACGCGCCCACCACGAAGAGGCCGTCGGAGAACCAGTAGAGGCGCAGCGGGTAGAGGTTGGTGGCGTAGCCGCCTTCGCCCCAGGGGTAGATGCCGCCGTGTCCGTCGCGCCCCGCCCAGGTGGGCATAGCGGCCAGGCGAGTGATCTCGACGAGGAGCTGGTCGTCGTCGAGCTCGTCGATCTGGGCGATCACCCGCTCGACCGCGGCCACGAACTCCTCGCGAGCCACGCCGTGCCAGGGGTCCGGATGCACCCTCTCCCTCGCCTCGATGAGCTGCAGCAGGTCGGCGGTCCAGCCGTCGCGGCGTGCCGCGACGGCATCCTGAGCGAGGCACGCCGCCGCCCATGAGACTGCGACCAGGGCGAGCAAGGTGCGCGCGAGACGGCGTCTCATGCCACGCCTGCCGGAAGCGCCAGCTCCCGAGCCGCCGCGTCGGCGGCGCGGCCGACCTCGACCAGCGCCGCGCGTAGCTGCGCCTCGTCGGTCGCGAGAGCGGCCCTGAAGCGTTCGTTGGCGCGCTCGAACCGCCGGGCGGAGTCGCGGTGGACGGCCCGGCCGGAGTCGGTCAGGCTGAGCAGGTAAGACCTGCCGTCGCTCGGGTTGGGAACGCGCTCTGCGTGCCGCCGCTCCGCCAGCGCCCTGACGTAGTGCGACATCGTCGTGGCGGGCATGCCGAGCTCTCTGGCGAGCTCTGTCGGGGCCAGGGGCCCCTCATCGGCAAGCAGGCTGTAGACGGCGTACTCGTCGGCCGACAGCGGCGCATCGGTCAGTGCCGCGCCCAGCAGCGACTTGACGCGCTGTGTGGTGGCGAAGAGCTGCCACAGCAGGGACAGGGCTTGGGGGTCGGCCATGAGTCAGGATACTACCATTTGGTATTATCTTCCGCAACCGTGCCACAAGGCTGCGTCATCACCGGCACGGCGGTCGTACCGGTGAGGACGAAGCAGACGATCTCGAGCTAGCTCCAGCGTCGGCCCGACGCAGGCCTGGGTAAGCGACTACATCCGAGCGATGAGCTCGTCGCCGAACTCGCTGCACTTCAGCAGCGTGGCGCCGTCCATCAGGCGGTGGAAGTCGTAGGTGACGCGCTTCCCTTGAATAGCGCGCTTCATCGCCGACACGATCAGGTCGGCCGCCTCGTTCCAGCCGAGGTGGCGGAACATCATCTCTCCCGAGAGGATGACCGAGGAGGGGTTGACCTTGTCCTTGCCGGCGTAGCGCGGCGCGGTTCCGTGCGTGGCCTCGAAGACGGCGTGGCCGGTGTCGTAGTTGATGTTCGCCCCCGGCGCGATGCCGATGCCGCCGACCTGCGCGGCGAGGGCGTCGGAGAGGTAGTCGCCGTTGAGGTTGGGCGTGGCGATCACGCTGTACTCGCTGGCGCGCGTCAGCACCTGCTGCAGCATGGCGTCGGCGATGACGTCGTTGACGGTGACCTTGCGGCCGGTCTTCGGGTTGATGAAGGTGCGCCACGGGCCGCCGTCGAGCAGCTCGCCGCCGAACTCGCGGTCGATGAGCTCGTAACCCCAGTCGCGGAACGCGCCCTCGGTGAACTTCATGATGTTGCCCTTGTGCACCAGGGTGACGCTGGGCTTGTCGTTGTCGATCGCGTACTGCACGGCGGCGCGCACCAGGCGGTCGGTGCCCTCGCGCGAGATCGGCTTGAGGCCGACGCCCGAAGTGTCCGGGAAGCGGACCTTGCCGTACGACTGCGGGAAGTGCTCCTGCAGCAGGGCGAGGAAGCGCTTGGCGTCGTCGGTGCCCTCGCGGAACTCGATGCCGGCGTAGATGTCCTCGGTGTTCTCGCGGAAGATCACCATGTCGACATCCTCGGGCTTCTTGACCGGGCTCGGGACGCCATCGAAGTACTGCACGGGACGCACGCAGGCGTAGAGGTCGAGGATCTGGCGGATCGCGACGTTGATGCTGCGGATGCCGCCGCCGACGGGCGTGGTCAGCGGGCCTTTGATGCCGACGAGGTACTCGCGCAACACGTCGACGGTCTCGTCGGGCAGCCACACCTGCTCGCCGTAGACCTCGTTGGCCTTCTCGCCGGCGTAGACCTCCATCCAGGCGATCTGGCGGCGCCCGCCGTAGGCCTTGGCGACAGCCGCGTCCAGCACGCGCTGCGAG
>CAYYOK010000160.1:0-6249 GCA_964473205.1 uncultured bacterium | reverse complement strand
TTCCGATTACAAGTCGGATGCTCTACCGATTGAGCTAGGGTGGCAGCCGAGCCGCGAACCCGAAGTGAAACGCTATCACGCCCACGAACAGCGCTGCAACAGCCGGGGCCACTCGTTCGGGCTCACTGCCTCGATCGGGAACCAGACCCGGGACGACCCGCTCATAGCCCACACGCTGGCCGCGACCGGTACTGCTAGGATGACCGGGTCTGGAGGTACCGCGATGAGGCTCGGACCAATCGGTCTACCTGAACTGCTGATCATCCTCGTAGTAGTGCTGCTGATCTTCGGTCCCCGCCGTCTGCCCGAGATGGCCAAGGGGCTGGGGCAGTCGGTACGCGAGTTCCGCAAGGGTCTGCGCGACATGAAGAAGGACCTCGACGCCGAGGACGAGGCGCCGGCCAACACACCCGCGAACGCAGCCGCCCCCGTCACCGCTGCCAGCGCCTCGGCCGGCCAGGGCCATCAGGGTCAAGCCAGCCCGGCTCCCGCCGAGTCGGAGAACAGGGTCTGACCTCGCCCCGCCGTCCGGCGGCACGGTAGCGGCGGTCGGTCCGTAGGGAACGTCATAGCGTGAGCCTGATCCAGCACTTCGAGGAGCTGCGCACGCGCCTGCTGATCGCCTTGGCTGCCTGGGTGGTCGGTTCGGGCGTGGCGTTCTACTTCCGTTTCGAGGTGCTCGAGTGGCTCCGCTCTCCCCTGCCAGAGAGCATGGTGCTCAGCTACTTCGCCGTGCTCGAGCCGTTCACGGTCTCGATGCAGATCGCGGCGTTCTTCGGCCTGGTGCTCTCGTCACCAGTCGTCATCGGGCAGGTGTGGGGCTTCGTCGCTCCCGGGCTGCTGCCGGAAGAGCGCCGCTACGCCGTGCCGTTCATCCTGATGGCGGTACTGGCGTTCGCCGCCGGCGTGGCGTTCGCGTACTACGTCGTCCTGCCGGTCACGATCCCGATCCTGCTGTCGTTCCTGGGCGAGGCCGCCCAAGGCCTGCTCTCGATCGGCCGCTACATCTCGACGGTTCTGATGCTGATGGGCGTCTTCGGCCTGATGTTCGAGATGCCCGTCATCGGCTTCCTGTTCGCCAGGCTGGGCCTGATCAGGGCGGAGCCGCTGGTGCGCAACCGGCGCTGGGCGATCGTCATCGCGGTGGCGGGCGGCGCGATCATCACGCCGACGGGCGACCCCTTCAACCTCGCGCTCGTGGCCGTGCCGCTGATCGTGCTGTTCGAGGTCAGCCTGCTAGTCGTCAGGGTGGCGCAACGTAAGATTGGCCATGCCAGAGAAGATCCAGAGCCTTCGGGCTCGTATTGACGACATAAACCTGCAGATCCTCGGCCTGCTCTCCGAGCGCGCCCGCATCGCCGCTGAGATCGGCGCCGAGCAGGCATCCCTCGGGATGTCACAGTACGACCCGGCGCGCGAGCAGAAGATGCTCGCCGACCTGGTAGCCGCCAACCGCGGGCCGTTCGACGACCAGACGGTCAAGAGCCTGTTCAAGCAGATCTTCCAGGCGAGCATGCAGCTCGGGCAGACGCAGGAGAAGCGCCACTACCTGAGCTCCAGGCACAGCCACCGCGACGACAGCGTCGTGCTGGTGGGCGGCGTGCCCATCGGCAGCAAGCACGCACCGGTGCTGGTGGCCGGCCCTTGCGCCATCGAGTCGCGCGAGCAGGTCGACGACGTGGCGCGCGCGGTGTCCGAGCGCGGCGTCAAGCTGTTCCGCGGCGGCGCGTTCAAGCCGCGCACCGACCCGTACAGCTTCCAGGGCCTCGGCGTCGAGGGCCTCAAGCTCGGCCGCGACGCCGCCCACCGCCACGGCATGTCGTTCATCAGCGAGATCATGAGCGCCTCCGACCTGCCCTACTTCGAGGAGCACGTCGACGTGCTCCAGATCGGCGCGCGCAACATGCAGAACTTCACCCTGCTGCGCGCGGTCGGCCGCAGCCGCAAGCCGGTCCTGCTGAAGCGCGGCCTGTCCGCGACGATCGAGGAGTGGCTGATGGCCGCCGAGTACCTGCTCAGCGAGGGCAACGGCAACGTCATCTTGTGCGAGCGCGGCATCCGCACCTACGAGCAGTACACGCGCAACACGCTCGACCTCTCGGCCGTGGCCCTGGCCAAGCTCGAGTCGCACCTGCCGGTGCTGGTGGACGTCACGCACTCTGGCGGCCGCCGCGACCTGCTGGTGCCGCTGACGAAGGCGGCGCTGGCCGTCGGCGCAGACGGCATCATGATCGAGGTGCACCCGAACCCGGCCGTGGCGCTGTCCGACCAGAAGCAGCAGGTCGACTACGACCAGTTCGACGACTACCTCGAGGCCACCGGCTACCACACCAAGCTCAGCGAGAAGCGCGTCGAACTGTACGGCTTCTGAGCGCCCATGCCCGGCCTCGACGACCTGCTCAACTTCGTGCTCAGAGCAGTCGACGTGGCGCCGCGCTACGAGAGCGCGAACTGCACGGCCGTACGCCGCTCGCCCAAGGCTTGCCAGATCTGCGTCGACGTCTGCCCGCACCAGGCGGTAAGCCTCAAGCAGCGCGTCGAGATCGACAAGGTCGACTGCACCGGGTGCGGCATCTGCGTACAGGAGTGCCCCACCGGCGCGCTGGCGACCCGGGTCGTAGCGGACGCCGGCTCGGTGCGCTGCTCGCAGGTGCCGGGTGACGCGCAGAGCGTGCTGTGCCTCGCGCGGCTCGAAGCCAGCGAGATGGTGCGGCTCGCCGGCACGGCGAGCGAGCTGACCCTCGCCCACGCCGCCTGCGCCGACTGCCCGATCGGCTCGGCCAAGGTGCCAGCCCTGGTCGCGCGCGAGGCGCGGCTGGCCGAGAGGATCCTGGCCGTGGCGGGGCGCGAGGTGACGATCTCCGTCACCGAGCACCAGAGGTTCGACCACCGCTCGCCGGGCGGCAAGCTCAGCCGCAGGTCGCTGTTCCGTGGCGCCGTGAGGAGCGCGCGCAACACCTCGGCCGAAGCGCTCGAGCCGCTCGAGCGGCTGCTGCCCGGCGCTAGCGGACCGGCGGGCCTGCCGCCCATGCCGGCGGAGCACGCCAGACGCCTCGACTACCTCGCCGCCGCAGCGCCTGAGTCTCAGACGCTGGTGCCGTGGCGCCTGCCGAAGGTCGACGACGGCTGCATCCTGTGCCCGTACTGCACCAGGGCCTGCCCCACGGGCGCCTTCTCGCGCGAGCTCGGCGGCGAGCTGGCCAGCGACAGGTCCGACGGCTCCCTGATGCTCGACCCGGAGCGCTGCATCGGCTGCGACGTCTGCGTCGACGCGTGCCCGGTCGGCGTGATCTCGATGGAAGACACGGTGACGGCCGGCGAGGTCCTCGGCGGCCCGATCGTGGCGTACAACTCCGCGCGCTCGAGCGGTGCACCCGGCACGCTCTCCCGCTGAGCCTTACCGCCGCACGCGGCCCGAGCGCGGACGACGCCTAGACTCCCTCCCCAGGCTCGGCCTCGCGATCGAAACGGCCGTGCCCGAAGGTCACTGAACCGAAGGCCTCACAGCCCGTAGACTGGCCTCATGACGGTCGACGACTGGCTCATCGAGGCCATCGAGGCGTTCGGCAGCAAGGGCGCCACCGTGAGGCAGATCCAGCGCCACGTCGACGAGCGCCACTACGAGGAGCTCGCGATCGACACGATCGAGGCCTCGTTAGCCTCGCTGCTGGCGGCTGGCCGCGTCTCGCTGGAGCAGGGGCGTTATCATCCTGCCAAGCGCACCTCGAAGGAGGACGCGCTCAAGCAGCTGTTCGGGGATGGCTGAGTAGTTAGCCGAACCTCTGGAGTCCGGCACCGCCACAGTGCGACCGGGCTGGAGCCCCGGCATGGAGGCATTCGATGGCGGCCCCGGGCAACGTTTCCAACTCCGACTTCTACCTGGTCGACGACCTCTACACCTCTGAGGAGCGCGCGATACGCGACAGCGTCAGGGACTTCGTGCGCAGCGAGATGCTGCCGCACGTCGGCGACTGGTGGCTCAACGGCGAGTTCCCCCACTCTATCGCGAGGCAGTTCGGCGAGCTGGGCGCGCTCGGCGTCACGCTCGAGGAGGAGTACGGCGGCGCCGGCGCCTCCTACAGCGCCTACGGACTGATCTGCCGCGAGATCGAGTACGTCGACTCCGGCCTGCGCTCGTTCGTCAGCGTGCAGTCGAGCCTCGTGATGTTCCCGATCCGCGCCTACGCCTCGGAGGCCCTCAAGCGCGAGTGGCTGCCGCGGTTGGCGAGCGGCGAGGCCGTCGGCTGCTTCGGGCTGACCGAGCCCGACGCTGGCTCCGACCCCGGCTCGATGCTGACGCGGGCGAGGAAGGTCGGCGACGAGTACGTGCTCAACGGCGTCAAGCGCTGGATCACCTCGGGCTCGCGCGCTCAGGTGGCCATCGTATGGGCCAAGGAGGAGGTAGCGGGGGGCGGCGGCGACATCCTCGGCTTCGTGGTCGAGACCGACAGGCCCGGGTTCAAGGCCGTCGACATCAAGACGAAGGCCTCGATGCGCGCCTCGGTCACCTCCGAGTTGTACTTAGACGACGTGGTCGTGCCCGCCGGCAACAGGCTGAACGTCGTCGGGTTGAAGGGCGCTCTGTCGTGCCTCAACCAGGCGCGCTACGGCATCGCGTTCGGGGTGATGGGCGCCGCCCAGGCCTGCTTCGACGAGGTCACCGCCTACGTCGCCGACCGCCGGGTGTTCGGCGTGCCCCTCGCCAGCAAGCAGATCGTCCAGGCGAAGCTCGCCGACATGCTCTCGGAGATCACCAAGGGCAGCCTGCTCGCGCAGCGCCTCGGCCGGCTCAAGGAGCAGGGGCTCGATCACCCGACGCGCGTCTCGCTCGCCAAGCGCGACAACTGCCGCTCCGCGCTGGCCGTGGCGCGCGAGGCGAGGGACCTGCTGGGCGGCAACGGCATCACCACCGAGTACTCCGCGATCCGGCACATGCTCAACCTGGAGACGGTCGCGACCTACGAGGGCACAGACACCGTGCACACGCTGGTGCTCGGGCGGCAGGTGACCGGCCTCAACGCCTTCTAGGGCGGCTCCTAGAGCGGCCTGGCCGCGTCTCTTCGCGGCCTACTATCGCGGTGTCTCTTCGCTGGGTCCCCTCGCTACCCGGCTGCCCACCAGCCGAGGGCGAGGATCACGAGCAGGACCACGCCTCTGGCTAGGTGGTTCTGCCACTCGACCACGCCGATGACCAGCCTGGCGTTGAGCCACGACGAGAAGAACGTCAGCGCGCAGGCGCCCAGAAGCAGCCACCAGGCGACCGGGTGGTCGAACAGGTACGCGACCGCCACGACGCACGAGGTGAGAGCGGCGGCGAGGAACAGCCTGGCGACGAGCGGGCGCCTGCGGCTCACGGCCCAGGTGCCGAAGCCGTTCACGGCCACGAGGCCGAACGCCATCAAGCTGAGCACTATGTGCACGGCGGTTACTCTACCGGCAGCTCGACGAGGTCGTCCATCGTCAGAGGGCCGGCCAGGAGCGCGTCGAGCGAGACCTCCTCGACAGGCTTGAGCGAGTGCTCCCTGATGCGCCTGGCCAGCCACGCGTCGCTGGGCGAGGCGCGGTCGACTAGGTGAACGATGCGCCCGACGTCTCCGCGGCCGCTCAGCACCCTCGCCGCCCCGATCACCTCGGCATCGCTGTCGAGCATGCGGGGCTCGAAGCGGCTCCCTACCTCCCGCAGCCGCTCCGGCCTCAGCCGGCGCGCGTCGACGACCGCACCCGACCCCTCGACGGCCTCGCCGACAGCGGCCGCGACGCGGTCCGTGATCAGCCACGGCTGCGCCACCAAACCCACAGCCTGCCCGCCGCGCCTGTCGCCGTTCGCAGGCGGTGGCGTGGCCGCCGCCTTCTCACGCCGCCAGCGCCCGCCCGCGAGGAGCCCCTTGTGCCTGGACCAGACGCGCTCCACGGCGGCCGGCTCGCGCAGCAGCCAGCTGAGCAGCGTCGCCGCCGGCCCCTCGAGGCTCTCGTCGACTGTCGCCGGCACCGCCCTCAGCTCCGGCAACCCCGGCACGGCGTCCTTGAGGGCTCCGGCGAAGTCGGCGGTCCAGCGGTCCTGGGCGCTGCCTCGTTGCGCGCCGGAATCGGGGTTGAGGGACGGGACGATCACGGCGTCGCAGCCGTTCAGCGCGCACGCCTGGGCCGCCGCGAGCCTGAACGCGACCACCCCGACCGCGGCCAGGCGCTCGTCCTCGGACCAGTTCGCCCATCACCACTACATTGCCGCCGGTGACGGTGGAGATGCCG
>CAYYOK010000159.1:0-6272 GCA_964473205.1 uncultured bacterium | reverse complement strand
GAAGCCGTCGCGTGATCAAGCAGGCCGACCGATCCACAGGTCTTGACTACTCCTCACGAGTCGGATCCACGACGCAGGAAGGCCCTAAAGGACCGACGGCGATTCGACAAACGCCTGTCTGCGGTCTTGCTCGACTACGACGATCGCCCGGTTCATGTGGTGGTCATCGACGCCGGCCTTGAACAGCACCCCTGATCGCCTTAGCGCTAGGAGATCCTGGCCAAGCTGCCATGAAGGGGCAGGCTCAATCCGGCAGAGGGCTAAACCTGACCTTCTGCAGGTCGAGCGCCTCGATCCCATCCTGCCCAGGGTTGCGGAGCCAGTCGCGTTGGCCGATCCAGATCGCGGTCAGCGTCTCCTCGGTCTCAGGAGTAAGCAGGACGGCGCCCTCAGATCGGACCTCGTCCGGAGGAACGTCGCCAAGAGCGCGGAGCGCCCACGATCTGCCGGGGTCACCGCGCGCGGCACCCTCGAGCAGGGGTCGGATGGCCCTGTGTCGAAGGAGGACCTGGGCAGCCGCCGCTGCTCGCCGATCATCCTCCGCTAGCCAGTCGACGAGCATCGGAATCAGGTCCTCGGGCAGCTCCGAGAGTCCTGTGATGGCGTGGAGTGCAACCTCATCCTCGTCGTCTGCCACGAAAGGCACCACGAGCTCGGGCCTCGGGAACACACCCCGGGCGAGTCCCCAGACTGCAGCGGACCGGACCTCCGTGGGCGTTCCCTCGCCCGGTGCGGCAACCTTGTGCAGGGCCGCGGTCGCCTCATCGGTGGCGATCTCCGACAACACGAAGACTGCCTCCATCCTCTGCTGGTCATCGGCATCATCATGTGCCAGTGCCGCGATCACGTCAGTCCAGGGGTCTGGATCGAGGCGCGCGAGAGCGGCCGTTGCTTCGAGTCTGAGTCGCCAATCGTCGTCATTCTCGGAGATGCCCTGGAGCGCAGCGGCCACGTCGTTCATGCCGAGCACGCCCGCAGCTCGAACGCCGGCGTATCGCTCCGCGGCGTCACCCGCTTCGATGCTCGCCGCAACATCCCACGTGTCGCCCGGGCAGTCGACTGTGTCCGGCGGCTCAACGATTCCGGCCACGATTGTCTCGTCAGCAACCACCGCGCCACCATCGGCTACGTACCTGTGTTGGGCTGGCCAGTCGCGCCATTGCCAGTACACGGAGCGACTTCCGTCGGCACGCTCGCCGATCAGCCGGCCCTGGTCATCGACGCCGACGATCTTGCCCGTCCAGCCAGGCATCGACGCCTTCCACTCGAGCGTGAGCTCGGCGCCTTCGGAGATCGCTTTGCGGTTGCTCTCTGTGGCGTGGTCTCGCATGGTGCGCAGGGCCGACGTTGAGAAGTAGGCGGGCTGACCCGTCCGCGGTGGATCAGCCGAGAGGTCGACACGAAGGAAGGCGAAGAGGTCATCATCCCGCAAGCCCCCGCCGTCCCAGCCGCGGTCGGGCGCATCGGAGTGGCTCACGACAATCCCGAGATTGGACTTCCCTCTGGACTCCACCCGGCGACCACAGCGGACACACAGGAGATCGGGTAGGCGTAGGCGCTTCACGTTCGTGTACCAGATCTTGTTGGTCATCGCGTTCCTCTCGAGTTCGATGACCCGATGGCCATGTGCTTCGAGGTCCTGTCGGACTGCATCAGCGGCGACCGCGCCGATCGTCAGGTAGCGATGGAAGTCGGATAGCGCCTTCAGAGCCATCACATGCCCCGCAATAGCTCGGAAGCCTCGACGTCGAGCGCCCGCGCCAGCTTCATGATGTTGTCGAGACTTACGTTGCGCCGGCCTCGCTCAACGCTGCTGACGTAGGTGCGATGCAGGCCGGACCGGTGTGCGAGCTCCTCTTGGGAGAACCCACTTGCCGTTCGGAGCTGCCGAAGCCGCTCGCCGAACAGTGCCCGCCCGGGATGCCCCGACTTGTCACTCCCCTCCGTCATGATGATGACGGCACCGTAGGAGGGTGCACACTATGGGTCTACAGACGATGAGTAACGTGGAGGACGTGGCGCCGCCGACGATCCCAAGCCTTCCTGAGCAGATCGACGTGAAGCGAAGCGATCCCGTCTACATGGCCCACGCCTACCTCACCAAGGTTCCGGTTCCAGCGATTCTGCCGTTCATCGAAGCGTTCACCCAGCCCGGCGACGTCGTGCTGGACCCGTTCGCGGGCTCAGGCATGACCGGTGTCGCCGCAGCCGCTCTCGGCCGGCGGGCCCGCCTGTTCGATGTTTCCGTGCTCGGTCGCCACATCGGCACGAACTACGTGAACCTCGTGGAACCTCAACCTCTGCGCAAGCGTGCGCACGAAGCCGTCACCGCCGCCCGCGAGCGGCTGGGAGACATCTACGGGGTCGTGTGCTCGCAGTGCGGTGAGCCAGCCGAGCTTGCGAAGACGGTCTGGAGCATGGTGATGCGCTGTTCCGCGTGCTCCGCGGATGTCAACTTCTATGGCTCGCTCGAGGCCGCCGAGTGGCGAAAGGACCGGATGCGCTGCCCGTCGTGCGCCAGCGAGTTCTCGAGCCGCGCGCAGCGGGTCGACGAGGCCCCGGTCCTCGACTCGATCTCGTGCGGGTGCCAGCGAACCCAGATCGACCAGCCGTGGTCACACGCACTTGACCAGGTGCCCGCCGACGTTCCGGCAGTCCCCGATGTCGCGATCGAACCGACGCGACAGATGTACGTCGCGTCTGCTCTCGGCCGGAACGGCTACACGTCGACCGCCTCGTTCTTCTCCGAGCGGAATCAGGCCGCCCTGGCCGTCCTCCGGGAATGCATCGAGCAGGTCGAGGAGCCGGAGCTTCGGGCCAAGCTCCGGTTCTGCTTCACGGCGATCCTCACGCGAGCCAGCAAGCGTTACCAGTGGTCGAAGAAGCGCCCGCTGAACGCAGCCAACGCCAACTACTACGTCGCCCCGGTCTTCTACGAGTGGAACGTTTTCGACCTCTTCGCCCGCAAGGTCGAGGCGGTCATCAAGTCCGACAACTGGGTCCGCGAGCAGCGGGGCGCCGGCTCGTTGTTCGACTCGGTCGACCAGATGGACGTGACCTACGAAACGGCGAGCGCCGCTGCCTTGCCGCTCGCCGACCAGTCCGTCGACTACGTCTTCATGGACCCGCCGTTCGGCTCCAACATCTTCTACTCGGACATGAGCCTCTTCCACGAGGCCTGGCTCGGCGAGATCACCGACGACCGCCAGGAGGCCGTCGTCGACCGCGTCGACACCGGCGAGCCCCGAACGGCGGATCGCTACGAACAGCTCCTGGTCAACGCCTTGAGAGAGTGCCGTCGCGTCCTCAAGCCGGGCGGCCACATCACGATGGTGTTCGGCAACAGCAGCGGTTCGGTGTGGTCACTCGTCCAACGAGCAATCGCCCAAGCCGGGCTCGCCGTCGTCCCCGAGCTGATCTCGGTGCTCAACAAGGGACAGCGCTCCGTGAAAGGCCTGGCCTCAGGCTTCGAGAACGTCGCCACGCTCGACCTGATCATCACGATGCAACCGAGCAACGTGTCGGCCCCGCCTTCTGTCCTTCCCGTCGCCGACCAAGTCACCGCAACGATCGGCCGCGTTCTCGCCTCAGGCAACGGCCTGACTCCCAGCCACCTCTACCTCGAGCTCCTTCGAGAGGGCTTCCGCAGTGGGTGGGACCTGAGCCACCTCGATCTCCGGTCGATCACGGCCCGTCTCGCAGACTCGGGAGTGTCGATCGACCCCCGGTCTGGTCGCGTGTCGTGAGCAGGCGACCACTCGACCGAGCGCGTTTGGAGCCCCGGGCTGGGAGCTGATGCGGCTTCTCAAGGTTCGCTTCCACAACTTCCGCCGCTTCGCGGGGACATGCTCGTTGGATCTCGATGAGCTGATCGTGGCGCTCGTCGGCCCGAACGAAGCGGGGAAGAGCTCGGTGCTCGATGGAATCGAGAAGCTGTTGGCCCGGCAGGCCCCCGAGGACAGCGATGTCACCCGCGGGATCGCCGGGCGGGCCAAGATCAGCGGCCTCTTCCTTCTTGACCCTGACGATCGTGCGGCCCTATCGGGGATCCACGAGGGCCATCTTGTGGAGCGCGTCTGGATCTCACGCGAAAGCGGGTCACCGGAGACGACCTGGGAGCCGGAGCCATTCCCCACGAGGGACCGCAGCGCTCGGCAGCGGACCGTAGGTCTGCTCGAAGGTCTCTCCGGCGATCCCGCACTCGACGCGGCGAACTCCAGGAACCAAGAGGCGCCCTGGGATCCACAGATGCGCATCGACGTCCTCGAGCAGCTCCGGTCCGACCCCGAGTCATTCCCCGACGGGGTGATCGTGTCCTTCGAGACCTTGGCAGAGCGGATTCGCGACCTTGACGTCCCGGTTCCCGACCGCGGTGACGAGGCGGGCGCCGAGAACGAGGAGTCCGCCGAGGCGATGGACGAGCACCGCCGGCGTAACGAGGCTCGCGAGGCGACGGCGAGTGCGCTCGTCGACCTCGCCGCCCTCGAACGGCTGCCCGAGCCTTGGGAGCAAGTGGCCGACGAGCTGGAGGATCGTCAGCCGTCGGTTGCCTTCTTCCGCCAGCGGGACCGCGAGCTGACAACCACCTACGTGTTGGCCGAGATCGTCGGCGACCCGCCCCCAGCGCTCGTGAACCTCTGCACGGTGGCGGGGTTGAACATCGACGAGTTGAACGCGCAGTGGGAGACGAACAAGCCACACGTCGAGAAGCTCATCGAAGACGCCAACGCCTACATCAAGAAGAGGTTCCAGATGACCTGGAACCAGTCCACGGTGTACCCGCGCTTCGGAGCGCCGAGCGACGGGATTCTCCGCCTCTACATCTCGACCGAAGGAGACGCTGACTACTCCGAGGTGCAGGAGCGCTCGGACGGTCTCCGCTGGTTCCTGGCCCTCGACGCCTTCCTCGCGGCTCGAGGGAGCCAACTCCCGGTCTTGCTCGTCGACGAGGCCGAGACGCACCTCCACTACGACGCCCAGGCCGATCTCGTCGACGCGCTGATGCGCCAGCATCTGACAGCGAAGGTCGTCTACACCACTCACTCGATCGGATGCCTGCCGCCAGACCTTGGCCGAGGGATCCGCGCGGTCCTGCCGGAGCGTGACGTGGAGCGGTCAAGAATCGAGAACAGTTACTGGTCCATCACGCCTGACGGAGCTACGAAGCTCGGCTACACCCCGCTTCTCTTCGCCATGGGCGCCAGCCTCCTGTCGCTGACCGTGCCGCAGTACGGACTCATCTGCGAGGGTCCGTCGGAGGCCATCCTCCTTCCGACGTTGTTGAGGGAGGTCGCCGAGCTATCGACGCTGCCCTACCGTGTTG
Source organism: uncultured bacterium (assembly GCA_964473205.1). Classification (GTDB taxonomy): domain Bacteria; phylum Deinococcota; class Deinococci; order Deinococcales; family Trueperaceae; genus CAYMRL01. The sequence goes on along the minus strand of CAYYOK010000159.1, from coordinate 949 downwards.
TGCCTGGGCTTTCGGAGATCGCCCGTTCCGAGATGGAAGCCTTGTCCCATCACGCGGGAAGAGTCGCCTGCCTCACCGATGGTGACGCCGCAGGCCTTGAGCTTCTCGAGCAGATCGAGGCGGCAGGCGTGATCAATGAAGACTGCTTGTTCAACTTGTCCAGAATCCTGGATGGCTGCACGCTCGAGGACCTCATCGACTCGTCGGTGTTTGCCCGCGCGGTCAACATCGAGCTTGAGACGTGGGGGCTTACGAAAGCACGCCTGACCTCCGCCGACATCCCTGACACCGGGCGGTCAACAGCGTTGAAGGCGTGGTGCGAAGCGAACGGTGCTGACGCTGGATCGCTCAACAAGAACCGCATCGCGCAACGAGTCGTTGACCTTCGATCGACGGGCGACGACGGATCGGATCCGATGCGCGTGGTAGCTGCGGACGCCGTCGTAGGCCTGAAGGCCCTCCACGACCAGATCTCGGCGGCCCTCGGAGTCGACTCCGACTAGCCAGGCCCGCCACCCCGGCCTCCTCGACGCGAGGTTTCGATCCGCCCAACGGCCTTAGTGAGGCATCGAGCACACAGTCGGACAGACGAGTGCATTTCCGCAAACGGGTGGTCCAGCGGGAGGTCCGGCGGGAGGTCGGTGTGGATGGTGGTCGTCGTGATGCGCGTCACGACGCTGAAGGCGACGGCCGCCACGTTGCCGGGGTTGCTCGCCTACTACGCGGGCCTGGCCGAGGACCGACAGCATCCGGGACCGGCCCGGGGGCCGGTGGACTACTACCTGGATTTGGACGAGCCGGCCGGGAGGTGGTGGGGCGCCGGCCGCTCGGTCCTGGGCTTGGACGGCACGGTCACCGGTGACGATCTTCGTGCGCTGCTGGAGGCCCGGCATCCCGGGTATGAGTCCCATGGCGTGGTGGGGTTTGGGTCCACCAGTAGGTGAGCCAC
>CAYYOK010000158.1:0-6303 GCA_964473205.1 uncultured bacterium | reverse complement strand
TGTGCGGGGCTGCCTGGGGCGGCGCGCACGCGGCCGGTCGCGAACCCGTCGGGCGCGTACTCGAGCCTCTCGACGACGACTTCTCCCGCGCCGCCGTTGATGACGAGCAGGCGTCCCGCCAGCGGGCTGGTCGGGTCGGCGGCGCGCGCCACCAGCGTCAACGAGGGGGTCTCGGCACCGACCTCTACCAGCTCGGCGGCGCCGATGGCTCTGCGACCCACGCCGCCGGCGCGGCAAGCGTAGGCGACGTAAGCCCACCGTGCCCGGCCGGCCGCGGCGCCGACCGATGAGACGTCGTCTAGGACCATCGCGCCGGCGTCCAGCGGCAGCCCTAGGTCGGCGTTGGCCTGGCGGAGGCCGAGCGAGGCGTCGGCCGAGAGCGGGGCGCTGATCCAGCGAGCCGCGTCCGGCGCCGGACAGGGGTGGCCGAGGAGCTGCAGGCGCCCGCCTACGGCCGAAGCCCAGCCGAAGTAGATCCCGTGCGGAGGCGCCGGCTGGAGAGGAGCGGGTCCACGGCCGGCCGTCGTGAGGAGCGCGGCGAGGGCGGTGACGAGCAGCATGGCAGCGGGGAGTCTCATGGCGACCAGCCGCAGACGACGGCGAGATCGATGCGCGCGAGGGCCAGCGACAGCTCGGCGAACGCCAGACCGGCGCGCAGCTCGGCAGCTTGCAGCTCGACGATGGGGTCCTCGAAGCGCACCGGTGCGGCTTCCGCCGGCGGCTCGACGCCGGCGGCCGACGCCAGGCCGATGGCGTCCTGGACGAACCAGCTCAGCCGCAGCGCTGCCAGCTCCTGGCCGCGTGCGGCCTGCTCGACCGCGGCCGCGGTCGAGCGGCGGAGCTGAAGCACGTCCTCCAACGCTTGCGCCAGGGCCGCCTCCGGTTCCCGGCCGATCGGCGGAGCGGGCTGGACGGCAGGCCACCGCAGCTCCAGTCGTTGGCTCAAACCGTCCGCGCCGACGGCGACGCCTCCAGTGCCGGCCACGGGCCAGGCCGCTGACATGGCCAGCTCGGCGCTGAGCGAGGCGTGGCCGCTCAACCCCGACACGGCCGAGAATGACGCCGAGGCGCTGAGCCGCACGCTCAGGTCGTCGACGCGCTCTAGGCGCGAGGCCTCGGTCGCCTGCTGGTACCGCGCGCGCGCCAGCGCAGCGGCGGGCGCTGCCTGCAGGCAGGCGGCCTCCTCGGAAGCCGTTCGCGACGGCAGGGGCGGCAGCGCCGCCCTCAGCTCGGGCAGAAGGGTCTCGAGGCTCATGACGTCCAGGTCGGGGTTGCCGATGGGCCGCAGGGCGCCCCGTAAACGCGTCCCTATGGCCTCGAGCTGTGAGGCCAGGTAGGCGCGCAGGTCCTCGGTGGCGGCGACGAGCTCGATCGCGCCGCGCTCATCGCGCGTGGCGGCGTGGGCGGCGCTCTCGGGAAAGGCTCCGTCTGCGCTGCCGGCGGCTCCCGCTCCGAGCGCGGCGGCTAGCTTCGGGTGAGCGGAGCGAAGCGCGTCGACGGCGGAGCCCACCTCGGTGAGGGCGCGCCCGAACAGCGCTGCAGCGTACAGGTCGCCGAGGAACGCCGCCCGCGCCGATCGCCGCTCCGCGGCCAGCTCGAGGTTCGCGGCCGCGAGGCTCGAGCGCGCGAGGGCAACCGCCAGCGGCGCGCGGCTCGAGTAGAGCGGCAGCGACACCTGCGCGTCGACGCGCAGGTCCACGGCTCCCGACCAGTCCCAGACGAGGCTCTCGCCGATGCTCGCGTAGGGCCCGGCTCGCTGCTCCGCCCGGTCGAGGCCCGCCAGCGCGTCGGCGAGGGGAAGGGCCACGAAGTCGCTCGGTCGGTAGGCGCGGTCGAAGTCGGCCAGCAGCCCTGCCAGGCTCGGCGAGGCGACGACCCCGTGAGAGGCGGCTTCCGCGCTCGCCCACGCGCCGGCGCTCAGCGACGCGACGCAAGCCAGCAGCCGCAAGGCGGCGCTCATGGGGTCGGCGGAGGCGTCACGACGATGGACGCCTGGTCGAGCACCAGGGAGTGGCGTTCGCCGGCGAGGAGCACCTCGAACGCCGGCCTCACCGTCACCGCCCACGAGCCGGTGGCGAGGCGGCGGCTCGGGTCGATCACCAGCAAGTACTCGACCTTCTCTCCCGGAGCCAGGTCTGCGGCGGCGAAGCCCTGAGCGCCCGCTAGCAGCGAGGACCAGGTGCCGTCGTAGGCGCCGGGACCGGGCGTGAACAGGGCGCCGGCCAGCTCGGCGAGGGCGTCTTCCTCGAGCAGCCGGTCGACGACGAGGCGCTCCTCGCCCAGGTTCGTGAGCGTCAGGTGCAGGACGGAGGCGGTGCCGAGAGGATCGGCGCCGGCCGCGGCCGCCGGCACGCCTATGCGGTCGACCCCTAGGGTCGCCAAGACGAGGCCGTCGGGCAGCGCTGGCGCTCTCGCCCTGCTGACCACGACCGCCCCGGCAGCGAGGACCTGTCCGTCCGCAGTGTCGAAGGCGAGCACGGCGGTGGTGGCGCAGCGATCTGCGCCGCGCAGGTGCACGACGAGCCCGAGGGGCTCCTCCGGGCCGGCCTCTGCCGTGCCGCCCGTCGGGACCAGGCACTCGTCCAGGAGCAGCGCCAAGTGGTCGGCGCTCACGAGGCCAGCGGGCCGCGGCAGGAGGATCGTCACCTCGCCGGGCGCGTCCGGCGCGATGCTGGTCACGTGCACGCTCACCAGAGGCAGAGCCGCCAGCTCCTCGGCGGTCAGGCGGGGCGACTCCGACTGCGCCTGTGCGGCGAAAGCGAAGGAGAGGCAGGTCGCGGCCAGCAGGCGGCGGGTGGCGGCGCGTAGCGCCCGACGGACTCCAAGGCGGCTGAGACGGGGATCTGCGGCTTGGAACGGGTTCGACATCGTCCCTCCTCTTGGGGCGCGGGCGGCCAGCGCTGTCAGGCCGGCCACCCGCGCGTGACGGTTAGCCTCAGTTGCCCTTCGCGGCTACGGGCGTGAAGCGGTACCAGCGCCGCTCGCGCCTGCCGACGTCGGTGTTGCCGGTCGGCTCCGAGCTGCCGTCGCTGTAGACCAGGTACTCCGCGACGGTGATCGTCGAGATCATCCTCATGTCGCCGCGGTAGATCTTCACGCGGTAACCGACAGGGATCGAGCCGTCTAGCGTCAGGGACGTGGCGCAGTGGTAGGTGGTGCCGATGCTCACGTTCAGGCCCGCCGCGATGCCGGCACCGCCGCTGGTGAAGACGTGGCGGCAGGAGTCTGACGCCGTGAACCTGTAGTTGATCGGGCTGATGCCGTAGACGTTCGAGTACTCCTGCACGATCCCGTAGGAGAGCTGTTGGGACTGGCCGTCGACCTGGCTCACGAACTGCCACTCGGATCCGAGCAGGCGGCGCTCGGATCCGCCGCAGTTCTTGCGGCAGCCGCCGGTGACGGCGGCGAGCTCGGCCGGCGCTACCAGCAGGCCGTCGAGGGTCGGGGCGGGGGCCCGCGAGCCGGCGGCGGGCGCGAGCAGTAGCGTGAGCATCAGGGTCGAAACTGTCCGAAGCAGTGGGCGTCTCATGGTCGCTCCTAGGGTGAGGACGAGGTGCGTCAGATGGGCCGCGGTCTCGAGAACGGTCCACCCCCTTTGAAGCAGGCGAAGATGCTCGCGACCAGGCTGAACAGGCTGGTGAGCGCACCCGCGCCGTCGCCGAAGCGGACGTAAGGGGTCGGCTGGGAGGACGCAGCCGGCAAGGCGATCTGCGCCTGCCAGGACGTGGCGAGGCCGTGAGGAGAGCCGGCGAGACGCGCGCCGTCGGCCGCGAACGCCGCCGAAGGGCCCAGGTTGGAGGCGAGGATCAGCGGCAGCCCGGTCTCCACGGCGCGGACGCGCGCGGCCCTGAGGTGCTGCAGCGCGACGTCGGAAGAGCCCGCGAAGCCGTCGTCGGTGATCGCGACGAGCAGGGTCGCGCCGGCCCTGGCCGCTGCGCGCGCTACGGCCGGGAAGACGACGTCGTAGCAGATGATCGGCGCGATGAGGGCGCCGGGCGCCGCCGCGAGCGGCGCGGCTCCGCCAGGGGGGCCCGGCTCGAGCCACGACTCCGCGATGGGTACGAGCCGCTGCTTGTCGTAGACGCGCCGGAGGACCGCGCCGTCGAACCAGAACGCGGAGTTGGTGGTGTCCGGACCGGAGGCGAACGCACCGAACAGCAGCGGTCCCATTCCCGCGAGGGCGCGCTCGGCAGCCGCGGCATCCTCTGCGTCGAGCAGCCCTGGCCAGCTGGCCTCGGGCCAGACGGTGAGGTCTGGTACCGAGCCGACGACTCCCGGCGTCGTCGACAGAGCCACGAGGTGCTCGAGCAGCGCGGCACGGCTGGCCGGCAGAGCCTCGGCCGCCACGTAGGCCGCACGTGGCAGATGAGGTTGCACGACCCGGACCGTGACGACTGCTGGGCCGGGAGGAGCGGGCGACGTGCGCCACGCTGCCGCCGTGACCAGGTAGAGGGCTGCGAGGGCGCTCAGGCGCAGCAACGACCCCGTCCGAGGCGAAGCCGGTCCTGAGCCGACCAGCCGTGAAGCCTGCGCAGCCGAGGCGGAAGGCCTGGAGGCGGCCAGCGCTCCGGCTGCGACCAGCGCGTTGTGCGCCAGCAGAGCCAAGCTGACGGCCGTGACGGAGCTGAGGCGTGCCAGCTGGATGGTCGGCAGGTCGGCCTGGCTGTACCCGACCGCGGTCAGCGGCAGCGCGTAGACGCCGAGCAGAGCGCTCTGTGCCGGGAGGAACTCCGCGGCGCACCACAGCGGCGGGAGGGCGAACAGGCTCCACGGCACTCGGGTCGCGACCGCGCCCACGGCGGCGAAGGGGAGCGCAGCGAGGGCCACGGCCGCCGGGTAAGCCCAGGGAGCGATGCCGGTGGCTGCCTCGTAGCCGACGCTGGCCGACCCGAGCGCCGCCAGGCTTGCCAGCAGCGCGCCGCGCAGCGCCCTGTGCTGCCGGGCTATGGCGACGAAGGCAGGGACGTAGCCGACCGCGGCCAGCGCGCCCGCTCCCCACGGCCGGGTGGCGGTGGCGATCAGCGCCGCGCTCGTCAACGCGCAGGCGACAGCGGCCGGCAGCGGCAACTCCCGGCTCACGCGGCACTCCTTCTGATGACGAAGACGCGACCGCTGAACTCCGCGGCCAGGCGCGCCAGCGGCATGACGAGGCCCCCCTCGGCCGGGTCGGCGACGAGCGCGAGCTGACCGCTCAGATGCAGGACCAGCACGAAGTGACCCCGCCCCGCGCGCGTGAGGTGGAGCGCGAACGGCGTGGCGATCCGGGCGAGCGCGGCTGGTCCGACCTGGAACCACGCGCCTTCGATGCCGTGCAGCGACGCGAGACGCGCGAACTCGCCGAGGCTTATGCCTTCAGCCAGCAGGGCTGCCTGACCGAGCACCGCTTCCTCAGTCACTTCGGCTGCCAGTAACCACCTCGCGAGGGTGGCGACGGCGGCGGGTCCGCAGCTGTTGGGGAGGCTCTGGAGCGTCACCGGTAGCGCAGGCACGGCGACGACGGCGTTCATGGCCTCCGCGGCCAGCACCTGGCCGCGAACCGCCGGCAGCGTGAGGCTGGCGGCCGCTGCGAGGTCGAGCGCGAGCAGAGCTAGCACGACCGCCAGGCGCGTAGGCCGCCCGGGCCGAGACGCCGCTACGAGCTGTGTCTGGGTCGACCTCTGCACGCCCCGCCTCCGATCCACGAGCAGGCTAGACGTGCCGGGTTGCAGGGGGGTTGGCTGACTTGGCTGGAACAAGGGCCGTCTAGGCTGCGCCCTAGCTGGCAGAGCGTTACCGCGGCTCTCGGCTCGGGACGGTGCTGGCGCGCGGCCCCCTAAGCGTGGAGAGCAGGCTCCTTGAGCGCCGGCGCGACGCGGCCCGGGTCGCCGACGGCGTCACGCGGCCGGAACGAGAGCAGCCTCAGCCCGTTGAGAACGACGAGGATAGTGCCTCCTTCGTGGCCGAGCACCGCCAGCGGCAGTGGAAGGTCGCCGAGGAGCGTCACCAGCACCATGAGCAGCATGATCCCGAGCGCGAAGGCGAGGTTCTGACGGATCACGCCGTTGGCGCTGCGCGCAAGCTGAAGGGCTTGCGGCAGGCGCAGCAGATCGTCCGAGAGAAGCGCGACGTCGGCGGCCTCGAGGGCCACGTCGGAGCCGGCGGCGCCCATCGCCACGCCCACGCTGGCGGTGGCGAGCGCGGCCGCGTCGTTCACGCCGTCGCCTACGAACGCGACCCTGTGGTCTCTCGCCAGGGCGGCGACCGCCGCGACCTTGTCCTCCGGCAACAGGTTGGCGTGGATCGAGCCGGCGTCCATGCCGAGCG
>CAYYOK010000157.1:0-6316 GCA_964473205.1 uncultured bacterium | reverse complement strand
TCACGACCCTGCTCGGCCCCAGCGGCTGCGGCAAGACCACGCTGCTGCGCTGCATCGCCGGGCTGGAGACCCCCGACTCCGGCACGATCAGGATCGGCGACACCGTCGTGTGGCAGGGCGACGGCGACCGCACGAGGTCGGTGACGCCCGACAAGCGCGGGGTGGGGATGGTCTTCCAGACCTACGCCATCTGGCCGCACATGACGGTGTTCGAGAACGTGGCCTACCCGCTGCAGTCGCAGGGCACGCCCCGCGCCGAGACCGCCGAGCGGGTGTCTCGCGCGCTCGAGTTCGTGCAGCTCGGCGGCTACGAGAACCGGCCGGCCACGGCGCTGAGCGGCGGGCAGCAGCAACGGGTCTCGCTGGCGCGAGCGATCGTGGCCGAGCCGCGCGTGATCCTCTTCGACGAGCCGCTGTCGAACCTCGACGCGAAGCTGCGCGAGGAGACCCGCGCCGAGCTGCGCGAGCTGCTCACGAGGCTGGGCATCACCTCTTTGTACGTGACCCACGACCGGTTCGAGGCGATGGCCCTGTCCGACGACGTCGTGGTCATGCAGAGCGGCAGCATCGTGCAGCGGGGCTCGCCCGAGGAGGTCTACTTCCGCGCGAGCACCCACTTCGTCATGGACTTCATGGGCAAGGCGAACTTCCTGCCCGGCACCGTCGTCGACCCCGAGCACCCCAACGGCTTCATGCTCGCCGACACCGCCGTGGGGCCCCTCCTCTGCGAGCGTCGACCCGACGCCCACGTCGGCCTGGCTGGACAGGTCGCGGCGCGCATGGAGTTCCTGAGCATCGTCGGCGACCTCGCCGATGGCAGGGCGCTGCCCCCTAACCACGTCGCGGCGACGGTGACGAGCGAGATGTTCCTCGGCGAGTACCGCGAGGTGCAGCTGCGAGCCGGCGACACGAAGCTGGTCCTGCGCACCTCGGCGACGGACGCGATCGAGCCCGGCAGGCGGGTGGAGCTTCGCCTCGACCCGGCGGGCTGCCGCTTCCTCACGGAGTAGACGCCGTGCACTCCGCCAAGACCGCCTACCTGACCTGGGTGCTCGTCGCGCTGGTCGGGGTCCTGACGCTCGCCCCCGCGGTGATGCTGGTCGTGGGAAGCTTCTCGCAGGGCCTCGGGGCGTTCGGGGACTTCACGCTCGAGAAGTACGCGCGCGTCTACACCGACCCGAGCCTCTACCGCGTCCTCCTCAACACGCTCGTCTTCACGGTGGGGTCTGCCGTAGTGGCGACCGGCCTGGCGTTCGCGCTCGCCTACCTCAACTTCCGCACCGACGCCCCGTTCCGCGGCCTCCTGCACCTGCTGCCGATCCTCTCGATGATGGTGCCGCACCTGGCGTTCGGGACGGCGTGGGCCCTCCTGCTCAACCCCACGAACGGCATCTTCAACGTGTTCCTCCGCGACACGCTCGGACTGGGCGTGATCAACGTCTACTCCCTGGCCGGGATGGTCTTCACCGAGGGGCTCCTGGAGCTGCCCGTCGCCTACCTGGTCATAGCGGCCGCGATGCGCTCGTTCGACACGGCGCTGGAGGAGGCGTCCTGGATCAGCGGGGGCTCGACGGGCCGCACGATGCGCCGCATCATCCTCCCCATGCTCAGGCCCGCCCTGCTGGCCGCGCTGATGCTCGTGGTCATCCGGACGCTGGGCGCCTTCGCGATCCCGTCCGTCCTCGGCATGCCCGCCCGCGTCGACGTGCTGACGACGTACATCTACCGGCTCGTCACGACGGGCTTCCTGCCCGACTACGGCCGCGCGGCCGCCGTGGGCATCAGCGTGCTGGCCACCGCCGTCGTGCTCGTCTTCGTCTACCGCCACTACACGGCCGCCGGCGAGCGCTTCGTGACGATCGGAGGACGCGGCTACCGGCCGCAGCGCGTGAGGCTCGGCGCCTGGCGCTGGCCCCTCGGCCTGCTCACCCTGCTCGTGGGCGGCGTCCTGGTCGTGATCCCGGTGCTGGTGCTCGCCTACGTGTCGCTGATCCCCTACATGATGGCTCCCAGCGCCCGCGCGTTCTCGATGCTGACGCTCACGCACTGGCAGACCGTGCTGGGCGACCGCCTCACGGCCACGGCGTTCCAGAACAGCGTCTTCCTGGCCTTGGCGGGCGCGACGCTCGGCGTGCTCCTCTCGACCTTCGCCTCGTACGTGATCGTGCGCGTGAGGAACCGGGGCAGCGTGTTCCTCGAGACCCTGGCGTTCGCCTCGTTCGCGTTCCCCGGCATCGTCCTCGCGATCGGCTTCATGTGGGTGTTCGTGCGCACCGGCTTCTACGGCACGATCTGGGCGCTGCTGATCTCCTACGTGGCGACGTACCTCCCGTTCGGGATCAGGCCTCTCACGAGCACGTTCATCCAGATCGGGAAGGACCTCGAGGAGGCCTCGTTCATCAGCGGGGCCGGCTTCACCCGCACGCTGAGGCGCATCGTGGCGCCGCTCGCCCTGCCAGGCATCGTGTCGGGCTGGACCCTGATGGCGGTGATGTTCATCCGGGAGCTCGACCTCTCGGTCATCCTCGCCAGGCCCGGCACGGAGGTCCTCTCGGTGCTCATGTACCGGGCCGTCCACGACGCCTACTGGGGGCGGGTGGCCACGTTCGGTGTCATCATGATCGCGCTCTCGACGGCGCTGATCCTGCTGACGAACCTCGTCGAGCGACGCTTCGGCATGGGTAGCCGGTAGCGGGCGCGCCACGCGCTCCCAACGCAGGCGGCTTCGGGGCCGCTAGGTCGAGAGGAACCCCCCGTCCACCGGCACGACCGCGCCGTGCACGTAACTGGCCAGGTCGGAGGCCAGGAACAGCACGACGCGCGCGACCTCGTCGGGGTCGCCCATGCGGCCGGCCGGCAGCCGCTGCATGAAGTCGTAGCCGACCTTCACGAGGCCGAGGCGGCCGCGCAGCACGTCGCTCGCGACATGCTTCGTCCCCGGCGTGACGATGCCGCCGGGCACGACGGCGTTGACCCTGAAGCCGCGCCGCGCGTGCTCGCGGGCGAGGGCGCGCGTCAACGCGATGACGCCGGACTTCGTGACGCTGTAGACGGCCAGGTCGTCCTTGAAGGGCAGGACGGCCTCGATGGACGCGATGTTGACGATCTTCCCGCCGCGTCGCCCCCGCGCCCTGACGAAGCGCTGGCAGAGCCAGAATACGGCGTCGAGGTTCACGGCCAGCACCTTCTGGTAGAGGGCCTCGTCGACGCTGTCGAACGCACGGCCGGGGTAGATGCCGGCGTTGTTGACGAGGATCCCGGGCGGGTCGACCGCCAGCTCGTCCCACAGCCTGTCGATGTCGGCCTTGTCGCCGAGGTCGACGACCCGGGTCGCCACCGTGCGCCCCAGGGGCTCGAGGAGTCGCGCGGTCTCCTCGAGGCCGGCGGCGTCGCGGTCGACGAGCACGAGGTCGGCGCCGGCGTCGGCGAGGCGGCAGGCGATCGCCCGTCCGATGCCCGAGGCCGCTCCCGTGACCAGCGCCGTCTGACCCGCCAGGTCGACGAGCCGGCCCAGCGGCGGCCTTTCCCCGCGCCTCTCCCTGACCGTGGTGGTCACCGCCATCCCGCTCCTTCGCGGCGCGTCCTCGTACCTCGCCGTTACGGGTATGATACACGGTGTATCAGAAGTTGGTGTGGATGGTCGCTGGGAGGGCCGAGCCAGCGCCCGCTCGCGCGAGCGCCGGAGCTGCCCGTTGCCAGTAAGAACGCAGTGACGACCGCGCTGCTATGCATCTACATGCGCAGACACCTGCGCGCATCGCCTGATCGAGACGAGGGGGTATGGCGATGACACCGAAGCTCACCCACAAGCTACGTAGGGCGCTCAGGGCGACAGCGCTGGTAGCCGCCATCGGCTCCGTCGCGTTCGCCGACACGAGCCTGCGCCTGGGCGCGACATTTCCGGGCTGGGACAAGCTGAGCTCGTCAGGAGCCGATGGACGCGTAGCCGAAGCCCTGATCGATCTGGCCCGCGGGTACGCCAGGCAGCTCGGCCGGTTCTGCTCGCTCCCGGAAGCGTTCTTGCGTGAACGCAGTTCCAGCCTGCTGTCAGCCCTGGTGTTCTACGAAGGGTACTTGCCGTACGGCTCCCGCGAGGAAGTGCTGCTCGACTCGTTCGACCAGCGGGTCTCGATAGTTCGCCTCCCCCTGCGCCGGGAGGCCCTCGTGGTGTTGGTCGACGTGGACGACCTCGGAGTCGCAATGGTCGTCTGCGACATCTGACCGTGATCGCGCGCGTACTACCTCTGCTCCTCGTGGGCGGGCTCGCATGCTCAGCCCTCGGCCAGGGGACCTTGGCCGAGTACTCGGGGAACGGTTCCTCGAACACCCGCCCCTTCTCGGCGCCGAGCGGCTGGGAAGTCCAATGGAACGCCAGCGGCGACATCTTCCAGGTTTACGTCTTCGACATGGAGGGTGACCTCGTCGAGGTGGCGGCGAACCAGATGGGGCCCGGTAGCGGAGCGTCGTTCATCGCACGTGAAGGCACCTACTACCTCCAGGTCAATGCCATGGGCTCTTGGGCGATCCGTGTGGTCCAGTTGCCGCCGCAGAGCGCCACGCGTCTGAGTGGTTCGATCTCGTTCAGCGGTGACGGGATCCAGAACACCAGACCGTTCAGCGTAGACGGGCCATGGGAGGTCCAGTGGGCTGCGAGCGGCGACCTGTTCCAGGTCTACGTCTTCTCGGCGAACGGCGATCTCGTAGACGTCATGGCGAACCAGATGGGACCGGGTCAGGGATCGTCGTTCCAACCTCGCGGTGGAGACTTCTACCTCCAGGTGAACGCCGTCGGTTCCTGGGACCTACGGGTCGTCCCCTTCCGCTAGGTCGGCCACGTCCTGCCGACGCCGCTCGCCAAGGGCGTCCAGCCGAACCTCAACAGCGAGCTCGCCACCGCTTGGACCTGGGAACGAGCGTGGGCTCCACGGTTCGCTCACCAAGCCCTGGGCCAATGACGCACCACCACCCCCTACCGACGGCCGAGGAGAGCGGGCGCCGCCCTCCCCTACCGTCGCGCCCATGGAACCGACGAACCCAGCCACCGTCCGCAGCGACCGGGCAACGGGGGAAGCCCGTGTCCCGGCGGCCACCTCTCGCCCGGTGCTGCTCGCGCTCGCGGGCCTCGCAGCCGTCGTCTGCGCCAGCGTCGTCACACAGGTGTTCCTGGCGGGCCTGGGCCTGCTCGTCGACCCGCGCTACCTCGCGTGGCACAGCGCCTTCGTCCACGTGATAGAGGCTTCGCTGCTCGGGGCGTTCGTGCTCGGTCTGGCCAGCCGCAGCGGGTGGGTAGTGCCGGCCGTCGCTCTCGCGCTGTTCGGGCTCGTCGGCCTCCAGTACGCGCTGATCCACGGAGCGGACGGTCCCACCCGGGCACTGCACGCCGTCAACGCCCTCGTGCTGTTCGCGCTCTCGTGGGTGTTGGCCAGGAGGGCCGTCGCGGCGGCAGTGGGCGGCGGCCACACGAGCGCCTCGCGGCCGGAGCGGACATGGCACGCCGACTACCTGCTCGCGGGCGGCATCGCCGCCCTCGCCACTGTAGCCATCGCCGCGGCCAGTGCCATGGTCCTTCCCGACGCGTCCACCGGCCCGGCGTCGTCCGTTTCGCCGGCGGACGCCATCTCCTATTCCGCTGATGCACCGGGCGCCGAGTTGTTCGCGGCCAACTGCTCGGGCTGCCACGGCGACCGCGGCCAGGGCCGCGTCGGACCGCGCCTCGCAGGCAACGCCGCCCTGAGGGACCGCGGGTACGTGGTGGACAGGGTGCGCGGGGGCGGCGGGATCATGCCCGCGTTCCGGCTCCGCCTGTCGGACGACGAGATCGAAGCGGTCGTGGACTACGTGAGGAGCGCTTGGGCCGAGTAGCGGCGGAGAGCCCGCGACGGCGACCGAGGCCCTGAGCCCGCCTAGAATCCGGCCGGAGGTGCCCGCCGCACATGGTCGACATCCTCGGCAGCCTCGCGATCGTCGTGCTCACCGCCTGGCTCGGGCGGATGCTCCTCGATGCACGCCAACTCGGCTGGGGGCGGCTGCTGCTGGCGGCCCTGGGCGGGATCGCGTTCGGGGACGCCACGGCCGTCCTGCTGCTCGTCTCCGACGTCAGCGAGGTGCAGCGCATCGACTACCAGCAGCTCCAGCTCGTCGCCCTGCCCTTCCGCGTCGTCGGCACGATGGGCGCGATCGTCCTGCTGGAGCTGTTCTTCCGGCGGACCCGTCGGCGGGCGCGCCGGCCGGGGCGCGCCGCCCGGGTCGGCCTCATGGGCCGACCCGCGATGCTCCTGCGCGCCAGGATCCGCGAGACCGCGGCGGCGCGCAGGAG
>CAYYOK010000156.1:0-6384 GCA_964473205.1 uncultured bacterium | reverse complement strand
CGATGCGCTTGGCCGGCAGCCACGTCTGGGTCAGGTAGGCCCCGAAGCTCAACCCGCGACCCCGGTCATCGGGGCCGTTCAGATCCCGGGCGAGGCGGCGTGCGAGCCTCTCGGCGGCCGCCTTGTCGGTGCCGGCGGCGTGCCAGCGTCGGATCTCCCGGCCGGTGACCGGGTCGAGCCCCTCGTAGATCACTGCGTACCAGCGGTTGCCCTTCCGGGCGACATATCCGTCCATCGTTCAATTCCTCCACCGGCCCCGACCATCGGGACCCCGATTGGGTTCTCGTGTACTGCCAGCCGGACTGCGCGCGAGTGTGGGTGTCGCCGAGTTCGACGTCCGGGTCGGCGGCGCTCGGCGGGTCTGCATGGCGGTCGACTCGCCGAACGGGTCGATGCGGATGTGGTTCGCGGGCGAGCACCTCGACGTCGACGGACCGGCCCGGCTCGCCTACACCGAGTCCATGACCGATGAGGACGGCAACCCGATGTCGCCCGACGGCCACCCATTGACCACCGAGGTGCGTGTCGAGCTCGCCGAGGAGGCCGGCGCGACGCGGATGCGGCTGACCCACGTCGGCATCCCCGCCGGGTCGCCTGGCGCGGTCGGGTGGGCGATGGCGCTCGACAAGCTCGCCGCGCACCTCCAGGCGGCGACCAGCAGGTAGCAGGACGCCCTACGGGACGTGTTCCCTGAGCCAGCGGTGGAGCGGGGCGAGGTCGCGCCAGTGATCGAGGAGCGTGGCGGTGAGCTTGGTGTCGGTGGCGAGGCGGGCCGGGAGCTCTGCGTGGGCGTACAGGGCGCTGTGGCGCAGGAGCCGCTCGCGGTTCTCGTCGACGTGGAAGCCGCGGGGCGTTCGAGTGAAGGTCTCGCCGCCGACCTGGTGGCCGGTGTTCTCGATTCGGTGGACGGTCGCGAGGAGCTCGCTTCCGGCCGCGTCGTCGGCGACCGCGGCGCGGTAGGCGGCGAGTCGCGTCCGATCGAAGCCGTGGGCGCCGGCGCCGACGGTGACGCCGCTCGGGGCGATGCGCAGGTACAGGCCCGACACCGCGGCCTTGCGTTCGCCCTGCCAGAACCAGAGGTCGAGGTGGTCCTTGTAGGGGGTCTTGTCCTTGCTGAACCGGACGTCGCGGTTGATGCGGAAGATCGAGCCGTTGACCCGGGGCTCAGTGGCGATCCCCGGCACGAGCGCGTCGAGGTCCGGGCCGATCGCTTCGACGAACGCCTTGGCCGGTGCGAGGTAGGCCTCCTCGTAGCGGCGGCGGTTCGCGTCGAACCACGGCTTGGTGTTGTCGCCGCCGAGGTCGCTGAGGAACTCGAGGGTCGCAGCGGGGAACGCGAACCGCGTCCGCGCCATCAGGTCCCGGCCTGGACGAAGGCGAGGGCGTCGTCCAGGAGCCGCTTCCAGGTGCGGCCCCGGTCGACCGGGATGGCCGCCCACTCGCGGAAGCGGCGTCCGGCGGGGGCGAACGAGTGGGCGCGGCCGGCAGCCACGAGCTGGTCGACGCGCTCCTCGGGCAGCTTCACGAGCAGATCGCCGGTCTTGCGGTCGCAACTGGCGAAGAACTTGCCGTGGACGCGCAGGCACGGCAGGCCCATCATCGTGGAGCGCTCGACCCCCTCCTGGGCGAGCAGCGGCTGGGCCAGGTCCCAGAACCGGTCCTTGCCCGGCGTCGGCGCGTTCATGACAGCCCCAGCGAGGCCGCGCTCGGGACGCGCTCGGCGCCAAGGGGATCGGGCCCGGGGTCGCGACCCTCGGCGAGGGCGGCGAGGCGGCCGAGGTAGTTCGACCACCCGCCGTCGTGGGCGTCGACCATCGGACCGGCCAGCCCGCGATGCACGAGCCGCAGCTGCGTGCCGTCGCCGTGAGGTTCGAGGGTGATCTCGACGGTGGTGGAGCCGGGCGGGACGCCGACGTCGTCGCGTTCCCAACCGTAGGTGAACACGATGCGCCGGTCGGGGACGAGCTCGACGAAGGTCCCGGCGCAGGCGTCGCCGTTGGCGTGGGTCCAGCGAATGGTGCCGCCCACGCGGGCCTCGACGGTGGCGCTGGCCGCCATCCAGCGCACGAGGTGCTCGGCGTCGGTGAGCAGCTCGTAGAGCAGATCGGCGGGGGCGTTGACCTGCAGGGTCCGGTCGACGAGCCTCACGCGCTCTTCTCCTGTCGAACACCGCCGGCGGCGTGCAGGGTCTCGGCGGTCCGCTTGAGGTCGTCGAGATGGCCGCCCCAGAAATCGTCGAGGAACGTCTTCAGCGTGGCGAGCCGTGCGGGGTCGACCTGGTAGAGCCGCCGGTTGGCGTCGACCCGGACGTGCACCAGCCCGGCGTCGCGCAGCACCTTCAGGTGCTGACTGGCCGCCGATCGGGACAGCCCGGTGGCCTCGGCCAGCTCCGAGGACGTGCGCTCCGCGTCCCACGCGAGGCGCAGCATGGCCCGCCGCCCCCCGTGGGAGATGGCCTGCAGCGTCGCCTCGATCGAGTCGTCGCTGCTCACGGTGTCCGCCCCATCGCCGCCAGCAGCCGGGCCTGCGCGGTCGCGTCGTCACCGACCGCCACGGCGGGGCCGACGATGCCGGCGGCACGGCCTCGCTCGGGCATGTCGGGCAGGAACATGGCGACGCACGCATCGACGAGTTCGACGTCGAGGTCGGAAGACTGGCCAGTGGCGGTCGCGAGGTCCCACGTGTGGACGAGCACGTCCATGAACGTCCCCGCGGTGGCCTCCTGCACCGTCCATTCGAAGCCGAGCGGCGACGTGCAGGTCCGCTCCAGCGCGCCCGGCTCGGCGAACCCGGCCAAGCAGGCCTCGACACCGGCTCGGAAGTCCGCCGCGGTCGCCCCCGTCGGCGCGGCCGGCTCGACCCCGGCGATGGCCGCGCCCAGGTAGCTGGTCCCCCCGACCAGGTGGTCGAGCAAGTCCTGCACGGTCCACGCCGAACACGGCGTCGCCAGGTCGAGCTGATCCGGTCGAACGCGGTCGGCGACAGCCACGGCGTCGGCCGTTGCCCGTCGGTACAGGTCAGTGGGGGAGGTCAGGTCCATGAGCGAGCTCCTTCGATCAAGAGATCGCTAAATTTAGACACCACGCAACTAGTTGTCCACCGCGGACCGTCAGCGGGACTCGAGGATCGCCTTCAGCCGGTCGAGGTCCTTGTGGTTGGCTCGCTTCACGGCGCGGGCCATGAACGGGGCGACGAACCGGGAGAACCCAGAGGGTTCGCCGCGATTGCGCAGCGTCATACCGGTCGAGCCGTCGACCGTCGAGGTCCACGTGTAGGTGGTCTCCATCGGGAACGGGCCCTGCGCGGTGCGCATGACGAGACGCTCGCCGAGCGTCACCTCGATGAGGTCATACGTGTACTCGAGCCGGCGACCGAGGAACCGGGCCACGAACGAGGCCCGGGCGCCGGCCTCAACCCTCGGCTCGCCCAGCCATGTCACCGAGTCGATGTTGGCGTACCACTCGGGAGCGTTCGCCGGATCGGAGGCGAACGCGGCCACGACCTCGACGGGACGGTTGATGACGGTCTCGACCGTCACGTCGACGCTCACGCCGTCAACTCTCGCGCGCCGCGGCGGTGGTCAGTCGGCTGTCACGGGGTGCGACCGAGGAACGCGACCAGCTGGGTCATCGGCTCGGCGTCCGCAGGGACGATGACCGGGTCGGCGAAGGACCCGGATCGGATCTCGGGTGACGCGAACATCATCTGCGCGAACTCGAGCGTCTCGGCAGCGAGGTCCTGGTCCCAAGCGACGTCTTGCCCCGTGACGCGGGCGAGGTCCCAGCCGTGGACCAGGACGTCGTCGGCCAGCATCTGCACCGCGAGGGCCGCGGGCAACTCCCCCCAGGGCATGTTCGCGGTGCCGTCGACCCGTCCGTCCCTGCTCCATGCCGCCACCGTCGCCGCGGCCAGGCGGTCGTACGCGCCGGCGAGGTCGTCGCCGATGTGGTCGGACTCGACCAGCGTCATGTCCGCCGCCCCCGCGGAGGCCACGCCCTCGAACATGACCAGCGCGCCGAGCAGGTGGTTCGACAACGCCCTCACGTCCCATCCCTCGCAATTGCTCGGGGCGCCGAGCTGGCCGTCGCCCACCGCGTTGACGATCGGCCGTAGTTCGCTATGAACCCTCCCCACGGATCACGCCGAGCGTCCGAGACTCGCACCGCGTAAGGGGCCGCCGCTTTGTCGGGCCGGCGACTCGTCGTGAGGTCGTTTCAGCGTGGGCGGCAACATCGCCCGGCTCGTTTGCTGTATCCGCATGTGGAAACAGCAAACACAGGGGTAGCTTGAGGACATGGAGCGATCGCTCGTGGACGTCTGGGAGGCGTTCGTGTCGGCGATCGACGCCCTGGGGCTGGACGCGTTGTTCCGGATGGAGGAGGCGGCGGGGGACTCTCGGTGGGATGCCGTCGGGTCGATTGACGGGGTACCGGTCGTCGTCGAGCTGAAGGCAGCACCATCGGTCGGTGATGTGCTTCGACTCGACGACGTCGCAACCCCGCGTGACGTGTATCAGGTGCTGGTTGCTCGACGAGTGTCGGCGTCGGTGCGCCAGGCGTTGGCGGACCGCGACATGGGCTACTTCGATGGCCGAGGGCACCTGCGGCTGTGGCGCTCTCCGCTGCGGATCGACACCGATGTGCCCGTGCTCGGCGAGGTCGCTGGCCGTCCGTCGCGGGTGCGGCTCGATGTCCCGTCGACGCTCGATGTCGCGCTCGCGGTTCTGGACGGCTGTGCGGCGCGAGGGGTGCGGGCGACAGCGCAGGTTCTCGGCCGCTCGCCGGGCACGGTCTCCAAGCAGCTCGCGGCGCTGCGGGACGCGTATTTGGTTGACGAGGACGGGCAGCCGACGGTGCCGGATCTCTTCGAAGCGGTCGTCGACGTCTGGCACCCGGAGCGGATTCCGCTCGCCGACCTGCCGCGGCCGGGTGGCGGCCCGGTGAACGACCGCCTCCAGCTCGGCTTCGACGATGTCGACGGTCCCGGGTGGGTGTTGGCGGACTCGTTTGCGGCGGCAGCTTGGGGAGCCCCCGTCGTGCTGGCAGGCGACGCGCCGCCGGACTTCTACGTGCCGGACGGTGGCGTGGTCCGTCAGGCGAGGACACTGCTGGGCGACGCCGAGTTCGGGCGCCACGCGTGCACCGTCGCGCCGGCGCCCGCGCCGTTCGTGTGCCGGCGTCGCTACGACCGCTCCAGCGTTTTCAACGACCCGTTCCTGGCGCCGAGCCCGGTGGTCGCTGGGCTCGACCTGGCGAGGGATCCGGCCCGTGGTCGGGAGATCCTCGAGCTGTGGACACGGGACCTCCCGCCCGAGGTGCGTCGTGTCTGGTGACGCCACGCCGGTCTTCGTGGTCGCCGAACCCGGCGACGTGCTGACGAGAGCCGTCGAGGCACTCGGACGGTTTCCGACCGACCAGCCCTGGGTGCTGATCGGCGGCGTCGCCGTGTTCATCCGTCTGGGATCGGTCACCCGGCCGACCGCGGATGCGGACACCGTCGCACGCTCGCAGTCCGAGCTCATCCAGCGCCTGGTCGATGACGAGGTCCCCTCGGTCGTCGCCGGCGGGAAGCTCCAGGTAGCCGTCGGCGAGGGCCCGATCGACATCGAGATCGATGTCATGGATCTCGCGGACGAGCCGTTACCGCCCGACCCGGAACGGCAGGCCTTCGCTCTGGCGAGACGCGCTTCGCTCGCTTCGGCGGTCGCTGAGCGGATCATCGTCACCAGCGCGGGCGGCCAGGTCGTCGCGGATGCCCAGATCCCGGTGGCGAGCATCGCGGCGCTCACCGCGCTCAAGACCGTGTCAATGGTCCGACGGCCCCACAGCAACCACCCCGAGAAGGTCGGCTCCGACATCCACGACCTCGTCCGGCTCGTCGCCGCCGGCGGCGCACGAACCGTGGCCGCCGAACTGGCTGAGATGGACCCCGACCTCGCCGCATGGGTCGGCGAGCAGGTCGCACGGTCATTCGGCCCGGACCTCCGCTACACGCTCCTCCGGCTCCGCAGCAACGACCGATCGCCCGGCGCGCAAGCGCTCGACGACGACGCCGTCGCTGCGACCGGGATTCTGGCTGCGGAGCTACAAGAGCAGCTCAGCCGAAGAGGCGGCGACAGGTGATGGTCCTCCACGCCGTGGACGCGGCCGGGCAGTTTCGAGTCGCACCGAGATCTCCTCGCCGGGCTTGTCGCGAACCCGAAGGTCGCTCCGCGGACCAACCCCCAAGGCGCGGTGTGAAGGCCACGACGACCCGACCCGGAGCCGCCACAGGCTCGCCGGGGTCGCGCGAGAGCACTGCCTCCGGCCGCCAATTTCTACTCTTTTTTCTGGCTCTCCTGACCCAGGTGTGGGTGGCGTGAGGGCGGCGATGCCAGTGGTGGCG
>CAYYOK010000155.1:0-6420 GCA_964473205.1 uncultured bacterium | reverse complement strand
GCTCGACTTCGTCGACATAAGCAAGACCGAGAACACGCGCTCCGCCTACCCGATCGACTACATACCCAACGCCTCGCCCACCGGCCTCGGCGGTCACCCGGAGAACCTGGTGTTCCTCAGCGCCGACGCGTTCGGGGTCCTGCCGCCCATCGCCAAGCTCAGCAACGAGCAGGCCATGTACTACTTCCTCAGCGGCTACACCGCCATAGTGGCGGGCACGGAACGCGGCGTCACCGAGCCGACCGCCACCTTCAGCGCCTGCTTCGGATCGCCGTTCATGCCGCTGTCGCCGGTCAGGTACGCCGAGATGCTCGGCGAGCGGCTGCGGCGTCACGGCAGCACCGTCTGGCTCGTCAACACCGGCTGGACCGGCGGAGGACCCGGCGTCGGCTCGCGCATGCGTTTGGCCGACACCAGGGCGCTGGTGAGAGCGGCACTGCGCGGCGACCTCGACGACGTCGAGAAGCGCACCGACGGCTACTTCGGGCTGGCCATGCCGGTGAGCGCGCCGGGCGTCGACGCCAAGGTGCTCGACCCCCGGGCCGCGTGGAGCGACTCGGCGGCCTTCGACGCCACGGCCAGGCGTCTGGTCGGGATGTTCCAGGAGAACTTCCGGCGTTTCGAGGCGCAGGCAGGTCCCGCCGTCGTCGCGGCCGGCCCCCGGCTCTAGGCCCAGGCGGTCAGTCCTGAGCCGGCTCCCAGGCCTCGAGCCTACGGCTGCCCACGATCAGCGGCACGACGGCGAACAGCGCGACGAGCACGGCCAGCGCGGCCAAGACCAGCAGGCCGTCGGGAGCCGTCCACGAGAAGGCGGCGGCACCGCGGCTCGTTATCGCACGCCACGCCGGGTAGGCGAACAGCGCCGTGCTGAGCGCGGCGTAGCCGAGGGCGCACACCATGTAGAGCAACCCACCCGCCGACATCGGGATCTCCGTCGGATTGGTGCTGTCGAAGCGCGGGAACGCGGCGCCCAGGCCGACGCCTAGCCCCGTCAGAGCGACGGCGGCGCAGGCCCCCGCCAACGGAGCGGCGACCTGCAGGGCCGCGGACAACTCGAGGCGCAGCGAGACGGCGACGCCGAGACCGACGCCGAAGAGCAGCATCACCGGCAAGGCGCCGAGGAACTTCGCGCGCACCAGTCGCGAGGCTCGCAGCGGCGCGGTCTTGACCAGCCAGAACCCCTCGCCCTCGAGCGAGACGAGCGGGAACGCCACGCGCACGCCGACCCCGGCCAGGAGGAAGGCGAGGAACGCGACGTTGAGCATCCCGATGGCGTCGCGGAACGACTGCATGCCTACCGACAGGCTGTCGGTGCTGATGAAGTAGACGCCGGCCAGGGCGACCAGCACCAGCAGCTGCGACCACTGGCCGGGGTCGCGCGCGAGCAGCAGCAGGTCCTTGACCACGACCCCCTGCCCGGCGCGCTCCAACGGACGCTCCCACCAGGCGAGCCTCCTGCGCCGCGCCGCGGCTGCCGACGAGGCTGCCGGCAGCGAGTCCAGACCCCGGAACCAACCCTGCCCGTAAGCCCTGCCGGCCACCCAGCCGACCAGCGACAGGCTGGCGAAGGCCAGCGCCAGCAGCGCCAGCGCCGGCGCGCTGATCGAGCCGTCGAGCGCTCGCCACACGGCGTTCGACGCCCACGCGCTGGGCAGCCAGCCGAGCTGCAGGCTGGCGAACGCGCCGAGCAGTGCCTCGAACTCCTCGGGCGACAGCGCGTTGAGCTGCTCGGGGCGTAGCGCCCGCAAGCCGAGCACGAGCGCGGCAGCCGCCGCCACGCTCAGGGCGGTGGCGACCTCCTTGGCGCGCCCCTGAGGCGCCAGGCGCATGAGCACCAACGCCAGCAGCGCGCCCAGGGCGACGGGCAGGGCGTAGAGCGCCAGCACGGCCAGGGTCGCGATCGGGTAGTAGACGAACGGCGCGCCGTGGTGCGCGCCCAGCGCCGTCAGCACCGGCAGCGTGAACAGAGCCGGCAGCAGCGCGCTCGACAGGTAGGTCTCGGCGACCTTGAGCCCGAACACCTGCCAGGGAGCCACGGGCAGCGACAGGAGCAGCGGCAGGTCGGTCGAGCCGAAGAGCGTGCCGATCGCGCCGGTCAGCACCGAGAACGCCACCGACACCATCAGCACCACGAAGAGCCCCTCGAGGCTGCGCAGCACGACCGCGTCGGCGATCGTGCCGATGTCGGGCATCTGCTCCAAGAACCTCAGCGCCCTGGCTGTTAGCGCGCCGACGCCGCGGTAGACGAGCAGCAGCAGGGCCGCTCCCAGCAGCAGGCGCCACCCGCTGCGCCTCAGGGCGTTGTACGCGCCCTGAAGCCGCATGGCGACCAGGGTCACTCGCTCTCCTCCGCGGTGATCTGCAGGAAGATGGCTTCGAGGCTGGCGTCTTGCGAGCCGACGCGCGAGCGCAGGTCGGCGAGAGCGCCCTGGGCGACGATCTTGCCCCGCGCCATCACCAGGACACGGTCGGAGACGGCCTCGGCGACCTCCATCGAGTGAGTCGTCAGCAGCAGTGCGCCTCCCTCGTCGGCGAAGGCCCTGAGCAGCAGGCGCACGTCGCGGGCGCCGCGCGGATCGAGTCCGACCATCGGCTCGTCGACGATCAGCGCCCTGGGAGCGTGGAGCAGCGCGGCCGCGAAGGTCAGCCGTTGGCGCATGCCGTGCGAGTACGTCTCGATCAGCGCGTCGGCGGCCTGATCGAGCTCGAAGCGTCGAAGCAGCGTCGCGGCCCGCTCCTCCGCCTGAGGGACCTTGCGCAGGCGCCCCAGGAAGCGCAGCAGCTCGCGGCCGCTGAGCTTCGGGTAGAGGTAGGGCCGGTCGGGGATGTAGCCGAAGGCGGCCTTGGCCCGCACGCCGTCACGCGCGAGGTCGAAGCCGCCGACCGCCACCCTGCCTGCCGTCGGCCTGATCAGGCCGACCAGAGCCTTGATCGTCGTCGACTTGCCGGCGCCGTTGGGGCCGAGCAGCGCCACCACCTCGCCGGGTGCGACGCTCAGATCGACCCCGTCGACCGCCCGGAAGCGGCCGTACGACTTGACCAGGCCCTCTGCGAGGATCACGCGCGGCTCAAGGCTCTCGCTCTAGCCCCCTGGCTACCTGCCCCGCGGGTCCGGCTCCGAGCGGCCGCACCCTCGCCCGCAGCTCGACCGCCGCGCTCAGCTAGTTGCCCGCCGCGACCTGCGACTTGACGAGGTCGAACGCGACCTGCAGAGCGCTGTCGGTCTCGAGGTGCACGATCGCCTGCCCCTGCACCGAGCTGACCTCGCGCTGCGGGCCGAGCGCCATGATCTCGAAGGTGCCGTCGTCCCCGGCGGTGGCGGAGCCGATGACCTGGCCGTCGACGACGATCTCGATCGTCTGGCCCGACTTCAGGCCGCGGCCGCTGGTCACGATGGTGTTGGGGAAGCGCGTGTCGTTCGCCTGCACGTCGGGAGTGACGCCGGCGTCGGCGATGCTGCGGCGGTTAGGCGTGAGCCACTCGAACGAGACGTAGCGCAGCTGGCCGCCGTCGGCCAAGGTCAGCACCGACTGGGCCACTCCCTTGCCGAAGGTCTGCTCGCCTACCACGAGCGCGCGCCCGTTCTCCTGCAGGGCACCCGCGACGATCTCAGAGGCGGAAGCCGAGTTCGAGTTGACGAGCACGACCATCGGGAGCGCGTAAGCCGCGGGGTCGGCGGCAGCGATCCGCTGGGTCACGCCCCTGGCGCGCTGGAAGACGATGTCGCCGCCGCTGAGGAACTCGTCGGCGATGAGGATCGCCTGGCTCAGCAGCCCGCCGGAGTTGTCGCGCAGGTCGAGCACCAGCGAGGTGGCGCCCTGGCTGATCAGAGAGTCGAGGTGCTCGATCATCTGCTCGTGCAGGAGCTGGCTGTTGAAGGAGGTCAGCGAGAGGTAGCCGACGCCGTCCGGCAGCATCGTGCTCTGGGCGTTGACGATCTGGATCGTGTCGCGCTGGATCTCGAAGACCAGCGCCTCCTCGACGCCAGGGCGGTTCATCGTCAGCCTGACGACCGTGCCCTTGGGGCCGCGCACCACGTCGGCCACGTCGGAGGTCGTGAAGGACCTGACGTCGATGCCGTCGACCTCGAGGAAGACGTCGCCGCGCTGAAGGCCCGCGGTGGCTGCCGGGCCGCCCTGGTAGACGGTGAGGATCTCGACGCCCTTGCCGGTGATCCTGTCGTAGGGCGTCAGCACCGCGCCGATGCCCTCGAACGATCCGGTGAGGTCCTGCATGTCACGGGCCGCGGCCTGCGGCTCGACGTAGCCGGTGAATGGGTCCTCGAGCGCCTCGAGCATGCCGTTGATGGCGCCTCTGATCAGGATCTCGTCGTCGACGTCGGTGAGGTAGCCGCTCTTGAGCGCGCCGAACGCCTGCACCAAAGCCCGGCCAGCGGGGTGGTTGTAGAAGTCGCCCGCGAAGTCCCTGGAAAGCTGGGCGTTGACCGCCATGGTGGCGACTGCCAGCACGACAAGGACGACGAGGAGTACTCTGCGCTTCATATGCCTCCAGGCTCGGCCGCGGTCGCGCTCAGGCGCCCGCGCACGGATGCAGCGACAGCGTCCCGAACGGCGCGCCGCCGACCGGCTCGATGTCGAGAGTATATGCGCGCCACGGCGCCGTTCGCGTAAGCAACATACATCCCACGCACTACACTTGAGCCATGCGCGCGCTGTTCGCCACCGCCGAGGTCAGGCCGTTCAGCCAGACGGGCGGCCTGGCGGACGTGTCGGGGGCGCTGCCGGCCGCCCTGGCTGCGCTGGGGCACGAGGTGCTCGTCGTGACGCCTTGGTACCAGGACCTCAAGGCGAAGACCCAGCCTTACTGGATCGGGGACGTGGAGGTGCCGTTCACAGGCGGCTTCGAGACCGTCGGCATCGGGACCTTGGAGCGAGGCGGGGTGCGGTACGCCTTCGTGGGCCACCCGTCGTTCTGGCGCGACGGACTCTACGGCCACCCCGACGACCTAGAGCGCTTCGCGCGCTTCACCCGCGCCATACCTCAGGTGTCGGCGCGGCTCGGCTTCCTGCCCGACGTCGTGCACGTCAACGACTGGCACACCGCGCTGCTGCCCATGGTGCTGGAGCGAGGCTGGCACCTGCCGGCCGGCTTCCCCCGCCTCCCGAGCCTGCTGACGGTGCACAACGCGCAGTTCCAGGGCACCGGAGACATCGGCGAGGTGCTGTGGTGGCTGCGGCTCCCCGACGACCTGTCCGGCAGCTACCTCAACCACTTCGGCGCGGCCAACTCGCTGCAGGCCGGGCTCGGCTTCGCGACCCGCGTGACGACCGTCAGCCCCACCTACGCTCAGGAGCTCGGCAGCCCCGAGTACGGCTTCGGCCTGGATGGCACCTTCAGGAGCCTGGCCGGCAAGGTGAGCGGGATACTCAACGGTATCGACACCGAATCGTTCGACCCCGCCACCGACCCTCACATCCCGCGCAGCTACTCGGCGCGCGACCTCGCCGGCAAGGACACGTGCCGGCGCGAGCTGCGCGAGAGGCTGGGACTGAGGGGCGAGCAGCCGCTGCTCGGGGTGGTGTCGCGGCTGGCGGACCAGAAGGGCATCGACCTGCTCCTGGGTGCGGCGGACCGGCTCCTGGATCAGGGCTGGTCGTTGGCGCTGCTCGGCACCGGCGATCCCGACCTCGAGGCCGGCGCGCTCTCGCTGGCCACCGACCGGCCGGGTCGGGTCGCTGCCGTCATCGGCTACGACGACGCGCTGGCGAGGTCGATCTACGCCGGCGCCGACGCGCTGGCCGTACCGAGCCGGTTCGAGCCCTGCGGGCTGAGCCAGATGATAGCCATGCGCTACGGCACCCTCCCTATCGTGAGAGCCACGGGCGGCCTCGCCGACACCGTCTCTCACCGGCGCACGGGCTTCGTGTTCGCGGCCGCGAGCTCTGACGCTCTGGCGAGAGCGGCCGCCGAGGCGATCGCCGCGCACGGCACGCCCGCCTGGGCTGCGATGCAGCGCGAGGCGATGCGCCAAGACTTCTCCTGGAGCGCCTCGGCCAAGAGCTACGAGGGCCTCTACCGGGGCATCGCGGGAGGCGGCCACGCAGCCGCGACGAAGCCGCGACCTTGACCCTGGGGCAGGTCGGGGCGACGCTTAGACCGTGGTAGCGTCGAGCGCATGAGCGACGAGGGCGATCAGACCCAGTACTCGACCGACGCGGGCTCGCCTTCCATCGCCGGCGCCGCGCAGCCTGAGATGGTCCTGTCGTGGGAGGAGCTCGTCGCGGCCAGGCAGTTCGGTGCGGCGTACCGCGCCTTCCGGATCGCCAGAACGATGGGAGCGGAAGACGCCCTCGACCCCGAGTCCGCCGGAGTCGTCGCCCACTCTCTCGCCGCCTTGGCGGACGTCGAGGAGCTGGTCAGGGAGCGCTCGTTCACCAGCGCGCTCGATAGGCTGCGGCG
>CAYYOK010000154.1:0-6421 GCA_964473205.1 uncultured bacterium | reverse complement strand
GAGCCTTGCGGTACCAGGCTGGACAGCAGCGACTTGCCGATGGGGTAGACCAGCAGCCCGACCAGCACGAAGGCGGTGATGATGCCGACGACGATCGGGAACCAGTCGCGGCCGCGGGGCGTGTTGCCTGTGCGCGCTTGGGCCTGCAGCGCCATCAGCCGGCTCCGCCGTTTCCGGCGCTGAGGTAGGCGATGGCGTCGGCGTCGTCGAACGACAGCCGCACGCCACTGCCCTCGGTGATGCCGGCGACCGGACGCGCGCTCTCGACCATCACTTCCTTCAGCGCACCGTCGCAGGTGACGAAGTACCTGATGATGCTGCCGAGGAACAGCACGCGCCTGACGCGGCCGGGGACGCCGACAGGTTCGGTGTCGGGGCTGATGCGCACATGCTCGGGCCGCACCGCCACCAGCGCGCTGCCCGGCACCCCGAACGACTGCTTCTCGTCGGCCGTCAGCTCGTGCTTGCGCAGCGGCGAGGTGGTGTAGCCGCCGGCGAGGCCGAGCGGCGCGCCGCTCGCCTGCGCAGCGCCCGCGACGTGCGCACCGCCAGCGGTGCGGGCGGGGAAGAAGTTGATCTTGCCGATGAAGTCGGCGACGAAGAGCGTGGCCGGGTCGCGGTAGATCGCCTCGGGCTGCCCGACCTGCATCAGCTTGCCGGCCGAGAAGACACCGAGCCTGTCGGAGACGGACATCGCCTCCTCCTGGTCGTGCGTGACGTAGAGCGCCAGCACGCCGAGCTCCTTCTGGATGCGCCGGATCTCCTCGCGCATCTGCACGCGCAGCTTGGCGTCGAGGTTGGCGAGGGGCTCGTCGAGCAGGAACATTTCGGGCTCGTAGGCGAGAGCCCTGGCGATGGAGACGCGCTGCTGCTGACCGCCCGACAGGTCGGAGGGGTAGCGGGTCGCGAGGCCGGCGAGGCCGAGGGTTTCGAGCAACGCTGGTACGCGTTCCCTCACTTCTGCGTTGCCGGCTTTGCGGACTCGCAGACCGTAGGCGGCGTTCTCGAGCACGGTCAGGTGCGGGAACAGCGCGTACGACTGGAACACCATGCCGAGGTTGCGCGAGGCGGGCGGCAGCGAGGCGAGGTCGCGGCCGCGGAACCTGATCGAGCCCGAGGTCACCGATTCGAGCCCCGCGATCATCCTCAGCGTCGTCGTCTTGCCGCAGCCCGAGGGTCCGAGCAGCGAGAAGAACTCGCCGGAGCTGACCTCGAGGTCGACGTTGTCGACGGCCACTACCTGACCCTCTGGCGTGTGGAAGACCTTGGTCAGGCCCTGTACCGTCAGCTTCTCGTCTGCCACTGCTTACCTCTCCTCGCGCGGAACCGGAGGTACCGCGGGCGCCGGACGTGCCGCGGACGCCGCAGCTCTCGCTCGTTCGAGTCGGATCACCAGCACCGATCTGTCGTCGCTGAACTTGCCTGGCGCCGAGCCCTTGGTGCTCGGGTAGGCGCCCACCTTGTGCGGGTCGTCTCTCTCGACCTCGGCGATGCGAGCCTCCCAGGCATCGACGCCGACCTCGCCCGGCGCGGGCGTGCCGAAGTAGCCGTCGCTGAACAGCTCGACCGTCGTGAAGCTGCCGGCCGGCAGGTCGCGTTCGATCAGCAGGCTGTCGGGCACCGCGAAGCCGTCGAGGCAGGCAGAGCCGAGCGGGCCAGGACGGTTCCTGTGCTGAGCCATGCCGAGTATGCCGCCGGCCAAGGCGTCCTCGACGATCTCCGGCGGCAGCTCCGGGTGTTGCGCGATCGCGGTCGTCAGAGCTTCCGCCGCGAGCGCCGAGTGTCGTTCAGGTGTCAGCCGGTTCTCGCCCTCCGTCAGATAGGTGCGGTTGCCGACCAGCGCGTAGCGGCGCGACAGCGCCAGCGCCTCCTCGACGCCGGCGCCGTTCGCGGTCAGAGCTCCGAACACCGTTGCCCGCCACAGCGAGGTCAGCGCGTCGCCCGGGTTGGCGCCGGTCACCGCCTCGCGGCCGTCGAGCCTGGCGCCGCAGTCGCCGATGACGAGGAGCCGCCAGCCGGTCGGTGTCCTGACCAGTGCGGCTACCTGTGCGCCGCAGCGCCGGTGCGGATCGCGTTCGGCCTCGGCCAGGATGCCCATGGCGGTGTACTCGGCGTGCAGCGCGTTGGTGACGGTGCCGGCGAGGTCGGCGGCGTGGACGTCGGAGGCCGGGCCGATCCGAGTGAGCCTGGCGAGCTCGCGCTCGATCACCACGCCCGCGAACTGCCCGCGGCTCAGCCCGTTCGGAAGGTTCTCGCCGCTCTTGTCGGTCACCCCGTCGATCACGGCGAACGCGTTGGTGCCGCAGACCACGACGCGGTCGTCGTTGGTCCACGGCCTGGCGGGGTCCTTGGCTGCGCTGAAGGCTTCGAAACGCATCAGATAACGATATGCCCTGTGGCAACCCCCCGGACGCGGCGATTCGCGCCCGGGGGGTTGCGGCTGAACGGCTGTTGCGGCCTAGCGGTTCGAGAAGATCTCGTCGAACTGCGCCAGGTCGGCCTCGCGGTTGGCGGCGGCCAGGTCGGGGTCGTAGGGGAAGGTCGGGACCTCGGAGGTCGGGGCCAGCCCGGCGGGGGCTGGCGCGTCGGCGCGCACGGGGCGGCGGTAGTGCTTGGCCGCGACCTCGTAGTTGGCGAGGCTCGTCGCCCAGTCCATGAAGGTGCGGGCGGCGTCGGGGTTCGGGCCGCCGAGGATGATGCCCATCGAGTCGAAGCGCAGGCCGGTGCCTTCGCTCGGGTAGATGGCCTCGACCGGCCAGCCGTCCTCGATCAGCATGGCGATGTTCGACTCGCCGGTGATGCCGATCTCGATCTCGCCGCGCGCGACGTTCTCGAACACCAGCTGCGAGGAGGTCACGAAGGTCGTGTTCTTGACGACGTCCTCGATCAGGCTCCAGTCGTAGAGCTGCAGCATCTGGGCGAGCTGCGCGTAGGCCGATCCCGACAGCGACGGGTTGGCCATGATGATCTTGCCCTGGTACTTAGGATCGGCGAGGTCGGACCAGGCGCGAGGACGCTCGTCGGGCGCGAGCAGGTTGGTGTTGACGACGAACGCCTGCAGCGGCTGCGAGTAGCCGTAGTAGCGGTACTCGGGATGCACGAAGGCGCGGTCGAAGTCGGCGTCGTTGGCGGTCTGGTAGGAGTCGAAGAGGTGGATGATCGCCTCGAAGCTCTCGACGCTGGCGCCGAAGAAGATGTCGCCCTGCGGGTTGGCGGCCTCGGCCTCGATGCGGGTCGTGTGCTGCCCCACCCCGGCCGAGACGACCGTGACCCGGATCGAGGGATGCGCCGCGTTGAACGCCGCGATCGTGTCCTCGATCAGCTCAGAGGAGCCGGCGTTGTAGACGACCAGGTTCTGAGCCAGCGCGGCGCCCGTCAACGACAGGGCGAGAAGGGCTGCGATGAGGGTTCTTAGCCTGTTGCGGATGAACACCGTGCACCTCCGGGGGTTGGCGCGGCGCGCAGGCGGACGTCCGGCTGCTGCCGAGCACTGGACGGGTGGTCTATACATCTTACCTTCTCGCGTCGCGCACGGCCTTCACGGCCGCTTCACGCGGTGGTCGAGCGCGCTCGGTCGCCGCTCGGTCACCCGGCGTGCTCGGGGACGGGCAAGCGGGCACCCGACGCGCTTACAGCTTCTTGATGCGCCCGCGGAAGGCGGCGAGGTGCTTGGCGTTAGCCTCGTCGCCGCCGGGGCTGTTGGCGCTCTGCCAGATCGGCGGGTCGATGCCGCGCTCGGCCAGCTTGCCGACGGCGCCGAGCGTGATCATGTTCAGCGCCAGGGCGTTGAGGAACGTGCTCGACGAGCCGGCCTTCTGCATCACGCCCGGCACGCTGATCAGCGCGTCGCCCATCGGGACCTTGCAGTCGACGCAGATGTCGACGAGGTCGGCGAGGTTCTTGCCGCTCGGGTGGCGGCTGGGGTGGCCCTGCGGCAGCGCCGCCTGCAGCTCCTTGCTGGTGACGCCGATGGTCTTGGCGCCGATCTCGCGAGCGATCAGGGCCGCATCGATGGTGCAGGAGTTGATGCCGTAGGCGTTGACGATCAGCAGCAGGTCGCCGCTCGCGAGGCCGTACTCGTCCAGGACCACCTTCGCGTAGCCGGGCGTGCGCTCGATCTTCATGCTGCGCAGCGCCCCGCCGCCGAGCATGACGCCGTCGTCGAGCATCGCGTTGACCGCCACCAGGCCTCCGGCGCGGAAGAAGATCTCCTCGGCCCCGAGCGCCGAGTGACCGCCGGGCCCGAAGACGTGCAGCAGCCTGTCGGCGGCGATGGCGTCGGCGACGGCCTCGCTGGCGGCGTCGAGGGCCGCGCGCTCCTCCTCGTACAGCCTCGCCATCAGGCGGGTCACCGTGCTGAAGTAGTCGTCTAGCAGGGTCATGGCGCCTCCAGCCAGGAGGGTAAGCTGCCGGGCGTGCGAAGGGAAGCCCGCCTCGCGTCGTTCCGGACACGGCGGCGCTCCGCGCCACGGAGGTCGCGGTGACGCCGTGCAGCGCGCGCGCCGGCTTCGGCCGAGCCGACGTCACGCCGGAGCAGCAGGTCGAGATGTCTGGCTTCGCGGCGCGCCAGGGTGCGAGCCAGGGAGCTCGCGACCGCCTCGAGGCTCGCTGCATGCTGGCGCTGGGAGCTGGCGGTGCCGGCGGCACCTGCGGTGCCGAGGACGCGCCGGTCGCGGTGGTGACGCTCGACGTGATCGGCGTCGACGCCGCTCTCACCGCGGCGGTCAGGGAAGCCGTGGCGGCCACGGTCAACGAGGCCTTGGCCGGGGCCGCCCCCGCTGGTTCGGCGAGCGGCGTTCTCGACGCCGCGCCACTACCGCCCGAACGCGTGGCCGTCGCGGCGACGCACACGCACTCCGGTCCGGCGACCCTGCGCGCCGCGCGCCTCGGCCAGGTCGATCCGGCGGTGCTGGACCTGCTCGTGGCGGGCGCTCGTCGGGCGGCCTCGGCTGCGGTGCGAGACCTGAAACCCGGGTGGTTCCGGTTCGGCAGGGCTACGGTCGAGGGTGTCGCGGCCAACCGCCGCGTCCCTGGCGGTCCCGTCGACACCGAGCTGCAGGTCCTCGGCTTCTGGCCGGCCGCTCCCAGCGCCTTCGACGAACCAGGCGGCCACAGTGAGCCGATAGGAGTGAGCGGCCCGAGCGGGCTACTGGCCACGTTCGCGCTGCACCCCGTCGTGCTCGGCCCCGACAACCTGCTGCTGACGCGCGACTACGTCGGGTTCGTGCTGGACGAGGTCGAAGCCGCGCTGTCCGCCTCCGAGCCCGGCTGCACGCCGCTGTGGGCCACGGGTTTCGCGGGACAGGTCAACCACGGCCACCTCGCCACCGCCAGCAGCGGCGTGGCCTCCGAGCGGCGCAGCTTCGACGAGGCGAGCAGGTTGGGGAGGAGGCTGGCCGATGCGGTGAGAGAGGCAGTCTCGCGGGCGGGAACGCCGCCGCGCCCCGGCGAGATCCGTTGCGCAACCGCCACGGTCGAGCTCGAGTACCTGCCGCCCACCCGCGATCTGCGCGAGCTGGCAGCCGAGTGGCGCCGGGAGCTAGCGGCCGGCGACGCCGACGCGGGGCCGGCCACCTTGGACCACTTCCGCCGAGCGGTGCTGCCGCTGATGGCCGCCTGGGCCGATCAGTGGGCGCCGGCATGGGCGGATCGGACGGTGCCGGCCGGCCGGTCGATCGAGCTGCAAGCTCTGGGCATCGAGGGTGTGGCTCTGGTCTTCTGCCCGGGCGAGCCGTTCGTCGAGCTCGGCCTGGCCCTCAAGCGCGAGCTCCCTGGCGAGGTGATGCCGATCGCGTACGCCAACGACGCGCCCGGCTACCTGCCGACGGCGGCCGCGCACGGCGAGGGCGGCTACGAGGTCGACTCCGCCTACATGTTCTACGGCGAGCCGGGCGTGTTCGGCCCCAGCAGCGAGGCTGTCCTGAGCGCAGGGCTCGATGCGGTAGCGCGCGCGGTGCTGGCGCCGCTGCCCGAGCCTGATTGACGCAGCGCCACACGCACTCGCTCGCGAGATAGTGCGATGCTGAGGCGGTGGACGCGTATCTTGCGCCTCGGGGGGACACGCCTCGGGGGACGCGTCGGAGGCATGGAGCCGTGAGGTGGTAGCGACGAGCCAGGCGACCTCTACAACCACTACGCTGACCTCGCCCGGTTGGTTCGACATCCAGGTCAACGGGCTGCTCGGCGTGGACTTCAATGGAGCCGGTCTCTCCCCGGCCGAGTTCGAGAAGGCGGTGCGCGCGCAGTGGCGCGCCGGCGTGACGCGCTTCCTGCCCACGGTCATCACGGGTCTCGAGGACCACCTGATCGCGTGCCTGCGTGCCATCGACGAGGCGGTCGAGGCCAGCGAGCTGGTCGCCAACGCCGTACCGGGCATCCACCTCGAGGGCCCGTTCATCTCGCCACAAGACGGCGCGCGCGG
>CAYYOK010000153.1:0-6584 GCA_964473205.1 uncultured bacterium | reverse complement strand
AGATCTCCTCGCCAGGAGCCTCGGAGGTTCCAGCCAGCATCGAGCCCATCATCACCGAGTCGGCGCCGGCCGCCAGCGCCTTGGCCACGTCGCCAGAGAAGTTGATGCCGCCGTCGCTGATCAGGGGGATGCCGGCGGCGCCGGTGACCTCGGAGATCGCGAGGATGGCGCTGAGCTGCGGCATGCCGACGCCGGTGACGACCCGGGTGGTGCAGATGCTGCCTGGTCCCACCCCGACCTTGACGCCGTCTGCGCCGCGCGCGATCAGCGCCTCCGCCGCCTCGGGCGTGGCGATGTTGCCGGCCACCACGTCGATCTCGTAGGTCTCCTTGAGGTAGACCAGCGCGTCGAGGATCCCCTGCGAGTGCCCGTGCGCGCTGTCGAGGACCAGGGCGTCGACGCCGGCCTCCACCAGCGCGGCGGCGCGGCTCTCGAGGTCCTGGCTCACGCCGACGGCGCCGGCCACGCGCAGCCGCCCCAGCGAGTCCTTGGCGGCGTTCGGGTACTCGAGGCGCTTGGTGATGTCCTTGATCGTGATCAGGCCCTTGAGGCGGAAGGCGTCGTCGACGACGAGCAGCTTCTCGACCTTGTGGTGCTTGAGGATCTCGCGCGCGCCCTCGAGGGTCGTGCCGACCGGCACCGTCACCAGGTCGGCGGCCGTCATCAGCTCGGTGACGCTCTTGGTCATGTCGGTCTCGAAGCGCATGTCGCGGTTGGTGATGATCCCGACGAGCCTGCCGTCGGGCTCCACGATCGGCACGCCGCTGATCCGGTACTCGCGCATCAGGTCCTCGGCGTCCCCGACCGTCGCGCCGCGCCCCAGGGTTATCGGGTCGACGATCATGCCCGACTCCGAGCGCTTGACCTTGCGCACCATCTCGGCCTGCGCCTCGACCGACATCTTCTTGTGGATGACCCCGATGCCGCCCTGGCGCGCCATGGCGATCGCCATCTGCGTCTCGGTCACCGTGTCCATCGCTGCCGAGACCAGGGGCAGCCTCAGCTCGACGGTCCGCGAGAAGCGGGCAGACAGGTCGGTATCGCGCGGCAGGACCGCGCTGTGGGCTGGCACGAGCAGCACGTCATCGAAGGTGAGGGCGGTCGAGACGATCTTCTCGGTCGCGCGTCTACTCACAGTTGCGGTCAGGGTCTCTGGCACCATTCACCTCGCGGTCCCGCACCCCGCCTTCGGCGGCAGTGGCAGGACGTGTTGCCGTCGATTATAGACGCGGCTACGGCGCCGACCGCACCAAAGCCTGGAGCGGAGCCAGCCAGCGCTCGTCGATCCGGATGGCGCGCCCGTCCCTGCCCGTAGGCACGTGCGTGGTGCGCGCCGTGGCGATCCTGACGCCGTCCGCCGGCCTCGCGATCACGTAGTCGAAAGCGACCCTGCGGCTCTTGACCTCGGTGGCGCGAGCATCGACGATCAGCAGGTCGTCGAAGAGCGCCGCGGCGCGGTACTCGATGCCGATGCTGGCGACGGCGAGAGACAGCCCGCTGTCCTCCATCTCGCGATAGCTGAGGCCGCGCTCGCGCAACCACTCGACGCGCGCAGCCTCGCACCAGAGCACGTAGGCGCTGTGATGCGCCACGCCCATCTGGTCGGTCTCGGCGAAGCGGACCCTGAGTTCGTAGCTCGTGAGGTGTGGGTTCAACGCGTTCCCTCCGTAACGGCGTTCAAGCGCTCCTGGACGGCGGACGCCCCGCTTCGGCTCTCCCCGGCCCGACAGCCGCCTCAAGCGTACCGGGCAGCGGTGTTAGACTCCGCAGTTCAGGGAGTCGCTTAGGGAGACCCGCTGTGAGTTCCAAGCGCCCGCGCCCCATCGGCGCGGAGTTCCATCATCAGACGAAGTTCAAGCGCGGCCAGCTACCGGGCGCGCGCTCGCGCGTCGCGCCGCCGTTCAAGGTCTACGCCAACCCGGCCGAGGTGGCGCGGCTGCCGCAGCCGCAGCTCAAGGGCGGCTCGGGCATGTGGACGACGATGTCGTCGGAGCGCGGCGGCATGGCAGAGGGCGGCCGCATCAAGCAGGCGCAGCTCTCGCAGCTCCTGTGGAGCGCTGCCGGTTTCACCTTGGAGCGAGGACGCGTGCACCTCAGCGCTCAGGGCGTCTCGTCCCTGGAGACCTACGTCCTGGCGCGACAGGTGCAGGACATGTTCGCCGGCATCTACCACTACGATCCGCGCGAGCACAGCCTCGCCCACCTGGCCACCGGCGATCCTTCGCTGCGCCTCGCCGACTCGCTGCTCGCCCCGCTGGACCTGGGAGCGCAGGCCGCCGTGCTCTGCTTCACGGGCGTGCCGCAGCGGCACCGCACCGCCGAAGGAGGTCGCGCCTACCGCTACCTCTACCTCGAGGCCGGCGCGGCGGCCCAGAACGCCGTGCTCGCCTGCGCCGCGCTCGGCCTGGCGGCCCAGTTCGTCGCCGACTTCTACGACGACGAGCTCACCGACCTGCTCAACCTCGACGGGCGCGGCGAGATGCCGCTGTGCCTCGTCGCCGTCGGCTCCTGAGCCGGTGGCGCCTCGGCGGGCTCGTCGCCTGCGCGCGGCGCGCTTCTCGCTCCCCTGAAAGGCAGTACGCTTGTGGGCCGGGGGCGTAGGAGGAGTTGATGTCGAGCCGGGCGGTGGCAGCGAGCGTTGACGAGGCGAGCAGCGAGAGCTGGCTCGAGCGGGAGAGAGCGCACAACAGCGGTCTGTGGGCGCCAGACCTGGTGCTGGAGCGAGGCGACGGCTCGCTCGTCTACGACGCCGACGGCAACGAGTACATCGACATGCTGGCCGGCATCGCCGTCGCCAGCCTGGGTCACGCCCACCCGCGCCTGGTCGCGGCCATCGCCGAGCAGGCCGGCAAGCTGATCACCTGCCCTCAGTACATCGTCAACGAGCCTCGGACCCTGCTCTCGGAGGCGCTGGTCCGGCTCTGCGGCGCACCGCTGACGCGCGTGTTCTACGCGAACTCCGGCGCCGAGGCCAACGAGGGTGCGCTCAAGTGGGCGCGTGCGGCGACGGGCCGCGGCCGCTTCGTCGGCGTGCGGCGCGGCTTCTCCGGTCGTACCCTCGGCGTGCTGCCACTGACCTGGGAGCCGAAGTACCGCGAGCCGTTCGGTCCCTATCCGTTCGAGGTCGAGTTCATCGACGCCGACGACGTCGGCGCCCTGGAGCGCGCCGTCGACGAGCGCACGGCCGGCGTGCTGCTCGAGCCGATCCAGGGCGAGAGCGGCGTCAGACCCGTCAGTGACGAGTTCCTGCGCGCCGCGCGCCGCTTCTGCGACGCCAGGGGAGCGCTGCTGATCCTCGACGAGATCCAGTCGGGCGTCGGACGCACCGGCACGTTCCTCGCCAGCCAACCCTCGGGCGTGACCGCCGATATCGTCACGCTGGCGAAGGGTCTGGGGGGCGGGGTGCCGATCGGCGCGGTCGTGATGACCGAGGACGTCGCGCTGAGGATGCCCAAGGGCGGTCACGGGACGACCTTCGGCGGCAACGCCCTGGCGGCGGCCGCCGGCCTGGCGGTGATCCAGGAGCTGGAGAGCCGCGACCTGATGGGCCACGCCGCCCGTCTGGGCGAGAAGCTCAGGAGCGCCATCCGCGACCTGGGCAGCCCGCTGATCGCCGACGTGCGGGGCCGCGGGCTGTTCATCGGCATCGAGCTGACGCAGGACGCCACGCCGGTCATGGCCGCTCTGCGCCGGCAGGGAGTGCTGACCACCAACGCCGGTGCGAACGTGATCAGGTTCCTGCCGCCACTGACCATCGGCGAGGACCTGGCGCTCGAGGCGGTCGCCAGGCTGGGTCGCGTGCTCGCCGCGCCGTAGTCCGCTCTGGTGAGGATTCGCACACGTCCGAGGGCGCCGCAGCGGGGCTAAGATGACCGCGTATGCCGCACCTCGAAGGCGTCGTGCTCGAGCTGCTCGAGTACAAAGTCGAGGACTTCCGAGCCCGCCGCCCAGTCAAGGGCGGGACGGCCTCGATGTGGGAGCTAGTGAACCACCTCGAGCGGGAGCGCGACAGGCTCAACGGCGACCAGCGGCAGCGTTTCGACAGGCTCAAGCACAGTCTCAGCTCGTTCGGCGGCAGCTCGGGCGCTCCGGCGCTTCCGACGAGCCGCGGCACTCCCGAGTTGGGTTCCCTGATGATCGGCGACGTCGAGGAGGTCGAGCTGGCGCTCGAAGCCGCCCCGCCCATCCAGCAGACGCCGGAGGAGCGCGAGGAGAACGCGGTGTTGCTGCGCCTGGCGCGGCGCGTCTGGTGGGACGACCTCGACGCCTACGTCCAGCGGCTGGCCGCCGCCTGGCGCTCCGAGCGCGACCGCTACACGGCGCGCGTCGTCTTCGCCACCCTCCACAACCTGCGCCGCAACGCTGAGCGCGCCACCTTCCTGACCGAGTCGGGCATGCGCGGCTTCAAGGTCTTCGAGCCGATACCGCCGATCGGGGACCCGCTCGTCTCGCTGTCCGACCTCGACTCGCTCTCCGAGATCGCCAGAGAGCTGGTCAACATCATCATGACGCTGGGGCGAGATGGGAGCCCGTTCCCGTCTCTGAGCGTGCCGGACGGCCAGGCGCTGCCCATGATCCGTCAGGCCGCGCTGGCCGTCGCCTCCGACCCGTACGCGGGGCGCACGTCGGCGCTCGACGCGCGCGCCCTCACCAGCAAGCAGCTGAGGCTGGCGATGCAGGAGCTCGCCCGCGAGCGGCTTCCCGACGATCAGCGCGCCGCTCAGCGCCGCGAGCTGGAGCGGCGCCTCATCGAGGTGACCGCGCTGGAGCGCAGCGAGGCTCAGTCGTACCAGCGCGACACGCAGATGATGCAGGAGCTCGTTCACGTCTTCTTCGACCGCCTGGCCGACTACCTGCCCACCTACGTCGGCGGGAACGCCTCGGCGCCGCAGCTCGAAGGCGGCGTGCTGTTCGGCGTCAACCCGGCGCTGCGCACCGACCGCGTCGAGCCGCAGACCTCGGCGATAACCGTCAAGCTCGTGGGACCGGTGCGGCTGAACCTGCGCGGCCACGACATCGCCCTGTCAGCCGCCGGCGGCGTGCGCAACCTGTTCGTCGACGGCCGCGAGGTGGAGTTGAACGGCGCGCAGATCGTTCACCTCGGGCACGTGAGGCTCGGGGTCTTCCGCGAGGGGGACTACGTCCACCTGCGCCTCAAGGACGAAGGCCGCACGCTGGCCGTGCGCCTGGCCGAGGCGCTCGTCGTGTTCGAGGTGCTGTCCAGCCCGAGCCGCGAGGAGCTGCTGACCGTGCTGAAGGTCATCGCCAACATGGTCAGGGGCGAGCCGCAGGAGATCGTCGTTCAGGCGCTGGCGCGAGCCAACACGGTCATCGCCCGCGCGCCGAGCCGCAAGCAGGCTCTCGACGGGTTGCTGCGCGGCGCTGCCAGGGCGTCCGAGGTCCTGCTGACCGACGACGTGGTCACCAAGGTTGTCGACCGCATGGTGCAGGCCGTCATGGTCGACCCGACCGACACCCCCACGATCATCGAGCGGTCGGGAGCCACGGATCACGAGCTGCAGGTGCTCACCGGCGAGCCGCTGACGTTCGAGCTCAACGGCCAGAAGATCACCGTCAGGCAGTACCGGGGACGGACGCGCGACTCCCAGGAGAGCCTGGTCGCGATGCTCCCAGGGCAGATGCTCGGCTCGTTCACCGACAGCCTGCTGGTGCCGCACGGCGGCGGCACGCTGCTGTTCGCGCGTGGCGAGCAGGAGATCGTCGTGCTCTACCTGCCGGCGGCGAGCGTCGAAGCGCACACCGAATGAGCTGAGTCAAGTTCCGTCGAGGCCTGCCACGAGGCTTCGAGGAGCCGGCCGAGCCGAGCTGGTCAGTCGTCGGCGCCGGGCGGCAGGAACTCGTACAGCGAGCGCAGCATCTCCAGATCGGCCTCGTCGACCACCCCGTCGCGGTCAAGGTCCGCCGGCTCGTTGAGGCCCGTGCGGCCGAACCGCGCCGCGAACTCGAGCAGATCGAACAGGTCGACGCGGTCGTCGCCGTTCAGGTCGCCCGGCACCGCGGTGGCCAGGGCTGCGAGGGCGGCCAGCTCAGGAGCTCCTGGGGCGTGTTGCGGGCCGGTCAACGCCCGCGTCAGCGGGCCCGCCGCCGCGGACTCGGGCAGCCCGAGCACGAGACCCAGCTCGTGCCGGAGCGCCGCGCCGAGCATCGCGCCGCTGCTCGGCGAGATCAGCGAGCGGCTGGCTCCGCCACCGAGCAGGGTGATGGCGAACGTGTCGGCATCGAAGAGGGCTTCGTCGCCGTAGGCGAACAGAGCAGTGGCGTCGGGGTGTTCGACGAGCCGCAGAGCGCCAGGCGCCAATGCCTCCCAGACGGCAGCGGCGGCCGCGACCTCGTCACTGAGCAGCAGCGGCCCACCGAAGTTCTCGACCAGATAACGCCCGACCGGTAGGGACGCCAGCTGCGCGGTCGCGTTCGGCGGCGCGTCCGGGTCGTCGCCGGCCTCGGCCGGCCCGTCGTCGCCCGGGGTCGCGCTCTAGGCGGCAGGGGGCCGCGCGAGGCTCTGGTCGCCTGCAAGCAGCAGGTGGCTCGCGCCGACCAGCGCGTCGACCCCGGTCGGGCCCGTC
>CAYYOK010000152.1:0-6624 GCA_964473205.1 uncultured bacterium | reverse complement strand
ATCGGCCGCCAGGCACGCCACGACGGGCACCAGGCCGGCGGCGCGCAGCGTGCGCAGCGCGAGCGGCTCCACCTCGCGCATATGCCCGACGCGGCCCAGCTCGGCGCCCGCCACCTCGGCGGTGAGGAGGTTGGCATCGCGGCCGCTGAGCGCGACGGCGGGCCCGATCTCGTGAGCCAGATGCTTCCCGAGCACCGTCAGCTCGCGCTCGATCACCTCGAGGCTCGCGGGGCTGGTGACCCTCAGCCCGCGCACGAAGCGGTGCTCGAGACCGGCGGCGTCGAGCGCCGCCTGTATGAACGGTCCGCCGCCATGCACGAGGACAGGCGGTTCGGCCTCGGAGGCGAGCGTCCGGATCCGCTGCGCCATCAGCCGGCGCGTGGTGGTGTCGGTCATGGCGTTGCCGCCGTACTTGATGACGATCCCCATCAGGCCAGAGTCTAACGCCAGGACGGTTGCATCACGGTCCGCCTCGTGAGCGTCTGCGACGATGGGTTCCGTGGATGAGCTGAAGTTCGGCACCGACGGCTGGCGCGACGTGATCGCAGAGCGCTTCACCTTCGCCAACCTAGAGCGGGCGGCCCGCGGCTACGCGGCGCACCTGCAGGCGCGCGGAGGACGCCGCGTCCTGATCGGGCACGACACGCGTTTCCTTGGCGAGAGGTTCGCACGCGCGGCCGCCGCCGTCATGGCTGCGGAGGGTCTGGACGTGGCGGTCGGCGCGAGCTACCTGCCGACGCCGGCTCTCTCGTTCGCGGTCAAGCACCTCGGCGCCGACGGTGGCGTGATGATCACGGCCTCGCACAACCCGCCCGAGTACAGCGGCTTCAAGCTCAAGGGCGCCTACGGGGGCGGCGCGACCTCGGACGTCTACGTGGACGTCGCCAGCAGGGTAGCGGCCGCCGGTAGCACCGCCGGCCCCGAGAGCTCGAGCCCGGCAGGCGCCGGCACGAGCGCAGAGCGGCCGCCGTGTCGGGGCGCGGTCGAGGAGTTCGACATCAGGCACGCCTACTTCGACGCCCTGGCCGAGCTGGTGGACGTCGACGCCCTGGCGGGGCGCGGCTTGCGGCTCGTGCACGACTCGATGGGCGGCGCCGGCAGCGGCTGGCTCGAGGGGTTCGCCGCTCACGCCGGCATCGACCTGAGGGTGGAGGCGTTCAGAGGGCGGCCGGACCCGCTGTTCCACGGCGTGAACCCCGAGCCGATCCCTGCCAACCTCGCGGTCACGCAGGAGCGCATGAGGGCGGTGGGGCCGGGCAGCGGCCAGCCGAGCTTCGCCGCGTGCACCGATGGCGACGCCGACAGGATCGGCGTCGTGCTGCCGGGCGGCGCCTACCTCAACTCGCACCAGATCATGGCTGTGCTCGTCGATCACCTCAGCTCCAAGGGCCTGAGCGGCAAGGTCGTCAAGACCTTCACCGTGGGCCGTGTCGTGGAGCGGCTGGCGGCGCTGCGCGGCCACCCCGTCGTCGAGGCTCCGGTCGGCTTCAAGTACATCGTCGACGCGCTGTTGGCTGGCGACGTGCTCGTCGGCGGCGAGGAGTCGGGCGGCATCGGCGTGCACGGGCACATCCCCGAGCGCGACGGCCTGGCCAACGCGCTGCTGCTGCTCGAATCTGAGGTGGCCAGCGGCGAGCCGCTGGCCGAGCGCTTCGCCCGCATCGAGCGCGAGACCGGCGTGCGCCACGCCTACGATCGCGTCGACCTGAAGCTGGCCGGCCAGGGCTTGGTCGAGCGGGTCATGGCGCGCCTGGCCGAGCCGCAGAGCCGGTACGCGGGCTTGGCGGTGACCGGGGTCGAGCGCCTCGACGGCGTCAAGCTGAACCTCGAGGACGGCTCCTGGGTGCTGTTCAGGGCGAGCGGCACCGAGCCCCTGCTGCGGCTCTACAGCGAGGCTCCCGACGAGGCCAGCGTCGAGCGCAACCTGCGGGCGGCGGTCGCGCTGGTCGAAGCCGGCTGACGCGGCCGGCGCGCCGGCCGGCGACAGGGCGCCGCGACGACCCTGAGCCGCGTCGGGATCAGAGCGAGACGAACTCCTTGGGGCTGTGCGAGAGCACCTCGTGCCCGTCCTCGGTGACCAGCAACAGGTCCTCGATGCGCAGTCCCGTGAAGCCAGGGAAGTAAACGCCTGGCTCGATCGTGACGATCATGCCGGCGGCGAGCACGTCGGTGCTCTTCGCGCTCAGGCGCGGGCCTTCGTGGATGCGCAAGCCGGTGCCGTGCCCGAGCGAGTGAACGAACCCCTCGGCGAGGCCGTGCCTGGCCAGCAGGTCGCGCGCGACGGCGTCGACCTCGGAGCCGCGCTTGCCGGGCGCCACCGCCGCGACGGCGGCCTTCTGAGCCTCCAGCACCGCGTCGAACATGCGGCGCTCCTCCGCGCCGACCTCGCCGATGGCCACGGTCCGGGTCATGTCGGCGTGGTAGCCGCGGTAGGCGGCCCCGAAGTCGAGGGTGACGAGCTCGCCTGCCGCGATGCGCTTCTGCGAGGCGACGCCGTGGGGCATGGCGCCGCGCGTGCCGCTGGCGACGATGATGTCGAACCCCGATTCGGCGCCGTTGATGCGCATGACCCGCTCCATCGCCAGCGCCACCTCGACCTCGGTGACGCCAGGCCTCATCACTGCCAAGGCCTCTTGGTAGGCGAGGTCGGTGATGCGCGCCGCCTCGCGCAGCGCCTCGATCTCCGCGGCGTCCTTGATCAGGCGCAGCGGCGCGATCACCTCGTCGAGGCCCACGCAGCCGCCTGCGAAGCGCGCCTGTAGGTCCGCGTAAGCCTTGAGCGAGACGTGCTCGCTCTCGACGCCGATGCGGTGGCTCCCGGCCAGCTCGCCGGCGCGCTCGCGCAGCCCCTGGGAGCTGGGCGCGATCTCGACCGGCAGCGACGACTCCTCGGCCGCCTGCGCGGTGTAGCGGCCGTCGGTGAGCAGCACGGCGGCGTCGGGGGTGATGAGCACCAGCCCGTCGTCTGGCGAGGAGAACGAGCTCAGGTAGCGTACGTTCTCGGGCGCGCTGACGAGCATGCCGGCGACGCCGAGGTCGGGCAGGAGGCTTCTGAGGCGGTTGACTCTGTCTGTCACGTTCGTCTCCGGATCAGGACGCGGCCGCGGCGATGGCCAGGTAGTCGTCGATCTCGAGGCTGGCGCCGCCGATGAGGCCGCCGTCGACGTCGGGCAAAACCAGCAGCTCGGCGGCGTTGGCCGGCTTCATGCTGCCGCCGTAGAGCACGCGCACACCGTCTGCCAGGGCTGGGTAGAGCTGCCGCAGGCGGCCTCTGATCGCGGCGCACATCGCCTGCGCATCGGCCGGTGTGGCGTTGAGGCCGGTGCCGATGGCCCAGACGGGCTCGTAGGCGATGACGAGGGCGCCGTTGCCGGCCGGCTCGAAGCCTGCGAGCGCGGTGGTCAGCTGGCTCAGGACGACGCCTTCCGCCTCGCCCGACTCGCGCTGCTGGCGGCTCTCGCCGACGCAGAGGATCGGCGTCAGGCCCGCGGAGGCGGCGGCCCTGAGCTTGGCCCCCACGAGCTGGTCGTCCTCGCGGTGGTAGGCGCGGCGCTCGGAGTGCCCTACGATCGCGTACACGGCTCCGGCGTCCTTGAGCATCGGCCCCGAGACCTCGCCAGTGTAGGCGCCTTCGCGGTGCTGGCTCAGGTCCTGCGCGCCGAGGGCGAGGCCCTCGCCGAATGCCAGGCGCGCCATGCCGGGCAGGTGGGTGAAGGGGACGAGCAGCGCCAGCTCGGCGTGCTCGACGGGGGAGGCGCGCAGCCTCTCGAGAAGAGCGCCGAGCCAGGCGTTGGCCTCGCTCGGTAGGCGGTGCATCTTCCAGTTGCCTGCGATCAGGGGTGTGCGC
This sequence comes from uncultured bacterium, assembly GCA_964473205.1. GTDB lineage: Bacteria > Deinococcota > Deinococci > Deinococcales > Trueperaceae > CAYMRL01. Next base: position 2,777 of record CAYYOK010000152.1, on the reverse strand, counting down.
GGATTCGTGCCTGACATGCCCGGCACGATAACGCCTCGCGGCGGACCTTGCGCCCGACCTGCGGCGGCGCCGCCGACCCAGGGGCATCGCAGACGAGCGTCGCGCGGCTCGTCAGTGCTTGTGCCCGGCGTGCAGCTCGCCCTTTTTGAGCTTGAGCCTGTCGCCGCTGAACATCACGGCGGCCAGCGCGGTCGTGATCGGCACCGAGAGGATCAGGCCGATCGAACCGACCAGCGTGTGCACGACCTCGACCGCGACCAGCTCGATGTTGAGCGCGCGCGAGAGCGTGAAGTCGCCCATCGACAGCAGCACGAGCAGTGGAAGAGAGGCGCCGGCGTAGGCGAGCACCAGCGTGTTGACCAGGGAGCCGATGTGGTCATGCCCCACGCGCATGCCGCTGGCGTAGAGGGCGGTCCAGGGGAGCTTGGGATCGATGTGCGCCATCTCGCGCACGACGCTGGCCTGCACGATGGTCGTGTCGGTCAGCGCCCCGAGGGCGCCGACCAGCAGCCCGGCGAGCACCAGCCCGCGCAGGTTCACCTGGCCGGCGTTGAGGGTGATGAGCATCGCCTCCTCGCTGCCGAGGCCGGTGATGTGGGCGAGCTGCATGAACAGCGCGCCGAGCAGCATCGTGACGATCACGGCCGCGAAAGTTCCAACCAGCGCCGCCGAGGTCGACCAGTTGAGGCCGTGGACGAAGTAGATGGCGAGGACCAGGATCCCGCCCGCGCCGATCAGGCTGATCAGCATCGGGTTGGCGCCGTCCAGGATGCGCGGCACGATGAAGGTGACGACGATCGCGAGGCTGGCGCCGGTGGCGATGAAGGCCCGCAGCCCCTTGAAGCGCGCCACCGCCACGCTCACGACCAGGAACAGCGCGACCAGCCAGCCGAGCATGGGGCGCCTGACCCAGTCGACGACGACGATGTCGCGGGCCCCGGTCGGCCCTGGCGAGTAGTAGAGCTCCACCCGGTCGCCGACCGAGAACGGCTCGAGCTCGGTGACGCCGAAGGCTTCGACCGGTGGGACCGTCGCGGTGACGGTCGTGCCGTCGTCGAGGCGCACCGTCGCCAGCCAGCCTGTCCCGACGCTGGCGCCGGGCGACTGCGGCGTGAGCGCGACGATGCGGCCCTCGAGGTAGCCGAACTCCTCGGTGAAGGGAGACTGCGCAGCGGCCGTCGTGACCCCGAGCGGGATCACGACGGCCGCGAGCGCCAAGGTGGCTAGGAGGAGCGTCCTGGCGGGCCGCATCTCGGTCCGGCCAGGTCCTCGTCAGGCCCTGACGCCGGGCTCGGCCTTGCGGCTGCCGCGGCGCGGGCGGGCGGGCGGCTTGTCCTTGCCGGCGTCATCGCCGCCGGTGCCGGTCTTGTCGCCCTTGCCGGCGCCGAGCGCCTCCAGGGCGTGGATGCCGCCGACCAGGGCGAGGTCGAGGACGTCGTCGAGGTCGTCGACCGGGTGCAGGTGCAGCGCCTTGGTCAGGTGAGCGGGCACGTCCTTCATGTCCGCGACGTTCTTGGCGGGGAAGATGATGTGCTTGATGCCGGCGCGCTTGGCGCCGAGAACCTTCTCGCGCAGGCCGCCGATGGGCAGCACGCGACCGCGCAGCGTGATCTCGCCGGTCATGGCGACGTCGCGGCGCACGGGGACGCCGGTCAGGGCGCTGATCAGCGAGGTGGCGAGCGAGACTCCGGCGCTGGGGCCCTCCTTGGGTGTGGCGCCGGACGGCACGTGCACGTGGATCTCGGAGGCGTCGACCTTGTCCTTGTCGATGCCGAAGCGCTCCGAGTTGCTCTTGGCGTAGGTGAGGCCCGCCCTGGCCGACTCCTTCATCACGTCGCCGAGTTGCCCCGTCAGCACCAGGCCGCCTTTGCCGGGGGTGATCGAGGTCTCGACGAACAGGATGTCCCCGCCGACGGGCGTGAAGTACATGCCGGTGGCCACGCCGACCAGGTCGTCGTCGGCCTCCGACTCTGGGGTGAAGCGCTGCGGGCCCAGGTAGGCCTCGAGGCTGCGCTCGGTGATGCGGATGCGCTTGGCCTCGCCCTCGGCGATGCGGCGCGCCGCCTTGCGGGCGAGCGTGCCGATGATGCGCTCGAGGTTCCTGACGCCGGCCTCGCGGGTGTACGACGCGATGACGCGCGAGAGCGCTCCGTCGGTTATCGCGGCCTGGTTGGGCTCGAGCCCGTTCTCGACGAGCTGGCGGGGGAGCAGGTAGCGCTTGGCGATCTCGAGCTTCTCAGGCTCGATGTAAGACGAGAACTCGATCGTCTCCATGCGGTCGGCGAGGGCCTCGGGGATCTGCTGGGCGTAGTTGGCCGTCGCGATGAACAGCACCTCGGAGAGGTCGAAGGGCACGCCGAGGTAGTGGTCGACGAAGTTGTTGTTCTGCGCCGGGTCCAGGACCTCGAGCAGGGCGGAGCTGGGGTCGCCCTGGTAGGAGACGCCGAGCTTGTCGACCTCGTCGAGGAGGAACACCGGGTTCTTGGCGCCCGACTGGCGGATGCCCTGGATGATGCGGCCCGGCATCGAGCCGATGTAGGTGCGGCGGTGGCCGCGGATGTCGGACTCGTCGCGCGCGCCGCCGAGGCTGATGCGCACGTACTCGCGGCCCAGCGCCTTGGCGATCGACTGCGCGATGCTCGTTTTGCCGACCCCGGGCGGTCCGGCGAAGAGCAGGATCGGGCCCTTGTTGACCTCGAACGCGTCGAGCTCGCCCTTCTTGGCGCGCTCGGCCTTGAGCTTGCGCACGGCGAGGTACTCGAGCACGCGGTCCTTGA
>CAYYOK010000151.1:0-6664 GCA_964473205.1 uncultured bacterium | reverse complement strand
GCGCCGCAGCAGGTCGCCGAGACCCCTGTACCGGTCGACCTCGGCACCTTGGCCGCCATCCGCGTGCCCGACGAGCCCGAGCCTCAGGAGCCTTTGCCCACGACCGACAGCGAGCCGGACGACACGCAGGTAGCCGTCACGACGCCTGACGTGTTGGGCACCGACAGGCCCAACGAGCCTGCTGCCGTCGCTCCGGAACCCACGACGACCGTCTCCCCCGCACCCACCCTGCCGTTGGCGGTCGGCGGTGACCCGTTGAGCCGCTACCTGCGCGACAACAACGTCCGCTTCACCGGCTCGGTTCTCGGACCTCTGAGCGTCGGCGTCTTCCGCTCGGCCCGGTTCACGGAGCCGGTCGTCCTCACGCTCGGTCAGGCGCTCCCTGACACCGACATCATCTTGTCGGACCTGCGCGGCTACGAAGCTCGTTTCTCGCTGGGTGACACGACCCAGACCTTATCGTTGGATCTCAGGCGGTGATCATGAAGCGAACCGGAATCGTCCTCACGCTCCTCGCGCTCCTAGGCCTTGCCATCGCGCAAGGCAGCCTGGAGCCGCTCCCCTCAGACGGACGCTTCGACGAGCCGGTGGAGTTCACCACCGGCGTGTCGGGCGAGTCCCTCCCGGTCATGGTCATCGCGCTGGCGCGCTCGGTCGGGCTGACCGCCATCACCGACGACGTCCCCAACCTCACCATCGTCTACGACATCGGTGATCCCAAGCCGTTCCGTCAGGTCTGGAACATCGTCCTTACCCTCAACGATCTCGACTACGTCCTCTTGGAGAACGACGTGGTGGTCGTGGGCAGCAGCGCCAGCGTCGCGCGTCTGCGCTCCCCCGCCCCCGTCGAGGCCTCGGACTCGAGCGAGCCGGTCGCGGCCGACCGCGAGCAGCGCTTCTACCGCGTCTCCGGCAGCGTCGGCGGCGCCTTGCGCATCCTCGAGGTCGCCGGCTACGACGCCGAGGCGATCGAGGGCATGCAGACGCTCGTCGTGATGGCCACACCTGAGGAGCACACGCGCGTCGGCGCCCTGCTCGAGCAGTACGCCAGCGCCTCGGAGCTGGTGCCGCTGGAGCAGCGCACCTACTTCCTCTCCAACGCGCGCGCCACCGAGCTCGCCGGCGTGCTGCAGGCGACCCGCGCGGCGGGCGAGTCCGGCCAGTCGGAAGGCGCCGTCGAGCGCTTCAGCGTCGTCGCCGATGCACGCACCAACAGCGTGATCGTCACCGGCTCCGCCACTGACCAGGCGACGATGTCGCAGCTCATCCGCGAGCTCGACCAGCCGCAGCGCCAGGTCAACGTCCAGATCCGCATCCAAGAGGTGGTCAAGAGCGTCTCGTACGACCTCGGCCTCAACCTGTCCGGCGGCTTGGGCCAGATGAGCGCCAACATCCTCAACACGGGCCTGAGCTTCGTGTTCGATACCGCCGCCGCCGTCTCCAGCTTCAACATCCTGGCCGTGCTCGACGCCCTCGAGACCCAGGGGCTGTCCAGGCGCGTCGACGACGGCAACATCACCGTCCTCGACAACCAGACCGGCTCGATCCAGTCCGGCGGCACCATCTTCATCAGCATCGCCGGCGTCAGCGAGAACATCGAGCGCGAGATCCCGTACGGCGTGCAGCTCGAGGTCACACCGCGCATCGCCAACGACGGCCGCGTGACCCTGATCATCGATGCCAAGGTCGAAGACGTGCTGTCCACCACCAACGATCCTGCCTTCCTCGAGCTGGCGACGCGCTCCTTGTCGTCGGTGATCACCCTCGAGCCTGGGCAGACCGCCCTCCTCGGCGGCCTGCTGCAGAGCAACTACACGCTCACCAAGAGCCGTATCCCGGTGCTCGGCTACATCCCGATCATCGGCGAGCTGTTCGGCAAGACCACGCAGCAAGACGAGAACATCGACCTGCTGCTGGTCGTGAACGCCATGGTCATCGAGTAACGCTCTCTCGGCTGGCCCCGCCAGCCGCGTGCGAGACTCACCGCCAAGTGCCCGGCTTCCACAGGAGTCGGGCACTTCCCTATCTCGAGCCGCTCGGTAGGGGTCGCTGCGCAGCCAGAGGCCCCAGCCAGCCGCTCAGAGACGCACAGCCTGCGTGCTAGATTTACCGGATGCTCAGGTACTTCTCCGCGGGCGAATCACACGGCCCGGGTCTAACCGTCCTGCTCGACGGCGTCCCCTCAGGGCTCGCGATCAGCGCCCCTGAACACGTCGATCCGTGGCTGCGGCGCAGGCAGGGCGGCTACGGCCGCGGCCAGCGCATGGTCATCGAGGCCGACAGCGCGCTCATCAAGGGCGGGGTACGCGCCGGCCGTACCACCGGCTCCCCCATCGCCATGGAGATCGTCAACCGCGACCACGCCAACTGGCTCGAGATCATGTCGGTCGAAGCCGGCAACGAGCCGCGCCGCCGCGCGCTCACCGAGCCTCGCCCCGGTCACGCCGACCTGGCCGGCGGCATCAAGTACGGCCACAAGGACCTGCGCGACGTCCTCGAGCGAGCCTCCGCCCGCGAGACCGCCAGCCGCGTCGCTGCCGGCGCGGTGGCGTTGAGGCTTCTCGACGAGATAGGCGTCGAGTCTTGCGCGCGGGTGATGAGCCTCGGTGGCCTCGACTGCTCGGGCGAGATGGACTGGGGGCGGCTCGAGGCCCTCGACCAGAGCCCGCTGCGCTCGTTCGACGAGGCTGCTCACGACGCGGTGATCGACCTGATCGACGCCGCCAAGGAGCGCGGCGACACGCTGGGCGGCGTGGTCGAGGCGCGCTTCAGAGGCGTGCCGGTGGGGCTCGGCAGCCACACGCAGTGGGACAGGAAGCTCGACGGCCGCCTGGCGCAGGCCGTGATGAGCGTCCCAGCCATGAAAGGCTGCGAGATCGGCGACGGCTGGCTCAACGCGACGCGCCCAGGCAGCCAGGTTCACGACGCGATCGTCGGCCGCATGGCCGGCCGCTACCTGCGCGACACGAACCGGGCCGGCGGCCTCGAGGGGGGCATCACCAACGGCGAGGAGCTGGTGGTGCGGGCGGCGATGAAGCCGATCGCAACGCTGATGTCGCCGCTGCCCACCGTCGACGTGGTCACGCACGAGCCGGCCGACGCCTCGCGGGAGCGGTCCGACGTGACCGCGGTGCCCGCGGCCTCCATCGTCGTGTTGGCGATGTCGGCGCTGGTGCTCGCCGGTGCGGTCCTCGAGAAGTTCGGCGGCGACACCATGTCCGAGCTCAAAGAGCGCGTGGAGCGGCATCGAGAGTACGCCGCGGACTACTGACGTGACGGCCCCCAGGCGCCACCTGCCCCCTGACAGGGTGGTCACGTGGCTGGCCCTCGCTGGCTTCATGGGCACCGGTAAGAGCCGCATCGGCTGGGAGCTCTCACGCCGCCTGCAGCTGACCTTCGTCGATACGGACAGGGTCATCGAGCGCGTGAGCTGCATGCGCATCGCCGACATCTTCGAGACCTACGGCGAGCGCGTCTTCCGCGACTACGAGACGGAGATCGTCAAGCGCTGCGTGAGGCTCGACGAGGTCATCATCTCGACTGGCGGCGGGACCATCACCCGCGAGGTCAACCGCGACCTCCTGCGGGCCAGGGGCCCAGTGGTGGTGCTGACCGCCAGCCCCGAGACCGTGTTCAAGCGCACCCGCCGCCACCGACGTCCGCTGCTGGAGCAGGGCGATCCGCTCGAGCGTATCCGCGAGCTGATGGCAGAGCGCGCCGACGCCTACCGCGCCGTGGCCGACATCACCGTCTCGACCGACGGCCGCGAGTCCAACGACGTCGTCGAGGAGATCGTGGCGCGGCTCTCGGACTGGAGCGAAAACCCGAGGGTGACGGGACCGTGAGCGGCGCGGGCGCGTCGCTTCCGGCCGCGGGATCGGTCCGCGTCGGCCTCGACCCGGCGTACACGGTGCTGGTGGGGCCGGGGCTGCTGGCCCAGGCACCGATGCACGTGCGCGAGAAGGACGTCGTGATCGTCACCGACCACAACGTCGGCAGGCTGCACGCGGCGGCGCTGAGCGGCAGCCTCGAGGCCGCCGGCAGGCACGTGCGCACGCTCAGCGTGCCGCCGGGCGAGGACAGCAAGTCGATCCCCGCCTGGTCCGAGCTCCTGAGCCAGATGGCACAGCTGGGGCTGGCTCGCGACGGCGCGGTCGTGGCGCTCGGAGGCGGCGTCGTAGGGGACCTGGCCGGCTTCGTGGCGGCGAGCTACCTGCGCGGCGTCGCGCTCTACCAGTTCCCCACCTCGCTGCTGGCGATGGTCGACTCGAGCGTGGGCGGCAAGACCGGCCTCGACCTGCCGGAGGGCAAGAACCTCGTCGGCGCCTTCTGGCAGCCGCGAGCGGTCCTCGCCGACGTGAGCGTCCTGACGACGCTGCCGGAGCGCGAGTTCAGGCAGGGCACGGTCGAGCTGGTCAAGGCCGGCTACCTCGCCGACCCCGAGCTCGTCGACATCTACCAGCGCGACTGGAGCACCGCGACGGGTCCCGAGCGCCTGACTGCCGCGATCATCAAGGCCGTGCTCGTGAAGGCAGACGTGGTCGCGGCGGACGAGCGCGAGTCGGGGGTGCGCGCGACGCTGAACCTCGGCCACACGCTGGCGCACGCCCTCGAAGCCGCCACCGCCCACGCCATGCCGCATGGGGACGCCGTCGCGCACGGCCTGGTGTACGCCGCGCTGCTGGCCAGGGCGCGAGGTCTGAGCGATCTCGTCGCCGAGTTGAGACGCCTGCGCGCCTGGGTCGGCGCGGGCCCGCTGCCGCCGTGCGGCTGGAGCGCCATCGAGGAGTACATGGGGCGCGACAAGAAGGTCGTCGGTGGCCGCCTGCGCCTGGTGCTGCCGGTCGCGGTGGGACGCGCGATCGTCGTCGACGACGTGCGCCCGGAGGAGATGTCGGACGCGTGGCGCGAGCTCAACGAGTTGGAGGACGCTCAAGGATGAGCAAGTACCTGGTGTTGCACGGCCCGAACCTCAACCTTCTCGGTCGCCGCGAGCCCGAGGTGTACGGCTCCACGACGCTCGCCGACATCGGGACCTCGCTCGAGGCGCTGGCAGCCGAGCTCGGTGCCGCCGTCGAGTGCCGGCAGTCGAACCACGAGGGCCAGCTCATCGACTGGCTTCACGGGGCGCCGACCGAGGGCTTCCGCGGCGTCGTCATCAACCCGGGCGGCCTCAGCCACACGAGCGTAGCGCTGCGCGACGCGATCAAGGGCATCGAGATCGACGTGATCGAGGTGCACATCTCCAACGTCCACGCGCGCGAGAGCTTCAGGCACGTCTGCCTGACGGCCGGAGCCTGCGTCGGGGCGATCACCGGCCTGGGTGTAGCCGGCTACGGCCTGGCGCTCCGCTTCCTGGCGGGGAGGCGCTAGCCGCGCAGGAAGCCGCTGGCGGGCTCCGTCATGGGCGGCAGGTCGGCCAGCGACGCCAGACCGAACTCGACCAGGAAGCGCTCGGTCGTGGCGTACATCAGCGGCCGCCCGACGACCTCCTTGTGACCGACCGTCCGGATCAGCTCGCGCTCCTGAAGCGTCTCCAAGGTCGATACGCACGAGGCCCCGCGGGCGACCTCCAGCTCACCGCGCGTTATCGGCTGGTGATACGCGACCAGGGCGAGGGTCTCGATGGCGGCGTTGCTCAGCGGCGGCAGGGGCGTCGGTGCGAGCAGGGTCGCGAGCTCGCCTACGAGCTTCGGAGCGACGACGAGCCGGTAGCCGCCTGCGACGTGCTCGACCTCGATACCGAAGCCGCCGGTCCTGAGCGCGGAGTCCAGCGCAGCCACCAGCCGCGGCAAGGCGTCAGCCTCGACGCCGAGAAGCGGAGCCAGGTCGCGCTCCGTCAGTGGCCGGCCCGCGGCCAGCAGGGCCGCGCACAGCAGGCTCCGCACGCGATCGGCCGCAGCGGCGTCCGTGTCGACGTCCGCGTCAGCCTCGCCGTTGGAACGAGAACGGTCCGTCACGGGCTGACATCCTACCGCGTCACCTGCCTGCTTCGACACCGGCCCTCCGAAACGCTCACCTACGCAGCCACACCGACACCTCTCCCGGTCTGACGGCTACGACCAGCTCGCGTGCGCTGGTCGCCACGCCCACTCTGGCGCTGGTGCTCAGCGAGTAGAGACAGGCGCACTCCTGCGCCAGCGCTCCGACGGTGTAGGGGGCGACGCTCACTCGTGGAACGTCGGGCGCCCACGGCCCGAACGAGCCGCCGGACACCGTGCCACCTACGGCGATCTCGGCCTCTAGCTCGGCGAGCGTGAGGCTGATCGCGCTGTGCGACAGCAGACGCGCCGCCAGTGCCGAGCTCGACGCCTGGGTCGCGCGCGTCTCCAGCCCTACTAGGAAGGTCGTGGCGAATAGTGAGCCGCTCACCAGCAAGATGACCGCCAACACCAGCGTGACGGTCGAGCCTCGCGCTACCGGGAACATGGCAACCTCATCTCCAGGTCACGACGGCCCGGGGCCGGTTCGGCAGGTCGATGAGCAGGGGGCGCGCGACGTCACCAGCGTGAATCACGACCACGATGCCGCTGACCGGTCGCGGTTCGAGGCCGAGCAACGAACCCGCGCTCCACCAGCCATCCGCCTCGAGCGCCCCCACGAGTCCGATCACGCTCAACCCGCTCACCCCCTCCACCCGCGGTTGGCGGCTGGCGCCGTCGGG
>CAYYOK010000150.1:0-6714 GCA_964473205.1 uncultured bacterium | reverse complement strand
GCGGCAATCCACTGCCCGTGAGGCTGGATCGCCACGCCGCTTCGCGGCTCGCGATGACGTGCGGCAGCGTAGGGCGGGATCGCCGCAGGCGAATCCCGCCGTCGTTTTGCCAGCGGGTCCGGCTTCGCCTCGACCCGCCCTACCGCCGCGCCCCGGCCTCAAGGCTTGTGCATGCGCTGGCGGGCATCGAGGTCGGGTACGAGCAACAGCCGCTGGTCTTCGGGCAATTGGAGTTGGCGCTCGATGTAGTCGGCGCGCCTGGCGATGGTGGACGGCGAAGCCTCGCCGTAGAGGATCCTGTGGGCCAGGCCGGGGCCCTCGACGGCGCCGGCGTCGATGGCGAGCGCCTGGCGATAGTCGGCAAGCGCGGCCTCGTGGCGGCCGGAGCGGTCGCGAAGGATGCCGCGGTTGGCGAAGGCTCCGGCCAGGACCGCGGTGCCGGTGGCATCGTCGGGGGACAGGTTCGCGGAGAGGAAGGCGATGAGGCCGGAAAAGGCGGCCTCGGCCTCGTCGGTACGGCCCGCCTGCAGCAGGGCGATCGCCCGGCCCATCATCGCTCCGCGATGGCCCGGCGACGCCGCAAGCGCCGCGTCGAACCGGGCGATGGCGTCTTCGAACTTGCCGTCGCCGAGCAGGATGTCGCCCTGGCGCACCTCGTAGTCCCCGGGCGGCGCATCGATCACCTCGCGGACCACCGCCCAGAGCGTGAACATGGCGAAGGTGGCGGCGGCGGCCATGACGATGAACCGGCGCAGGACCCGCGGGTTGGCGAGGGCGGAGCGGAGCATGTGTCGCCGCCCTCACCGCCGCGCTGCGCGCGACAATGCCCTCACCCTCCCGCTCGCGACGCTCGCGGGTGCGGCGCCGCTTCGCGGCGCGCCCCTCTCCCACGCTTCGCGCGGGCGAGGGCAAGGCGGCGCCGCAACTCCCTCTCCCGCGCGCCGTGAGGCGCAAGTGGGAGAGGGTCGGGGTGAGGGCGTCTTGCGTTCAACCATGTTTCCGGTCACTCAAACGCGAACGCGGGAACCCTGGGGCGGGCGTCTACACTCGGCGGATCCGGCGTCGCTCTCGCCCGTCGCGCAGTGCTGGTCCATGCCCCGCGGCCCCTCAATACTTCACCTGCGCCAGCGCCAGTTTCTCGCACGCCGCCTGCGCCTCGCGGACGGTGTGGATGCCGCGCTCGGCGAGCAGCGGGATCAGCGCCAGGAACACCTCGGCGGTGGCCAGGGCATCGCCCAGCGCGGTGTGCCGGCCAGAGACGACGACGCCCAGCCGCTGGGCCATGGCCTCCAGGCTCTTGTCGGTCTGGTTGGGATGGACGACGAGCTCGAGCAGCAGCGTGTCCAGCACCGGCTGGTCGAACTTCAGCCCGGTCTTCGCCTCCTTCAGCTCGAGGAAGCGCATGTCGAAATTGACGTTGTGGCCGACGATGACGGTGTCCTCCAGGAACCGGTGGAACCTGGGCAGCACGTCCTCGACCGGCGGCATGCCGCGGAGCATCTCCTGGGTGATGCCGTGGATGGCGCGCGAGGCGGCGGTGATCTGCCTCCCCGGGTTGACCAGCTCGTCGAACACCTCCCGTCTGAGGATCCGGCCGTTGACGATGCGCACTGCGGCGATGGCGATGATCTCGTCGCCGCCGGTGGGGTCGAGCCCGGTGGTCTCGGTGTCGATGACGGTGAAGCTGAGCTTGGCGAGCGGCGCGTCGAGGACCGCCTGCGGCGAAAGGTCCGGCTGGAACAGGCGAAAGTCGAAGTCGTGGGCGTCGTCCTCGGCGAGGCTCCAGGCGTCCGCCGCCCCCTCCTCGCCGCTCACCGGCAGGACCAGGCGCAGGCAGGGCCGACCGGCGGGCGAGCTGGGGTGCGCCCAGATGGCGCCGCTGTGCCGCTCGATGACGTCGAACAGGGTCTGCGAGCCGCCCTTGGCGCTGGCGCTGACCTGACGCAGGCCCCAGGAGCGCAGCGCCTCGGTATCCAGCTTCGCGCCGCTCCACTCCAGCATCAGGGTCACGAGCTTGCGGCCGGTGTGGAGCGAGATGCTGGGATGCTCGGCCCGGCAGATGCGCTGGAGCTGGCTGATCAGGAAGATCAGGCAGCGGGCGATGGCGTAGCTGTCGGCGCGCAGCCAGACCGGCTCGAGCGGCGCGCTGACGTCGACGACGATGCCGAGCGCGTCCTCGACGTGGCGCTCGATCGAGGCGAGCAGGTCGCTGCCGAGGACGTCCTGCAGCGGCCCCTTGACGTCGAGATCGCCCGGATAGCGCTCCTCCAGCTCGGCCAGGTGCTGGCTCAGCCGCACCGATTCCTCGTGGATGACCCGCTGGAACAGCGCCCGTTCCTCCTCGTCCATCTCCGGGAAGGCGATGATCGTCTCGATGGCGCCGCGGATGCTGGCGATGCCCGAGCGGTGACCTTCCGTCAAGGCGAGCAGCAGGTTCGCCCGGCGGGTTTCGTTGTTGACCTGCCGGGTGACGTCCTCGATCGACAGGATGAACCCCTGGGAGGCGCCGGCGGGGTCGGGGATCGGCACCAGGTGGACATGGAGGAGTTGACCCGAGGCCCTGGAGATGACGAAGGGGACGAGCTGCCGCGAGGTGCTCCGCGCTTCCAGGTGCTCCAGCGTCGAGAGCGCATGCGCGATCACGTTCTTGTCGAGCACGCTGTAGACCGAGCGGCCGAGGCCGATCCAGTCGCCGCCGCCGCTCTCGCGCTGGGCGCCCTCGAGCAGGCGCTGGGCGCGCTGATTGTAAAGGAGGATCCGGCCGTCCCGGTTGCACACCAGGATGCCCTGGGTGAGCTTCGAGACCAGCGTCGCCAGGGTGTTGCGCTCGGTCTCGACCGCGGCGTTGGCCTCCTGGATGCGGGCGGCCACGTCCTCCTGCAGCGTCTGGTAGCGGTCGGCAAGAACGTTGACGTTGCCCGCGACCGTCCGGATCTCCGCCTGGCCCTCCACCTTCAGCCGGTGCTTGGGGTTGGAGACGGCGATGACCCGGACCTCCTCGGCCAGCGCGCGCAGCGGCGTGAGGTAGAGCCCGGCCATCACCATCACCGCCACCGCCGGCAGCGCCACCAGCACCGCCGCGGCGATCAAGAGCGCCCCGCCGTGCGGCCCGAGCGCCGCGACGATTGCGGCCCGCTGCTCGTCCGCCAGTGCCTGCCAGCAGAGCCAGCCGGTGGTCGCAAGGATAGCGGCGGCGGCGAGCGTAAGCGCCGCGCAGAGCAGCCATAGCAGGGGTTTCATGCGCAGATGACTCCGGAACCGTGCCCTCCCGAAGGACGCCGCCTTATCGCGCCTCGGCTCTGTGGCCCCCGCGCATTTTTAATCTCGTCCTTGGCTTGGGGCGGCGGCGCCCCGACGTGCGGCTCAGGATATCATGTTGAGTCTGAAATGGTAGACGAGGTCCTGCTTGAAGTGCTTGACGATCTTGAGCGAGTCCTTGAGCAGGTTGCGGTCGAGCCGCGACAGCCGGCCCGGCACGACGGTGGTGTCCGCCGTCTCGCCGCGGTCCCAGGCTTCGAGCTGCGTCCGCAGCCTGAGCATCGACATGAACTCGAAGGCCTCGATGATGTCGGCGGTGGTCTGCTCGTCGAACGGCCCGCGCCCGGCCAACGCCTGGATCCGGCCGATGGTGTTGGTCTCCTCGACCCGGTATTCCACGGCCAGGCTGCGCACCCCGTGGACGATGGGAAAGATGCCGCCCTTCTTGATGTCGAGCCGGCCGCCGCCGGGGGCGGATTCGACATGCAGCCTGTTGAACAGGCCGATCGGGGTGGGGAACGACTGGACCGCCTTGGCGAAGTGGCTGAGCAACGACATGCGGTCGTGGAAAAGCGCGAACACCCTGGACTTCAGCGCCGACAGCAGGCTGTCGTCGCCGGCCACGGTGTTGGCGTCCAGCAGGATGGCGAGGTTGAGAAAGGCGTCCCCGGTCGGGTGCTCGAACCACCGGCGGATCTCCTGCATGTAGTCGTCCAGGGGCTTCGCCCACTGCGGGTTCGACACCATGACGTTCCCGGGGCACGGAGGATAACCGAGGTCCAGCAGCGCCTCGGTGAACCTGCGCGCGGCCAGCTCCGCCGCTTCCGCCGGCGGCTTTACGCGGAAGATCAGGCCGTTGTCCTGGTCGGTGCGCAGCAGCTGCTCGCCGCGGCCCTCGCTGCCCATGACGATCAGGCACGACAGCTCGCGCACCTCCGCGGGCGCGACCTGCTCGAACACCCGGCGAAACAGCTTGCGGTTGAGGTCCGTGACCAGCCTGGCGATGTAACGCGGCTTCACGCCCCGCTCGAACAGCGACCTGATCATCCGCGGGATGGCGTCGCCCGCGTCCTTCAATTCGTGGGCCTCGTCCGCCCGCTCCACCTGGCTTGCGATCACCAGCGACGAGCTGGAGAGCCGGCGAAGCAGATCGGCCTGCTCGAAGATGCCGACGATCTCCTTGCCGCGGAGGACGACCAGGTGGCGGATGGCGTATTTCGTCATGACGACGAGGGCGTTGAGGATCAGGTCCTCACTGTCGATGGTGAGCAGTTCGAACCGCGCGATCTCGCCGAGCGGCGTCGAGTCCGGCATCCCCATCAGCAGCTGTTTTTCGCGGACGTCGCGCTCGGTGAAGATCCCGACCCGGCCTTCGCTCCGCACCAGGACGGCGGTGACCGCCTTGTTGCGCATCTCCCGCACCGCCTCGCGGATCGTCGTCTCGGGGCCGACGAACACCGCCGGGTGCAACCTCCCCTCGCCCACCCGCCCGGTGAGCAGCGAGGCCGCCTCGCGCTGCTGCTGCACGGCGACCTGACGGTCGAGGCTGCGGCTGACCTGCTCCTGGAAGAAGGAGCGAAAGCCCGGATTGGTGCGGGCGAGCGCGGCGAAGAGCTGTGCCGGCAGCAACAGGCAGGTGCAGTCGCCGCGGGCGACGAACTGGTTCTCCGAGCGGCCGTGCAGGAGGCCGCGGGCGTCGAAAAGCTGGCCGCGGGCGAAGCTGGCGACGGCGCCGGTGGCGTCCTGCTCCTCGACGGCGCCTTCGCTGACGATGAAAAGATGAGGCGGGCTCTGCCAGCGCTCCAGGATGGTCGTGCCGGCGGCGTAGTGATTGGGGGTCAGCGCCTCGCCCACGCGCTGCAATTCGGCCTCGCGGAGACGGTCGAACGGGGCGACATCGGCGATAAAGCTGCTCGGCTCCGGCAAAGGCATGCCAGCGACCTCGGATCCGCTAATCGGCTCGGGTAGTCCCCGCCGCCCGGAATAACCCATGCGGCGGGCGCTGTCATGCGCTTATCGGCGCGAGCCGCGGTTCGCCCGATCGGGCGCGCGGGCGGAACGAGGCGCGCCGCGGCGCAGGAGCTGGCCTTGCGCAGGGATGCTTGCCGAAAACGTCCGGGAGAGGCCGCCCGCGGGACGACGCCCGCGGGGGTGACGCATAGGTTGGCTGCCTGATCAGCTCGGCCGGGGCGATCGGCTTCAGGCCTTCTTGCCTTCCTCCGGCTCGGGCCCGTCCTCGACCTCGATGCTGTCGGCCGCCTTGTTCCACGGGGTCTTCTGCTCCTCCTCGAAGCGCTTGACCGCGGCTTCGACGGCCTCTTCCTTCGACGCCTTGCCGGTGATGTAAACGGTCTTCACCGGCACCTTGTGCGGCCGGCCGTAGGAGTCGGTTTTCTCCTTCTGGAACTTGACGTGCAGGCCCTTCTTTCGCGCCGATGGCGGCCCGTCGACGGTGCTCGACGAAACGAGCCCGATCAAGGCGTGCTGGTCGTTGATGACCGGCACCCGCGAAAAGCCGTGCTCGGCCATGAGCCGCTTGATGGTGTCCGTGCTCTCGTGCGCAAAGCAGCAGACGATCTCGACCGACATGATGTCGCCCACTTTCGCCTGCGTCGGCAGCGCGCCTTCGGCGGTGCCACGAACCACGATGTCCCGGTCGGTGACGACGCCCACGAGCACGTTGCCTTCGACCACCGGCAGGAAGCCGATGTCGTGTTCCGTCATGAGCCGCGCCGCCTCGAGCAGAAGCGTGCCCGGCACCACCGTGTAAACCTCCCGTGTCATCACGTCTTCTGCGTTCATTATGCTGTCCCTCGCTGACCCAAGGATGCACCTCGACCGCTCCCCGGCCCTGGCCTGGGCCGCGGATCGCGCGCATCGACATCGACCGGAGAAGCGCTCGGCGGTGCGGAGACTAACCCGGGCCCGTGCCGCCGGTTCCAGCCGCGGCATCAGCCGCTTCTTCTTCCGCAGCGAGAACCGCACGCAGGCCGGCGCGGTAATCGGGGTAGCCCAGGCGGACGCCCAGCTCCCGCTTGATCCGGGCGTTGTCCACCCGGCGGTTGTCGGCCCAGAAGCTGAGCGCCATGGGCGACATGTCCTTGGCCGCTTCGGCAAAACTCACGAGCGGCGGGACCGGCAGGCCGAGCAGTTCGCAGGCATAGGCGATCACGTCGGCCTGCGCCGCGGGCTCGTCGTCGCAGACGTTGTAGACGGCGCCGGGCGATGGCCGGGCGAGCGAGGCCTCGAGGATGCGGGCGATGTCGTCGACGTGGATGCGCGAAAACAGATGCCCCGGCCTGGCGATGCGCCGCGCCTGCCCCGCGCGCGCCTGCGCCAGCACGCTCCGGCCGGGGCCATAGATGCCGGCGAGGCGGAAGACGTGCACGGGGAGGCCGGCGCTTCGGCCGAGGGCAAGCCAAGCCACCTCGGCGGCGACCCGCCTGCGGCTGCGCC
>CAYYOK010000149.1:0-6860 GCA_964473205.1 uncultured bacterium | reverse complement strand
GTAGAACAGGTAGCTCCACGGCTTGTCGCGGCGCGGCCGCGACTCTAGCTTCGTCATGTTGATGTCGTGCTGCGGCAGCACCTCGAGGCACGCCACCAGGTCGCCGGGACGGTGCCGGGTGGCCAGCACCAGGCTGGTCTTGCTGCGACCGGAGGCGCGCCGGGGCGCCTCCTCCGGGCCTAAGACGAAGAAGCGCGTGTAGTTGAAGCTGAGATCCTCGATCTTCTCGGCGAGGATCTCCAGCCCGTAAGCCTCGGCGGCGCGGCGGCTGGCGATGGCGGCCCGGCCCTTCGAGCTCTCGCCGTTCTCGGAGAGCAGCTTGGCGGCACCGGCGGTGTCGAAGTCGGTGATGGCCTCGAAGCCGTGCTTGAGGATGAACTTGCGGCACTGCTGCAGCGCCTGCGTGTGGCTGTAGACGCGCTTGACGTCCTCGATGCGCGTGCCTGGCAGCGCGAGCAGGTTGTGATGCACGCGGACGATGTGCTCTGCCACGACGTTGAGAACCGAGTCGGTGAGCAGGTCGTAGGTCTGGTTTATCGAGCCGGCGAGGCTGTTCTCCACGGGCAGGCAGGCGTGCGTGCACTCGCCGCGCACCGCCGCGTCGAAGGCCTCCTCGAAGGTCGGGTAGCCGACGGCCTCTCCGCCGGGCGCGAAGCGCAGCGCGGCCTCCTCGCTGAACGCTCCTGGCACTCCCTGGAAAGCCACACGCATGGGCCGCTGCGCAGTCATGGCGGCGAGTGTACACCCGCTCGGCACGCAGCAGATGGCGAGAACACCGTCGTATGGCGGTGCCGGAGAGCCGGGCCGCGAACCGGCCTACCTCAACCCAGCGCGTTGACCGAGCGCTTGAGCGCGGCGAAGCGGTCGGTCATCTCGCCCAAGTCGCCGCGCAGGTCCCCGAGGCGGTCCAGCTCCGAGCGCACGAAACGCGTGTACGGGCTTATCGCCCCGACCAGGCGCTCCAGCGAACGCTCGAGCTCCACCTCGAACTGGCTCGTCAGGCTCTGCTCCAAGCCCTCGCGCAGCTCCTGCATCCTGCGGCTCAGGTCGCGCTTAGCCCTGGCGCGCTGGCGCGGCAGCACCAGCAGGCCGACGCTCACCAGCGTCAGCCCCAAGGCGACCCCCGTGATGTCCAGAGCGGTCGAGCTGATCGCCGCCAGCACGGCCGCGCTGAGGCCGACCCCGCCCACTTCGAGCAGGCCGGAAGTGAACACCGCTCCCTGCAGACGGTCGGCGAGCAGCACCGCCTCGCTCTCGCCGTCGTACTCCTTGAGCGCGTCGTTGGCGCGGTCGCGCAGCGAGGCCATCAGCGCCTGCCGGTCGTACTGGAAGCGGCCGCCGACCTCGCCGATCACCCGTTCCTCCTCGGCGGCGCGGCGCTCGTTGACGAAGCTCATCACGTCCTCCCAGAACTGCAGGTTGCGGTTGATGAACCAGTCGACGAGCTCGCCGAGCGAGCGGTCGATGCGAGGCCCTGTGTCCCTGAGCACCTCCGCCTCGAAGCTGTCGCGCACCTTCTGGGTGTTGACGAGCGTGGGGATGCGCCTGAACCGCACCAGGTCGTCGAAGAACGCGTGCCCGCGCGACTCGACGTCGCGCAGCACGTCCTTCACGCGGATAAGATGGCCGTCGAGCTCACGGCGCAGGTCCTTGGAGAACTGCGAGCGCTGCCGCTCGATCTCCTCGAGCGTCGCGCCGTCGTCGGTCAGCAGCCGCAGGCGGCCCTCGAGCACGCCCCGGTACTTCTCGAGCTGATGCTGAGCCACCCCGATGGGCGAGAGGAGCTTCAGCTTGATCCTCTCGGACCCGAGGCGCTCGCGGATCGACGTCTCCAGCTCCAGCAGTCCCGAACGCTTGAGCGACGCCTCGTCGCCGACCTGCCGCGCCTGGAAGGCGCGCTTCGAGCTGACGCCGAACACCTCGGGCGCCAGACCCAGCGTCTGGCGCGCATGCTGCCTGACGTAGTCGACCACCTCGCGGCGCTGCTCGTCGTTCTCGAGGATGTCGACCTTGTTGACGACCACGATCACCTTGCGGCCCCACGAGGCGATCAGCTCGAGGAACGAGCGCTCGCTCTCCGTGTACGGCCTGTCGGCGCTGGTCACGAACAGCAGCAGGTCGGCGCGCGGCACGAAGCGCTCGGTGATCTCCTGGTGCTCGAGGATGATCGCGTTGGTGCCCGGCGTGTCGACCAGCGCGACGTCGCGCAGCGCGTCGAGAGGGAAGGTGCGCCTGACCACGGACTGGCCGTCCTGCACCTCCTCCTGCCTCTCGCCGTGCGTCACCACGGTGATCCTGTCCGTCGTCGGGGTGACGCCCTCCGGCATCACCAGAGCGCCGACCAGCGCGTTGACGAGAGAGGACTTGCCGGCGTTGAACTCGCCGACCACCACGATCATGAACAGCCCGTCGAGGTCCTGGGCGGCGGTGCGCACGTCGCCGAGATCCGTCTCGTCGGCCTCGAGCTGCGCCAGCACCACCCGCAGGTCCGACAGCGCCGCGCGCTCGTCAGCCACTAGGTTCCTGACGTCTTCGGGCACCTCGAGCATCAGCCGAACGATACCACCGCGACCCGTTTCGTCCTGGAGCGGCCGCCTCACGCCCACCGCGCGTTGCTAGACTCGCGGCATGAGGGCACTTCGCATCTGGCTGCGTTCGTTCTCGACGGCGTCTCGGTTGATCGTGGCCTTCGCTGCGCTCATGTCGGGCGCGGCCCTGGCGGCGCTGGGGAACGGACCTGGGCAGCTGCTGTCCCAGCTCGCGGCCTACGAGCCGCACGAGAGCGAGACGGGCTACGTCGCCGCCGACGGCTTCGAGTTCGAGCTGGAGATGGCCAGTGGCGTGGTGGTGGCCGTCAGCGGCGAGGCCGAGCTGACCGAGGCCAACCTCGACTTCCTCGGCGCCCTGGTCGGCGCCGCCAGCGGCTACGGCGAGGGCATCGCCGGTCCCGTCGCCGACTTCTTCCGCGCTCGCGCCAACGAGCTGGTGGGTGGCGGCATCTTGCCGATCCAGGTGCTCGAGTACGACCTGAGGGCTGGCGTCGAAGCCGCCACGACAGGCCGGGGACCGGTGCTCAGCTTCCGCTTCGAACCGCAGGTCGTAGACGAGGCGATGTTCCCCACCACCGCCCACGCCATCGGGCCCGACGATGCCGCCTACGTGCTGCGGGTCTTCTCCGACTTCCAATGCCCGTTCTGCCGCGCCTTCGTGCTCGACGTGCAGCCCAACATCGAGGCGCTGCTGCTCTCGCGTGGCGACGTGCGCTTCGAGTTCCACCACTTCCCGCTCAAGAGCATCCATCCCAACGCCGCGCCCGCCGCCGAAGCCGCCGAATGCGCCGCGCGCATCGCCGGTGAGGACGGCTTCTGGCGCTTCCACGACCTGCTGTTCGAGCAGCAGCCCAACTGGGGGCGCGTCCTCGACCCGAGCGCCGCCTTCACCAGCCTCGCGGCCAATGCAGGCATCGACGCCGCCAGCTTCGGCGCGTGCCTCAGCAGCGGCGAGTTCGCCTCCCTCGTCGACACGGCCCACCGCGCCGCCAGCGAAGGCCTGATGCTGACCGGCACCCCCACCGTGTTCCTCAACGGCCTCAAGCTCGGCGACTACTCATCGCTCGGCGAGTACGCGCGCCTGATGAGACTGAGCGACGCGCTGCGAAACGGCATCGACTCAGACGGCGAGTGAGCCGCCTCCTCTTGCGCTCGAGCGACGCGCTGCGCGAAGCCACTGACGCCGAATAGCGCGTCAGGACGTCACGCAGCCGCTCGCGAGCCGTTACTCTAGGGACACGGTTTCCATGGTGGGGCCGCTTCCTGGCCGGAAGACGCGACCGGACGCTGGTCGATCTGCTGGCCCGTGGGCGCAACGCCCGTGCGCGGAGCGCCTATCGGTGGGCCGGAGGAGAGTGGAGCTGGATGACCGACACGCATCAGTACCCTAGCCTGGTCTGGCACCTGAAGCGCACCGAGTTGTTCGAGGACCTGACACCCGCCGACCTCGAGCAGATGTCGCGCATCACGCCCTACAAGCGCTTCGCTGCCGGCGAGATCATCTACCACATGGAAGACCCTGCCGACGCGCTCTACTTCGTGCGCGACGGCATGGTGAAGATCTCGATGTACTTCCCCAACGGCAAGGAGATGATCCTCGGCCTGCTCGGCCAGTACGACATCTTCGGCGAGCTGCTGCTGCTCCCCAGCGAGCGCAGGCCCAACCAGGCCGAGGCGGTGGTCGACACCACGCTGATCGTGCTGCCAGAGGAGGAGTTCCAGCGCCTCCTGCAGCAGCACCCGCGCATCGCCATGAAGTTCATCCAGGTCATGAGCACGCGCCTGTGGCAGGCGCAGCAGTGGCAGGCCGAGGTCGGAGCGTTCGACGCTCCTGGGCGCCTCGCCAACCTGCTCCTGCGCCTGGCGGGGGACTTCGGCGTGCCGGGCGAGCGCGGCACGGTCATCGACCTGAGCCTGACGCAGCAGGACCTCGCCAAGATGATCGGCGCCACCCGCGAGACGGTCAGCCACTGCCTCGCGCGGCTGCTCGAGTACGGCGCGGTCAAGCGCCGCCGCGCGCCGATCACCGTCAACACCGAGAAGCTCCAGCAGTTCCTGGACGAAGCCAGCGAGTAGCTCTCATCGGTAGTCCCGAGAGCTCGCGTCGCTACCTGGTTCGGACCAACCACGGCGACGTCGTGGTCAACGTCGACCTGAGCGCTGGCGGGTTGGCAGACGGGCTGTTCAGCCTCGAGGCGGCGACGCCAGAGACGACGGCCGGCCTCGACGTCGCGACGCCGCTGACGGCCTTCGGCGCCAAGGTCGTCGACATCATCGAGCTGGCTGGCACCGGCGGTTTCGACGGCAGCGCCGTCTTGCGCGAGATGCTCGTCAAGGAGAAGGCGACCGCCGAGCTGAGGCGCATCGAGAGGTTCGCCAAGTCGCTCGCTACCTAACCCGCGGGGCGCGCGGGCGCATCAGGCGCTAGGCGGGCGGCCGGCCGCTAGGAGTCTTCCTCGTCCTCGTCGACGTCTTGCACCTCGCCGAGGTCGGTCAGCAGGTCCTTGTAGAGCCTCAGCGAGAAGTCCCTGACGGCTGCCAGGGCTGCCTCGCCCCTCAGGTCTCCGGGCACGCGCCGGTCGGCGATCTGCAGGGCGGCGGCGAGCAGGTCGTCGAACATCGGCCATGGGCCCTCGAACGGCTCGTCGTCCTGCGCGGCAGGCTGCTGGGCCGCCTGTGAGGCTGCCTGGGCTTGCGAGGGTCTGGGCGCGGCGTCCCGCGCGGCCGCCTGCGAGGTAGCCGAGGGGGTGACCGGGGGAGTAGCGGGCGCGGTGACCGCCGGAGCAGCCGCCTTGCCCTGCTGAGCCTTACCGCCGCCACCCCGCTTGCTGGCCCCGGCCTCGGCGGGCTTGCCAGCTTGCTTGCTCGCCTTCTCGTCTCGCTCCTTGGCGGCCTTCTTGCCCTGCTGCTTGCCCTGCTTCTTCTCCGCAGCCTTGGCGGTGCCGGCGGGCTCTGCGGCCGTCTTCTTGGCCGGCGCCTTCTTCGTGCTCTTCTCGCCGGTCTTGCCGCTCGCGGTGGCCGGCTTCTCGGCGCTGGGCTGGCCCTTCGCGGCGCGAGCGTCCAAGCTGCCTAGGGCCGCCCCGGCCGCTGCCGCCTCGGCGGCGCGCCTGGAGGTACCCTCGCCGCGGCCGATGACGGCGCCGTCGAGACGCACCGCGGTCTGGAAGCGCGGCTCGTGCTCCGGCCCTGTCTTCTCGGTATCGAACTCGGGCCCCTTGAGGCCGAGCTTCTTGGCCCGATCTATCAGCTCGTTCTTGGGGTGAGGCACAGGCTCCTCCAGCCGCTGCCGCGCGCTCGGGCGTCACCGGCGTCCCTGACCGGGACGGCCTCGGTGAGCCGGCCGCAGCGCGTCTAGGGCGCCACGCTACCACGCTCGCAGCCCGTTCCATCTTCGCGCTGGGCCCTCATACGCTAGAGTTGTCGTCATGACGAGGCTGCTTCTGTGCGATGACCACGCCATGTTCCGGCAGGGCCTCAAGAGCATCTTGGAGACCGAGCCGGGCTTCAGGGTCATCGGTGAGGCTGCCACCGGCCGCGAGGCGGTCCGCCACGCGCTCGAGACCCAGCCGGACGTGATCCTGATGGACATCCAGATGCCCGAGCTCGACGGCGTCGCCGCGACCAAGGCGATCCTGAGCGAGTGGAGCGAGGCCAAGGTGATCATCCTCACCATGTACCGCCAGGACAAGTACGTGTTCGAGGCGATCAAGGTCGGGGCCCGCGGCTACATGCTCAAGGACGCCGACGCCGACGACCTCATCGGCTCGATCAGGGCCGTGGCTGCCGGCGAGACGCTCCTCGACGCCGAGATGGCCGCCACGATCCTGGACGAGTTCCACAAGCTCGGTCAGCTCGAGGAGCACGACGAGCACCGCCTCAGCGGCCTCACCAGCCGCGAGGAGGACATACTCCGCCATCTGGCGCGCGGCTCGTCGAACCAGGCGATCGCCGCCTCGCTCGGCGTGAGCGAGAAGACGGTGCGCAACCGGCTGTCCGAGATCTTCTCGAAGCTCAGGCTCAACAACCGCACGCAGGCCGCGCTCTACGCCCTGCGCGAGGGCATAGCGACGCTGGCCGACGACTCGGCCGAGTGAGCACAGAGCATGAGCGCTGAGGCCGGAGACGAGGGCTTCAGCGCGCTGAGGTCGTCCACCGCGGCTGCCCGACTGGTCGAGCTCAACGTCCTCATCGCTCAGACGCCGGCGCCGACCGGCCAGGAGGGCGCGCGGGGCGAGCTGGTGGCGCAGCTGTGGCGCGCCGCCGGTCTGCGTCCTCGGGCGGACGAGGTCGGGAACGTCCTGGCCGAGCTGC
>CAYYOK010000148.1:0-6914 GCA_964473205.1 uncultured bacterium | reverse complement strand
GGCGTCTAGAGCACAGCGCCGCTCAGCGATGAGAGAAGCCACTAAGCCCAGATGATCGCGTGGGCATCAAGAGCACAGCGCCGCTCAGCGATGAAAGAAGTCGCTAAGCCCAGGTTATGGCGTGGGCATCGAACGGCGATGCCAGCGAGGCGTTGACGGGGTAGCAGCGCACGCCGTAAGCGAGCCGCCCGCTGAGCTCGGGCGAGAAGCGGGCCCGGTAGCTGGTCTCTTCTCCGCGACCGGAGCCGACCGGGGTCATCGGCACGACCTTGAGGCCGCGCTCTAGCTCGTCTTCCTCGCTGCTGTAGACGACCTCGACCCTGAGGTCGATGCCGTCGAGCCCGGGCGCGAGGACTTTGGCCGTGATCTCGACCTCGTCGCCGACCCTGGCGCTCTCCACCGGCGGCCTCTCGGCGCTCAGCTGGAGCTGCGGCCAGGCGGCGATCAGCTTGCTCCGCCACTCGGCGAGGGCGATGGCGCCGGCGTGCGCGTCGGCGGCCAGGGCGCGGCCGCGGGCGCTGGCCGGGGCGTAGTAGCTCTGCACGTAATCCCTGACCATGCGCTCGGCCGAGAAGCGCGGCGCGACGCTGGCGATGGCGGCAGCGGAGCGCTTGAGCCAGCCGAGGGGCAGGCCGGACTCGTCGCGGCGGTAGTAGAGCGGCACGACCTCGCGCTCGAGCAGGTCGTAGAGCGAGTCGGCGTCGGCGGCGTCGCCGCGGGCGGCGTCGGCGAAGGTGCGCCCGCCGCCGATCGCCCAGCCGTTCTCGCCCGTGTAGCCTTCCGGCCACCAGCCGTCGAGGACCGACAGGTTGAGGATGCCGTTCATGGCGGCTTTCTGGCCGCTGGTGCCCGAGGCCTCGAGCGGGCGGCGCGGGTTGTTGAGCCACACGTCGACGCCGCGCGTCAGCGCGCGGCCGATGGCCATGTCGTAGTCCTCGACGAACAGGACCTTGCCGGCGAAGCGCGGGTCCTTGGACAGGTTGTGGATCGAGGTTATGAGCGCCTGCCCCGGCTGGTCGGCGGGGTGCGCCTTCCCGGCGAAGACGAGCTGGACGGGGTACTGCTCGTCGTTGAGCAGCTTGGAGAGGCGTTCTAAGTCGCGGAAGATCAGCGTCGCGCGCTTGTACGCCGCGAAGCGGCGCGCGAAGCCGATCGTCAGCACGTTGGGGTCGAAGATCCTGGTGCCGGCGCCGACGCTGGTCGGGCTCGCCTCCTGGCGCTCGAGCTGGCGGGTCACGCGGCGGCGCAGGAAGCGGACGCTCTGCGACTTCATCGCCATGCGCGCCTCCCACAGCCTCGCCGGGTCGACGGCCTCGAACGCCTTCCACTTCGCGGCGTCCCAGCCGATGTCGTGCAGCTTGGCGCCGAGCACGTCCTCGGCCAGCGCTCGCATCTCGGGCGCCATCCAGGTGGCGAGGTGCACGCCGTTGGTGACGTGCCCGATCGGCACCTCCTCGGTGGGGACGCCGGGCCAGAGGCTCGACCAGATGCGGCGGCTGGTGTCGCCGTGCAGCTCGGCGACGCCGTTGCGGCCCGACGAGAACCTCAGCGCCAGCGCCGGCATGCTGTAGACGTCGCCCCAGCCGTGATCGGCGCGGCCCAGGGCGAGGAACTCGTCCTCCGAGATCTTCAGCTCGCGCCAGTACTCGGCGAAGCAGCGCGAGACGAGGTCGAACCCGAACGCGTCGTTGCCCGCTGCCACCGGGGTGTGGACGGTGAAGAGGGTGTTGGCGGTGACGGCTTCGCGCGCAGCGGCGAAGTCCAGGCCTTCGGCCACCAGCTCGCGGGAGCGCTCCAGCGCCATGAAGGCGCTGTGCCCCTCGTTCATGTGCCAGCTCGTCGGCTCGACGCCCAGGGCCCTTAGCATCCTGACGCCGCCGATGCCGAGCACGATCTCCTGCGCGATGCGCGTGCCGGTGTCGCCGCCGTAGAGGCGCGCCAGCAGCTTCCTGTCGTTCTCGTCGTTGGGCTCGAAGTCGACGTCGAGCAGCACCACCTCGATCTTGCCGACGCGCGTGCGCCAGGCGCGCACGCCGACCTCGCGGCCGTAGACGGTGACCTGGACGGTGACGGTCTTGCCGTCAGCGTCCTTGGCGAGCTCGAGCGGCAGCGCGGCTGCCTCGTTCAGGTGGTAGACGGCGGTCTGCTGCCCGTCCTCGGAGATGCGTTGGTGGAAGTAGCCCTCCGGGTAGAACAGCCCGACCGCGACGAGCGGAACGGCGAGGTCCGAGGCGGCTTTGGTGTGGTCGCCGGCCAGCACCCCGAGGCCGCCGGAGTAGAGGGCGAGGGACTCGTGCCAGCCGTACTCGGCGCAGAAGTAGGCGTAGCGGTCGCCCGCCGAGCCGTCGGGTCCGGCTTGGGAGAACCAGCCGGCGCGGGCGAGGTAGGCGTCGAAGCGCTCCAGCACGCTTTCGTAGGCGGCGACGTAGCGCTCGTCGTCCGCAGCCGCGTCGAGGCTGCGCTGCTCGACGTCGCGCAGCAGCACCGAGGGGTTGTGGTTGGAGCGCTCCCAGACCTCCTCGTCGAGGGCCCTGAAGAGCGCCCTGGCGTCGGGTTGCCAGGTCCAGTAGAGGTTCGCTGCCAGCTCGGCGAGGCGGCCGATGCGGTCCGGGAGGCGGGGTGTGACGATCAGGGTTCCGAGTCTGTTCATGTCAGGGATCTGCCTAGGTGGCTCAAGGCCGGCCATCCTAACACCGGCTTCCGGCCCGAGTTAGGCTACTGCATGCACGGCGACGGGTCCGCCGCAACGCACACGTCCGCTTCCGCTGGGCTTCATCGGATGCGCGTGCTCTTCCTGGCGCTGGCTCTGCTGGCCGCCGGTGCAGCGCGCGCCCAGACGTTCACGGCCTCGCTCGGCGCGCTGAGCTCGGCCTCGGGAGCTCGGCCGGAGCTCACGCTGGCGCTCAGCGGAGGGCGGGTCGGCTCAGCCACGGTCTCCCTCGAGCTGGCGCTGCGCGACGCGGCGCAGCTCGGCTTCAGCCTCAGCGAGAACCGGTCGTTCGGGCCGCTCGGCAACGTCGTGTTCGGCTTCGATCTCGACATCAGGACCGACGCCTCCGCACAGGCGGAGCTGGCGGCGCGCGGCGTGATCGGCCCGGTGGCGCTGCGCCTGGCGCTCGGCGCGTTCAGCCACGACGCCGGCCGCTTCGATCCGGCGGCCTACGCGACGGGCGTCCGGCCGCAGCTGCGCGGGGCGGGCGGCGGCGAGGGAGGGTTCTCGGTGCGGCTCGGCGGCAGCGGCAGGCTCAACCGCTCGCTGGTGCTCGAGGCCGAGCCGGAGCTCTACCTGGTCGGTGGCGGAGCGGTCGTCAGGCTCGAGACGCGGCTGCGGTGGCTACGCGCCTTCGGTGACAACGAGCTGCGCCTGCTGGCGCGGGCCTTCTCGGCGCCGGTCATGGACGAAGGGCACGTCGGCCTGGGCGTCGGCGTCGTGCTGGGGCGCGGGCGCGCGCCGGACTGGACGTTCACGGCCTCGCTGGGTTACGCGGACGGGATGCTCCTGCCCGGCGCGACGGCTGAGCTGGTCGAGCGCTTCGCTGGCGGGCAGGTCGTCGCGGTGATGGTGGCGGCCGAGCCGTACCGGCGCGACGTCGCCCCGTACCGGGCCAGAGCCTCGCTCGAGGCAGGGTTGGGGCCAGGCACTACGACCCTCGCCGGCCAGGCGGCGTTGGGCGGCGTCGACATGGCGCGGCCTGTCCTCTCGCTGAGCGTCGGTTACACGTTGCCAGTCGACTTGCGCTGAGGCGATCAGCGTCCCAGGGGCACGAGCTCGCCGGTCTCCAGGTCGAGCCGGTAAGCTCCGCTCTCGGGCACGGCTCTCAGGTAGGTGTTGACGACGCTCCCGCGCCGCAGCTCGAAGCTGCGCAGCCCGGGCTGCAGCGCCATGGCGTGTCCCGTGGGCTGCAGCACGCCGTCCACGAACACCAGCCACTCGCGCACCTCGTCCCAGTAGACGAGCGGGTCTAGTGCGGGCGTCAGCGAGGCCGTGACGCGCGTGACCCTGTAGTTGCGCACGAGTACGTCGATGACCTCGTCGAGGAAGCCGTCGCGCTGCAAGGTGACCGTATGCGGACCAGGCGACGCAGCGACGGTGATGGGCGTGGTGCCGACGCTCTCGCCGTCGAGGAGCACGCGCGCGCGGGGGGTGCTGGAGAGCTGGATGCTGCCGCCCGATATGGCCGTGAGGATGACGTGCAGCATGCTCGTGTCGTTCGAGCGCAGGTCGATCATCCTCACCTCGGGCAAGAACCCTTCCTTGCGGACCTCGAGGCGGTAGCGGCCCGGCTGGAGCATCGCGACGTCGAGACGCGTGGTGCGGCCCAGCGACACGCCGTCGACGAAGACCTGGGCGTCGCCCGGCTCGCTCGACACGAACAGCCCTGCGTCGCCGCGCGGCAGCTCGACCAGAGCGGCGGTGAACGAGGCGACCTCGGCGGCGAGCGCCGCGGCGGTGGCCGACACGGAGGCCGCCGAGAGCGGAGCGCTGATCAGGTCGGTCGAGCGGTCGAGGTCGGCGTCGACCACGATCAGGTTGACCGTGTAGGGCTCGGTGACGGCGCCCTCGAGGCGCGCGATCTCGCCGCTGACGGCGTAACGTGCGGCGTCCAGCTCGGCTATCAGCTTGGCGAACTCGGGCTCGAGGCTGCCGGCGATGCCGGGCGTGATCAGGTCGCCGTTGCGCACCTCGATGCCCGTGGCGGCGCTCACGGCGGAGCGGAAGGCGAGCATGAAGGCGTCGACCAGGCCGGACTCGACCTCGCCGCGGGTGCCGAAGGCCGGCGCCGAGATCTGAGCCGCCGAGGTCGAGGCGAGCGCGAGGAGCAGGAACGCTGCCGCGAAGAGCGCCCTGAAGCGCGTCACCGCCGCAGGACGCGGACGGTCCTGTCGAGGCAGCGACGGCGGCGGGAACATCGGGTCAAGTATAGCCACAGGCGAGGTAACTCTCGGTGCGTCCAATGGGACCCTTGCTATCCTGCTGGCTGATGCGCTACCTAGTGCTCAGCGACATCCACGCCAACCTCCCTGCCTTGGAAGCCGTCCTCCTCCACGCGAAGCAACGCGGTTACGACGACGTCATGTTCTTGGGCGACGCCGTCGGCTACTACCCGCAGGCGAACGAGGTCATCTACCGGCTCATCGACCTGGCGCCGTCGGTGGCGATACTCGGCAACCACGACGCCAGCCTTCTCGAGCTGGCCGACGGCGTGGCGCAGACCCACCGCGATGCCAGCGTCGTCATCGAGGTGCTCGAGCGCCAGCTGACGACCCTCGGCCAGGACAGCATCAACTTCTTGCGCAACCTCAAGGACAAGCACGTCGACAAGACCTGGGAGGCTACCCACGGCGCGCTGGTGCGTCAGTGGGACTACCTTGCGTCGGTCACGGCGGCGCAGGCCAACCTCGAGCTGATGTCGACCGACCTGCTGCTGGTGGGACACACCCACTTCCCCAAGGTCTTCGCGGCGGTCGACACCGGCACCCAGCAACTGTGGCGAACCGTTACCTTCAGGCACGAGCTGGGCCGCTACCGCCTCCCGCCGAAGGCGCGCGTCATCGCCAACCCCGGCGCCGTCGGCCAGCCGCGCGATCAGATCCCGCTCGCCGCATACGCGCTCTTCGACCTGCCGACTCGCACCCTCGACTTCCACCGCGTCGAGTTCGACGTCACGGCCGTGCAGCGGGCCGTCAAGGCGGCGGGTTACCCGGAGGTGCTGGCGGCGCGCCTCGCTCTGGGAAGATGAGCTGGTAGATGACGGTCACGACGCCCCAGCCAGGTCAGGTGATCGGCCACGATGCCGCGCAGGCGGAGCTCGTGCGGCTGTGGGCCGGCGGCTCCGGCCCTAGGACGCTGCTGCTGGCGGGTCCTGACGGCGTCGGGCGGCGGGCCGTGGCTCACTGGTTCGCGGCCTACGTCAACTGCGCGCGCCGGGAGCCGGCCGGTGGAAGCGCAGCGCCCGATGGCCGGACCGGAGCTGGCGCTGGCGAGGGGCCCTGCTGGCAGTGCCCGAGCTGCCTCGCCGCGGCCGCAGGGACCCACGTCGACGTGCGCGAGGTCGGGCCGGGCGAGCGCACCAAGGGCGGGCGCAGCACCGCCCGCGCGACGATCACCATCGACCGGCTGGTGTCGCGGCAGGGCGGCGACGCCGAGCCGCTGGGCGAGTGGCTGCGCACGCGGCCGCAGCACCGCTACCGGGTCGGGATCATCGACGGCGCCGGCTCGCTGACCGAGGGCGCTGCCAACGCGTTCCTCAAGACGCTCGAGGAGCCGCCTTCTTGGGCCGTGATCGTGCTCATAGCCACGGGGCAGGACTCGCTGCTGCCGACGGTCGCGTCGCGCTGCACCACGGTCAGGCTCGGGCCCGTCGAGCTGCACGGCTTCGACGACCTCTTAGGGCATCCGGGGCTCAGGCTGGGTCAGCCTGGCGCCCTGCTGCGGGCGCGCGCAGCCGGAGCCGCCACGAACGCCGCGCGCCGCGCGGCCGAGGAGCTGCTCGCGGCCCTGAGCGGCGAACTGATCGACCTACTCGCCACCGCCGAGTCTTTCGCCAAGGCCGTCGCCGACGCCAGCGAAGCCGGCGTCCGTCCGGGGCCCTTAGGCTGGCTGCTGGAGCCGCTGCGCGAGCTCGAGCCCCTCGCCTACGCCGAGGCCGCCGACGCCGTGGCTAGGTGCGAGCAGGCCTTGGCCGGCTACGCCCAGGCGAGCCTGGCGTGCACGGTGCTGGCGCTCGAGTTGCGCCGGGTCGCAGCCAGCGGGGCGGATGCCGGGCGCACCGACCGAGGAGCCGGACTCAGGCGCACGAGCTGATAGAGCGGCTTCAGGCGCACAGGCGACGGGGCCGGACTCAGGCGCGCTGGCGGCTGACCTCGTCGGCGGGGTACTCGACGGTCGCGCCCTCCTCCGTCCTGATCTCGAC
>CAYYOK010000147.1:0-7066 GCA_964473205.1 uncultured bacterium | reverse complement strand
GGTCATTCCCCGGCGATGCATCGAAGAAGATGCCGGCATCAACCTGCTCCAGGCGCCCTCGGTGGGGAACGGTCCAGGAGCGATCGCGTTGAGGCGGATGCCGTGCCGCCCCCACTCCCCGGCCAGCGAGCGGGTCAGGGAGACGACGCCCGCCTTGGCGACCGCCGACGGCACCACGTAGCCCGAGCCGCGCTCGGCGTAGGTGGCCGCGATCGACAGCACCACGCCGGGCTGGCCCGCTGCGATCCAACGCTTGCCCAGCTCCAAGGTCGTGTAGACCGAGCCGTGCAGGACGATGCCGAGGACCGCGTCGAACGCGCGGTGGCTGAGGCGCTCGGTGGGCGAGATGAAGTTGCCGGCGGCGTTGTTCACCAGCGCGTCGATGCGGCCGAAGCGCTCGGTGGCGGCGTCGAACGCGGCCGCCACCCGCTCGGGGTCGCGGACGTCGAGCTCGAGCGGCAGCACGGAGCGTCCCGTCTCGCTCTCCAGCGCTGCCGCCTGCTCCTCGAGCAGCTCGCGGCGGCGGCTGGCGATCACGGCGTCGGCGCCCAGTTGCAGGAAGCGGCGCGTGAGCGACAGGCCCAGACCGCTGCCGCCGCCCGTCACGAACACGACCTTGTCGGCCAAGAGTCCCGGTTCGAACATAGCGCCACTGTGCCACGAACCGGCACCGGGTGAGTGGACGATTTCGTGACCCCGTAGCTCCCGATAGGTGATACTCGGTCACATGCCGTTCGGCTGGCGCTTCGTTTTGAAGCTCTTCGTCTCGTGCGCCGCGATGCTCGCGCTGGGTACGGTGCATCTCGCCGTGGCTCAGGTCGTGCCTGCGGGCGTGGAGGTGCGCGTGCTGCTGGCGCGCCAGCCCGCGGCGGTCGTGCATGCTCACGGCTCGCACCGGGGCGCGGTCGACGGCTCCGTCGCCTTCACGGCGAGGGCGCCGCTGAGCTGGCCGGTCAGCGCCGCGGGCGGCTCCCTGTGGGTCGATGGCCGCGAGCTGGGCGCGAGCCTCAGCATCGAGATGATCGACGGGCTGGTCGAGTTCGACGGCTCGCGCTTCCGCGGCGCCCTGGTGCTGCTGGCCGACGGAGACGAGCTCCTCGTCATCAACCGCCTCGACCTGGAGTCCTACCTCAGGGGCGTCGTGCCCTCGGAGATGTCGGCCTCCTGGCCGCTCGAGGCGCTCAAGGCGCAGGCGGTGGCGGCGCGCAGCTACACGATGACCTCGCTCGACCCCGACAGCGCTTACGACCTGTGCGCGACCGTCGACTGCCAGGTCTACCGCGGCGTCGACGCCGAGCAGCCCCGCACCGATCAGGCGATCCGCGACACCGCCGGCGTCGTCGTCAGCTACGCCGGCGCCACGGCCCGCACCTACTACCACGCCGACTCCGGCGGGGTAGTCGCCTCGAGCCGCGAGGTGTGGGGTTCCAGCGTGCCTTACCTGGTCGCCCTGACCGACGCGCAGGCGCACTCGCCTCACCGCTCCTGGCAGCTCCGGCTCGACGGCGCCGCGGTAGGCGCGGTGCTCGCCGCCGCCGGGCACGACGTCGGCACCGTGACCAACCTCAGGGTAGTGGCGCTGACCGAGTCCGGCAGGGTAGCGGAGCTCGAGATCAGCGGTACCGGCGGCAGCGTCGTGCTCAGGGGAGCGCGTCTAACCGATCAGGCGCGGGCTTGGGGCCTCAAGTCGACCAGGTTCAGGGTCCAGGGCGGCCTGGTCGTCAGCGGCGACGGCTGGGGCCACGGCGTGGGCATGAGCCAGTACGGCGCGCGTGCGCTCGCCTCGTCCGGCATGGACTACGGCCGCATCCTCGCCTTCTACTACCCGAACACCGGCCTGATGCGGTTCGTCGCCGCCGGGGACTGAGCGCGCGCTAGCGGCCGCCGGGCGCTCGAGCGCTTGGCTGGTGGACAGGTTTCCCGTGACCGAGCGCACGGTGTAGCCTGCGCTAGATGAGCGCAAGGTGGGGAACGTGAACTATGCGGCGCTGCTTGGGGTGATCGCGGCTGCCGCGTTCGCGGTGCCGCTGCTGGCCGCCGCCGGCGCCGCGCTCGGGTTGCCGCGCGGCACGGGCTTCGTCGTCAGCCTGCTCGCCGCCATCGCGCTGACCACGTACTGGTGGGTGCGCGCCAGGCAGGAGCTCGAGGACGCGCAGCCGCCGTCCGGCTGACCCGCATGAGCCGCCTGACGCTGGTGCCGACCCCGATAGGGAACCTAGGCGACATCACCTTCCGCGCGGTCGAGGTCCTGAGGTCGGCCGATCACCTGGCCGCCGAGGACACGCGCCGCACGCGCGTGCTGTTGGGGCATCTGGGCATCGACAGGCCGCTGAGCCGGCTCGATGCACACACGGTCGCGGGGCGCGGTCCGCAGCTCCTCGCCGAGCACGAGTGGCTCGCCTACCTGACCGATGCCGGCACACCGGGCATCAGCGATCCGGGCGCCGAGCTGGTGGCGCTGGCCCTCGAGCGAGGGGTCCAGGTCGAGGTGCTGCCCGGCCCGACGGCGCTGGTCCCCGCGCTGGTCGCGTCGGGCCTGCCGACGGCCCGCTTCACCTTCGAAGGGTTCCTTCCGCGCGGCGGGGGCAGGCGATCGCGGCGCCTAGCGGCGTTGGCGGCATCGGACGCGACGAGCGTGATCTACGAGTCTCCCCGCCGCCTGGCCGCCACCCTCGACGACCTCGCCGAGGTCTGCGGCGCCGACCGGCCGGCGGCGGTGAGCCGCGAGATCAGCAAGCTGTTCGAGGAGACCTGGCGGGCCCCGCTCGGCGAGCTGGCGGCGCGCGCGGCGGCCGCCGAGGTAAAGGGCGAGATCGTGATCGTCGTGGCCGGAGCGAGCAGCGCCGAGGAAGAGGCGGCGGGCGCGCCCGTCACCGGCGACGCAGCCGGGATGGCCGCGCGACTGGCGCAGGCCGGCGTGCGAGGTAGGCTGCTGCGCGACGCGCTCGGCGCGCTGGGGGTAGCGCGCAACGAGGCGTACCGCCTCGCACTCGGCCACCCGGACGATCCCGCCTAGACCCGTACCCAAGATGAGACCAGACCACACCTCGACACTCTCTGCGACACTCGCTGCCCCGCTCGCGGCCGCCGCCGGCCGGCTCCTCGGCCTGCCCAGCGTCGCGCGCCTCGCGCTCTTCGCCCGCCACCCGGGCCCCGCCGTCTTGCTGACCACCTCCGAGCGGTTGCCGCTGTACTCCGACACCCACCTCTTCGGCGCGAGCCGGACCGTCGATCCGGACCTGGCCGACTGGTTCGAGCACGCCGACAAGGTCGTCGTGAGCCTGGAGCGCGCCCTGTCGGCGTTCCCGCGCCGCCCCGAACGCTTCAGGCTCGAGCTGCGCCGCGGCGGGAGCTACCCGCGCGACGAGCTGCTCGGCAAGCTGATCGATTACGGGCTCGAGCGCGACGAGGCCCCCGGCTTCAGCGTCAGGGGCGACACGCTCACGCTGCATACCAGCGCCGATGACGTCGATGGCTCGGTGAGGCTCGAGTTCTTCGCCGACGAGCTGGACTCACTGCAGGTGGGCGGCTCAGAGGTCGAGAGCTACGTCCTCACGCCGCTGCCCGGCGCGCCGGCCGGCCTGGAGGGCGCGCTCACGACGGAGGAGAGCGCCAGGCTCATCGAGCTGCTGCCGGGGACGGTGTTCCTGGACGCGCCCGAGCTCTACTTCGGCGCGCTGCCCGACACTCAGGCCGCCGGAGGAGGCGCCGACGGGGGAGCCCGAGCCGGCTTAGACGCCCGCTCCGCGCCCGACGGCCACTGGCTGTGGCAGCACCTCGCGAGCCGTGAGGTCGTGTCGTTCGGCCGCGACCCGCTCGATCTCGGCAAGCTGCCCGCCGCCCAGGAGCCGCTCGGTTACTACCGCGGCAAGCTCAGCGCCTTCAGCACAGACCTGCATACCTACCTGAGGGACGGCTACTCGGTCCAGCTGCTGCTGAAGTTCGAGCGCACCGGCCGCTACCTGCGCGAGCGGGTGCTCGACGCCGGCGTCGACTCGCACTGGCGCAACCGCGTCGAGCACCACCCGGGCCAACTCTCGCTGGTCCTGTCGAAGGACGTCCAAGGCGGCTACCGCGACGACGAGCGCATGGAGGTCGTGCTCAGCGAGGAGCTGCTCTACGGCTACCAGGGCGGCCGCAAGCTCGCCAAGATGCCGGGCAGGGGCGTGCACGACGCCTCGCAGCTCACCGTCGGCGACTACCTGATCCACCCCGACCACGGCATCGGCCGCTTCCTCGGGCTCGAGCCGCGCCAGGTCGTCGGCGTCACCCGCGACTACCTGCAGCTCCGCTACGCCGGCGAGGGCAAGCTCTACCTGCCGGTCGAGCAGCTGCCGCTGCTGAGGCGCCACCCCGGCACCACCGACGACCCGCCGCGCCTCTCGACCCTGGGCACCAACGAGTGGGCGAGGGCGCGCGAGAAGGCCAGGGCGTCGGCCGAGGTCCTGGCCGCCGAGCTGATCAAGACCTACGCGCAGCGCCAGGTGACGGCTGGCGCCGCGTTCCCGCCGCAGCCCGAGTGGGACCTTCTGATCGACGCCAACTTCCCGTTCGAGCTGACGGCCGACCAGGGCAAGGCCGTTCGCGACGTCATGTCCGACCTGGAGCGGGCTGTGCCGATGGACCGCCTCATCTCGGGCGACGTCGGCTTCGGCAAGACCGAGGTCGCGATCCGCGCTGCGCATAGGGTCATCGGCCACGGCTCGCAGGCGGCCGTGCTGGTACCGACCACCGTCCTCGCCCGGCAGCACTTCGAGACGATCGGGGAGCGCTTCAAGGGCTTGCCGGTCGAGGTGCGGATGCTCTCGCGCTTCACCACCGACGCCGAGGCGCGCGCGACCATCAAGGGCCTGGCCGATGGCAGCGTCGACCTGGTGGTCGGCACTCACAGGCTGCTGAACGAGTCGATCGTCTACCACCGGCTGGGGCTCCTGGTCATCGACGAGGAGCACCGCTTCGGCGTCGGCCAGAAGGAGCGCCTCAAGGCGATCAAGGCGAACGTCGACGTGCTCTCGCTGTCGGCCACGCCGATCCCGCGCACGCTCTACATGAGCATCGTCGGCCTGCGCGACGTCAGCCAGATCACCACCCCGCCCGAGGGACGCAAGCCGATCCAGACGGTGCTGCAGCCGTACGACCCGATGGTCGTCAGGGAGGCCGCGATGGCCGAGCTGGAGCGCGGCGGCAAGGTGTTCTACATCCACGACCGCATCGGCTCGATGAGCCTGAGGGCGAGGACGCTGAGTCAGCTGCTGCCGGAGGCGCGCATCGGTGTCGCGCACGGGCAGATGGGCGAGGACGAGCTCGAGGAGGTGATGGTCGGCTTCGAGGAGGGTCTCTACGACGTCCTGCTCTCGACCACCATCGTCGAGTCTGGCCTCGACATCGCCGGCGCCAACACCCTCGTGATCGAGCGGGCCGACAGGCTGGGTCTCGCCCAGCTCTACCAGCTCCGGGGGCGCGTCGGCAGGCGTCAGACCGAGGCGTGGGCGTACATGCTCTACCCGGGCAGGCTGACGGAGGCGGCGCAGCGCCGGCTCTACGCGATCGCCGAGCTCAACGACCTCGGCGCCGGCCACCTGCTGGCGGAGAAGGACATGGAGATCAGGGGCGTCGGCAACATACTCGGCCCCGAGCAGCACGGGCACATCAGCGCCGTGTCGCTCGAGGTCTACACCGAGATGCTGGCCGAGGAGATCGCCAAGCTCAAGGGCGAGCAGCGCGCGGCGGAGCGGCCACAGGTCGCGATCGACCTGAGCGTCGACGCGCGCCTCAGCCCCGGCTACGTGCAAGACGACGATGTGCGCATCAACTTCTACGGCAGGCTGTCGGAGACGGACAGCCTCGCCGAGGTGAGCCGCATCGCCAAGGAGCTGCGCGAGGCCTACGGGCCGTTCCCGGCCGAGGTCAGGGCGTTCATCGAGCTGACCAAGCTGCGGCTCTTGGCCGGCGGCAAGGGCGTCGTGAGCATCAAGGAGCACATGACCGACGTCCAGGTCAGCTTCGGTGGCGAGGTCGACGCCATCGACTACGACGCCAAGGCGCTGAAGGCGCTCGCGTTCAAGGCCGAGCCGACGAGGTACCCGCCAGGCTTCAGCATCAAGAAGCGCGGGTTGAAGGCGGATGCGTTGCTCGATGCGATCAGCGAGGTTCTCTACCTGGTGGGCTGAGCCGCTCGGCCGTTTCCGGTCGGCTGGGCGCCAAGGGTGCGCGGCGCCGCCGGGATCGCGGGTGCCGTAGGCGGCGCGCAACGACCAAAGAAGAAGCCCGCGGCGCCTGGCCGCGGGCTCGTCAACTTGCTTGGCTCTGTTCGGTTAGAAGTGGTAGTTGAAGCCGAGGCGGCCGGCGACGCCGAAGCCGAAGGACGGGATCACGCCGATGGCCGGGCCGACTTCGAGGAACACGCCGCCTTCGGGCAGGCCAGCCTGAGCCAGGCTGAACTCGCCGCCGACGAACAGGTTGACGCCCAGCGCCATGCCGGCACCGATGCCGAGGCCGATGCCACCGCCAGCGTAGATGCCGAGGGGGGTGTCACCCATGTCGACGGGCAGGTCGTACAGAGCATCGACGCCGAGGGCGAAGCCGCGGGTGCCGATGTAGCTGTAGCCGGCGTTCAGACGCACCGAGAAGTTGGGAGCGACATCTTCGATGCCGAAGTGGACGGCCGCACCGGGGTACCCGGCGCTGATACCGGCCCAATAGCCGCTCTGGGCGAAAGCCGCCCCAGTGCTTAGGACCGCGACAGCAATCAGGCTGATGACGAATTTGCGCATGCAAACCCTCCAAACCGATCTGAGAAGACCTGGACGTTCTCCTCGCCTGCCCGGTTATATCACGGGCCAAAAAAGCCAACAAGTAGGGGTTTTCACACGATTGCGATGGTTATCGTGTTTTTCGCACCTCAGTCGCCAGAACCCCTGAACCGCTCGGCGAATCTCCGACCTGCGTCTCGCTCCAACGGCGTGGCGGTGTTGCAGGACGGCAGCGCCCCAGCGTTGGCGCCGCGGAACTCCGCCAACAGCCGCGCCTCGTCCGCCTGCGGCACGCGGCTGTAGGCGTAGCGCCA
>CAYYOK010000146.1:0-7450 GCA_964473205.1 uncultured bacterium | reverse complement strand
AGCGTCAACTATGTCGCGACTCAAGAGTCAACGATGTCGCGACTCATGACAATGGTGGAGCTGAGGGGATTCGAACCCCTGACCTCGTGAGTGCGATTCACGCGCGCTCCCAACTGCGCCACAGCCCCAAGCGCTCATCAGTGTACAACGCCGCGCCGCGGCTAGGGTAGGCCGGGCGCCGACGGTCGGTCGAGCATGTGGGGCAGCGGGTCGATCGGCGTCCAGGCGTAGTCGTCGCCAGCGACCGGCAGAGCGACCTCGAAGTGCAGGTGCGGGGCGGTCGCGGCAGCGTTCCCGGTGTTGCCGACGTAGCCGATCACGGTGTCGACGCCGACGCGTTGGCGCTGCTCGAGCCCGGGAGCGAGCGCGTCGAGGTGCGTGTAGAAGTAGCGGACCCCGTCGTCGCCGATCACCGTCACCGAGATCCCGCCGTTGCGCGACTCGCCCGCCCGCCACACCGTGCCGGCGGCTGCGGCCCTGACAGGCGTGCCACGCGGGGCGAGGATGTCGACGCCGGCGTGGCGGCGGTCGGTGCCGCGCGGGTCGCCGAACGTGGGCGGCACGTCGGCCACGCTGACGCCCTCGACCGGCATGAAGTAGACGGGCACGTACGCGGGGTCCGTCGGCTCCGACGCCGCCGCTGGCGAGCCCGGATCGGTCCGCGACGGCACGTCCGCCGGCGCGGGCGGCGTCGCGGCAGCCCCAGCCGCCGCTAGCTCCGGGTCGGGCTCCGCCGTGACGGGCGCGTGCTCCACGGCGTCCTGCGGGACCGTGATGACGGTGCCGCGGCCGTCGCTGACCGGCATCTGGTCGACGGGGACGAGCCCTGACGGCTCCTGCGGCCCGGCCGTCGCGTCCGAGCCGTCGACCGCGGTAGACGCGGGCGTCGTGGAGCCGCCGGCCGGGGCGAGGAGCAGCGTCGCGGCGGCCACGACGGCCAGCACGAAGGGGAAGACCAAGGCCATGGGCCCAACGTACGGCCGCGCCTCCCCGGTCCGGGTCTCCCGCGTGTGAGACGGCTCTAACGTGCCGCACAGGCGGCGCTGGCGTGCCGCTGCACGGGGCCGAGTCGGGACCTCGGACCACGCATCGTGCCGAGCCCGGGGCGGCACTTGCGCGGAGCAAAGAACCGTGCAATCCTTCTCTTGCTTTGACAGGTTCATTGCAGGAGCGGCTGGCGTCCGTAGCCGGCAGCCTCACCTCGTCGCAGCGCTCGCTGGCCACGCACCTCGCGCGGCACCGGCGCGAGCTCGCCTACGCGAGCGCGGCCCAGGTCGCCCGCGAGCTCGGCGTGTCGGCCTCCACGGTGGTGCGCTTCGCGCAGCAGCTCGGGTACGACGGCTGGCCGTCACTGCAGCGGGCGCTGCGGGAGGAGCTGCGGGAGAGCGACAGGCTAGTCGGCCTGCCGCCCGAGAGCGCCCACTTCCTCGACGAGTACGTCGAGGTCCAGGTCAGGAACCTCCGGTTCCTGGCCACGCAGGCCGACGCCATCGAGGAGGCGGCGCGGACGCTGGCCGCGGCCCGAACCGTGTGGCTCGCGGGCGACAGGGCCAGCTCGTACATCGCCGGCTTCGCGGCCCACTTCCTGCGCATGCTTCGGCCCGGCGTCAGGCTCCTCGACGGCGGCTCCTCCGCCGCGGTCGACAGGCTGCTGGACGCGAGCGAGGAGGACGCCGTGTGGCTCACGAGCATGCGGCGCTACTCCCGCAGGAGCCTCGCGCTGGCCCGGCACCTCGCGGGGCGCATGCAGGTGGTGCTCCTCACCGACGAGGTCACGTCGCCACTCTCCACCTACGCCAACACCCGCGTGTACTTCGCGCCCGACAGCGTCACCGCCCTGCGGTCCGACGTCGGGGCCTACGCGACGGCGCACGCGTTGGTACTGGCGGTCGCGCGTCACGTCCCAGGGTCGCGCGACCGGCTCGCACGGGCTGAGGCCCTCTGGGACGAGTTCGAGCTGTTCCACAGGGAGGACTGATCTTGAGACGCCTACTCACCGCCCTTCTCGCCCTCGCCGTCGCGGCGCCCGCCTTCGCGGGCAAGGGCGACGACACGCTCAACGTGGCCTTCGAGCGGACGATGCTGACGCTCGACACGTACGCGACCGCCGAGCGGCTGGCGCTGATCGTGGCCCACAACGTCGGCGACACCCTCATCCACCGCAACCCGCAGACCGGCGAGTTCGAGCCCCACCTCGCCACCGCGTGGCGGGCGGTCGACGACGTGACCTTCGAGTTCGACCTGCGCACCGACGTCAAGTTCCACAACGGCGACACGTTCGGCCCCGAGGACGTCGTGGCGACGTTCGAGTGGGTGATCGGCGAGGGCGCCGGCCTGGCCGGCACCGGCACCCTGCAGTGGATCGAGAGCGTCGAGGCCGTCGACGAGGACACCGTCCGCATCAAGGCCAAGGCGCTCACGCCCACGGCCTACGAGACGATCGCGCTCATCGGCGTGATCTACCCGGCGAGCGTCCTCACCGAGCAGGGCGCCGAGTACATCGGCCGGAACCCGATCGGCACGGGCCCGTACCGCTACGTCGGCAGCGAGGGCAACACGATCCGCTTCGAGCGCTTCGACGAGTACTTCGGCGGCGCCAAGGGCCAGCCGGCGATCCGCCACCTCGTGATCCACACCCTGCCCGAGGAGTCGAGCCGGATCGCCTCGCTCATGACCGGCGAGATCGACATCGCGCGCTCCGGCTCCATCAGCCCCGACCAGGCGGCGGCGGTCCGCGGCCGCGCCCGCGTCGAGTCGGCCGACATCCTGCGCACGTGGTTCATCCAGATGGACTCCCTCGGCCGCAGCGGCGTCGACTACTTCACCGACCAGCGCGTCAGGCAGGCCGTCGCGCACGCGGTGAACAAGCACGAGATCGTCGACGTGCTCCTCTCCGGTTACGGCCGCGTGATCGAGGCCCCCTGCAACCCCGTGCAGTTCGGCTGCGACGAGAGCGCCGCCACGACCTACGACTACGACCCCGAGCGCGCCAGGGAGCTCCTCGCCGAGGCCGGCTACCCTGACGGCTTCACCGTCGACCTCTTCGGCTACCGCGACGAGCAGGTCGCCCAGGCGATCCAGGGCTACCTCGAGGAGGTCGGCATCCGCACGAACCTCCAGTGGTACGGCGGGCAGTACGACGTCGTCAGCCAGCGCCTCGCCGCGGGCGAGATCGCGCTCTACTTCGGCTCCTGGGGCTCGAGCTCGATCTACGACGCCAGCGCGATCATGGACATCCACTTCAAGACCGGCGAGGAGTTCGCGCTCAACGCCTCCGAGACGATCGACGCGGCGCTGAACGCGGCCCTGCAGACGGTCGACTTAGGCGCGCGCAAGGAGCTCTACGCCGCCGCGATCGCCGAGATCACCGAGCAGGCCTACATGGTGCCGCTCTACGCCGGCCGCGTGCTCGCCGGGGTGTCCAACGAGCTCGACTGGGCGCCCTCGTCCGACGAGATCGAGCGCTACTACCTGGCCAAGTGGCGGTGACCCCCTAACCGCTCCCGGGCCTCCGGCGCCACGCGCGCGCCGGGGGCCCGGCTGGCGGGCACGCCGCCGACGGGCTGGGCACGGCGGCCGGAAGCGAGGACAGGGCTTGACAGCGTACGTCGTGGAGAGGCTGGGCCAGGCGCTGCTGATCGCGGTGATCATCAGCCTGACCACGTTCCTCCTGATCTTCGTGGCCAAGGACCCGGCGCGGGCGCTGGCGCCGCCCGACGCCTCCGCTGCGGACATCGAGCTGCTCAGGCGACGCCTGGGGCTAGACAGGCCGCTGCTCGTGCAGTACGGGATCTGGGCGGCCAACGCCGTGCGCGGCGACTTCGGAGACAGCCTCTACTCGCGGCAGCCCGTCGAGCGCCTGCTGGCGCCCCGCATCCGCGCCAGCGCCGAGCTCGCCGGCGCCGCCCTGCTCATCACCGTGGTCGTGGGAGTGCCCCTCGGCGTGGCCGGCGCGCTGCGGCGCGGCGGGTTCGTCGACCTCGTCGCCAGCGTCGTCGCCGTCTCCGGCCAGGCGATGCCGATCTTCTGGTTCGGCCTGATGCTGATCGTCCTGTTCAGCGTCCACCTCGGCTGGCTGCCCGTGAGCGGCAGGGGCCGGCTCGAGCACATCGTCCTGCCCGCCGTGACGTTGGGGTTCTCGGTGCTGCCGCTGACGATGCGCCTGACGCGCTCGGCGATGCTCGAGGTCCTGCCGCAGGACTACGTGCGCACGGCGCGCGCCAAGGGCCTCGGCGCCCTGCGCGTCGTCGGGAAGCACGCGGCGCGCAACGCCGCCACGCCGGTCGTGCTCGCGCTCGGCATGCAGTTCGGCGCGCTCCTGGGCGGCGCCGTCGTCACCGAGACCGTGTTCGCATGGCCGGGCATAGGCGAGCTCGCCGTCGTCGCCGTCAGCACCGCCGACCTGCCCGTCGTGCAGGCGATCGTCCTGTTCGCCGCCGGCGTCGTCATCCTCACCAACCTCGTCGCCGACGTCGTCGTCGCCGTCGCCGACCCGAGGATCCGCTACTGATGCTCGCCGGGCTCCGCGGCTTCCGCAGCCGGTCGGGACGCGTCGGGCTGGTCATCTTCCTCGCCGTGCTCGTGACGGCGCTCGCCGCGCCGGTCCTCGCGCCTCACGACCCCTACAAGCAGGCCGTCGCCAGGCGGCTGAAGCCGCCCGCGTGGATGGAGGGGAGCCTCGAGGGCAACCCACTCGGCACCGACCAGCTCGGCCGCGACAACCTCTCGCGGCTCATATACGGGGCGCGCATCAGCCTCCTCGTCGGGGCCGCCACGGTGGTCCTCGCCGGGGCCCTCGGCACGGTCCTAGGCGTCGCCGCCGGCTACTACGGCGGCCGGGTGGACTACGTCGTGTCGACGTTCATCAACGCCGCCTGGTCGTTCCCGTTCATCCTCCTGGCGCTGATCATCGTCGCGGTGCTCGGGGCCGGGCTCCAGAACCTGATCCTGGCCCTCGTCGCGACCAGCTGGGCCTCGTTCGCGCGCATCGCGCGCGGCGAGGCGATGGCCGTCAAGAACCGCGAGTACGTCGCGGCTGCCGAGGCGCTGGGCCAGCGCACGTGGCGCACGCTGGCGCGTCACGTCCTGCCGAACGTCGCCTCGAGCCTCCTCGTCATCGCCAGCATCGAGTTCGGCCGCGCCATCCTGCGCGAGTCGTTCCTCAGCTTCCTCGGCCTGGGGGTGCCGCCGTCGATCCCGTCCTGGGGCGGGATGCTCAGCGAGGCGCGCCCCTACATCTTCACGATGTGGTGGATGGTCTTCATGCCCGGCGTGCTGATCTTCCTCACCACCCTCGGCGTCAACCTGCTCGGCGACGGCCTCAGGGACGCGTTCGACCCGCGCGTGCGCGGGAGCTAGGTAGGCGACTGCATGAAGATCGAGCGCATCGAGCTGCGCGAGGTGGCCCTCAGCCTCAAGTTCCCCTTCCGCACCAGCTTCGGCGTCGAGCAGCACCGGCGCGTGAC
Source organism: uncultured bacterium (assembly GCA_964473205.1). GTDB lineage: Bacteria > Deinococcota > Deinococci > Deinococcales > Trueperaceae > CAYMRL01. Next base: position 1,985 of record CAYYOK010000146.1, on the reverse strand, counting down.
GCTGGTCTCGCTCTTCTCCGGCGGCCTGGAAGGCATCGCCGAGTGCGTCGCCGGCGAGTTCCCCGGCTACGCCTACGAGACCGTCGACACCGCGTGGCACGTGATCAAGGAGCATGTCGCGCCCGTGGTCGTCGGCCAGAGCTTCGGCACCGCCGCCGAGCTGCTCCACGCGCTGCGCTTCGTCCGCGGCCACAACATGGCCGTCGCCGCCGTCGAGATGGCGTTCTGGGACCTCCAGGCCAGGGCGCTCGGCGTGCCGCTGTGGCAGCTGCTCGGCGGCCGCGAGCGCGACGTCCCGGTGGGCATCTCCTTGGGCATCCAGGACAGCGTCGCCGAGACAGTCGAGCTCGCTCGCATGAACGCCGAGCTCGGGTACCGGCGCATCAAGCTCAAGATCGAGCCCGGCTGGGACGTCGACGTCGTCGCCGCCGTGCGCGAGGCCCTGCCGGACGCCGACCTGACGGTCGATGCGAACAGCGCCTACTCCCTCGTGGACGCTCCGCGCCTGCGCGAGCTCGACGCCTTCGGGCTGGCCTACGTCGAGCAGCCCCTCGCCCACGACGACCTCGTCGACCACGCCGCCCTGCAGGCCCAGCTGGCCACCCCTATCTGTCTCGACGAGAGCATCCACTCGCCCGAGGACGCCCGCAAGGGGCTGGCGCTCGGCGCCGGGCGCGTGATCAACGTCAAGACAGGACGCGTGCGCGGCTACCTCGCGGCGCGCCGCGTGCACGACGTCGCCCTGGCGTTCGGCGCCCCCGTGTGGTGCGGCGGCATGCTCGAGAGCGGCGTGGGCCGCGCGCACAACCTTCACCTGAGCACGCTCGAGAACTTCAGGCTGCCGGGCGACACGTCGAGCTCGAGCCGCTACTGGCACGAGGACATCGTCGAGGAGCCCCTCGAGGCGGTGGACGGCATGCAGCGCGTGCCGGCCGGCCCCGGGACCGGCGTGACGCTGAAGCGCGACCTCGTGGCGCGGCTCACCGCGCGCCACGAGGCGCTGAGCGGCTGAGGCCCTCGGCTCTCCTGGGCCCGCCGGCCCGTTCTACCCCTCCCGCAACGCCGCCGGCAGCAACGCCTCCGGGAAGTTCTGGTAGGCGACGCAGCGCGTGAACCGCTCGATGGCGCGCGTGCCGACCGAGGTGGAGCGCCCGTCCGAGGTGGCGGGGTAGGGGCCGCCGTGCACCATGGCCGGCCCGACCTCGACGCCGGTCGGGAACTGGTTCACGATCAGCCGGCCTGCCCTGTCGACGAGGACCTGGAACAGCGCGTCGGCGACGCCGCCGGGCTCCAGCTCGAACGGTTCGCCGTGGACCGTGGCCGTGAGCTGCCCCTCGAGCGTCGCCGCGACCGCGGGCAGCTCGTCAGGCTCGCCGTAGCGCACGAGCAGGGTGGAGGGCCCGAACACCTCGCCCAGGAGCTCGCGCGCCGCGGCGAGATCCTCGAGCGCGACCTCCCACAGGGCCGCGACCCCGTCGTTCGGACCTTCCCCGGTCGCGCCGCCGGCGAGGCGGCGGGCGCCGGCGCGCTCGAGCTCCTCGAGGCCGCGCTTGTAGGCCTGGCAGACGCGGGCGTTGAGCATCGCGCCGGCCGGGGTGCCCTTCGTCAGCTTCACGAGCCGTTCGGTGAGCTCGTCGCCGCCGCGGTCCTGAGGCACGAAGACGACGCCCGGGTTCGTGCAGAACTGGCCGACCCCGAGCGTGAACGACGCGTGCAGCCCCTCGGCGACGTCCTTCGGGCGCGCCGCCGCGGCGCCCGGCAGCACGAACACGGGGTTCACGCTGCCCATCTCGGCGTAGACGGGGATCGGCTCGGGCCGCGCGGCCGCCAGGCGCACCAGCGCCTCGCCGCCGCCGCGCGAGCCGGTGAAGCCCACCGCCTTGACGCCCGGGTGGCGCACCAGCGCCTCGCCGACCTCGATGCCGTCGTCGTACACGACGGCGAACACGCCCTCGGGCATGCCGGTGGCCGCGGCAGCGCGCAGG
>CAYYOK010000145.1:0-7898 GCA_964473205.1 uncultured bacterium | reverse complement strand
GGCCACCACGGCGGCGGAGCGTTGCGGAGCCGGGCGGTCGAAGTAGGTGCCGAGGACCACCTCGTCGGCAGTGAGCCCCTCGAACACATGCGCCTTGCCCTCTCCCGTGCTCCAGAGGACGAGGTCGTACGGTACCGCCAGACCCGACAGCTCGAAGCGGCCTTCATCGTCGGTGACGGCGGTACGCCCCTGGCTCGATACGGCGATTCCGCTCTGGGGCGCCTGGCGCTGTCCGGTGACCCTGCCCCTCACCGCCAAGCTCACCACGTCGAGGTCCAACGGCGCGGAGGCCGAGAGCCCCTGCCCGGCCGCCACGACGGTTAGCGCGAGCCGCTCCTCGGCGGCTTCGGGCGCCGCCGCCAGCACGAGCGTGCTCGTCGACGCACCGTCACCGAGGACGGGCGGGCTGAAGGTGGCGGTGACGAGCGCGTCACCGGGAAGCCCGGTGACGGAGAGCTCGACGTCACCGCTGGCTCCTCCCTCCCGGACGAGAACGACCGCGACCTCCACCGTCGCGCCCCGCAACAGCTCGACCGAGCCGGCCTCTAGCTCTAGCGCGATCTCGGCGACGGTCCCGCTGGGCCCAGGGCCGGCGCAGGCGCCGAGGAGTACGGCGAGGAAGAGGACGACACCGCGGAGGGTGGTCACGGGGATCGCGCGCGCCCAGCGGTTCGAGGAGACGGCACGAGGGATCGAGTACATGACAAGGGGCCCCCTTCCGGCGCTGGAGGATCGCCGAAGAGAAGCGTCGGCTCACGAATCGCCGACGATACGAGATGTGCCTAGATGGTGGCACGGGCTCCGCACTCTCCGGTGCCCACGGCTTCACTTGTTCTCCTGGGTCCTCTGTGGTTCGGCACTCGGGAGGGAGGGTGCAGGTGGCAGCGGCTACTTGGTCAAGCGGGGATCCATGGCATCCCGGAAAGCGTCACCGAACGTGTTGAGCGCGAGGACCGTCACGGTTATTGCCAGGCTCGGGAAGATCGATACCCAAGGTGCCTGAGCGAGGTACCTGCGTCCATCGTTCACGATGCTTCCCCACGACGCTTGGGGCGGCTGTACGCCGAACCCGAGGAACCCCAGGTTGGCCTCGAGGATAATCACGGTAGCCGTGTACAGCGTGGCCATCACGATAATCGGCGCGGCTACGTTGGGTAGCACGTGCCGAAGCATCGTCCGGAACGACATGGCACCGAGAGCTCGGTTCGCCAAGATGAACTCACGTTCCTTGACACCGAGTACCGATCCACGGACTACGCGCGCGAACTGGGGGACAGTAGTTATGGCCGTGGCAATGATCACGTTCAAGAGGTTGGACCCGAGTACGACGATTAGAGTCAGCGCCAGTAGCAAGAGCGGGAACGCCAGCATTATGTCGATGAAGCGGCTCACTAGACCATCGAGAACTCCCCCGAAGTAACCGCCCAAGAGACCGAGCACGATCCCTATCACTGCCCCGATGGACACCGCGACGAGCCCGACCGTGAGCGACACGCGCGCGCCGTAGATGGTGCGGCTGAGGATGTCACGGCCGTAGTGGTCGGTGCCGAACAGGTACTCGGCGTTTGGGGGTTGCAGCCGGTCACCCAGGTGCGGGCGATTGGGGTCCTTCGGCGCCACCAATGGCGCGCCGATCGCCACGCCCAGCATGATTGTCAGGACGACCATGCTGAGGACAGCAGGAACGCTCTTGCGCAATCGCTTGAACGCGATGGCTCCTGCACTCTCACCACGATCTCTGCGAGCCGTCGACCGGGCCATCAAACTGTCAGCCATATTGAATCCTCGGGTCGAGCGCCGCATAGGAGAGGTCGACCAGGAGGTTTATGACGATGAAGCTGATTGCGAAGAACGCCACCGCCGCTTCTACCTGCGTGTAGTCGCGTGCGTACATCGAGTCGATTAGTAGCCGCCCGAGGCCGGGGCGTACGAAGAGCGTCTCGGTGATCGTGGAACCGCTCATCATCCGGCCGAAGCTGAGGCCGATGATCGTCACTATCGGTATCATGGCGTTCTTGAGAACGTGCTTCAGCACGGTGACGCGCTGGCTCAAGCCTTTGGCGTTCGCGGTTCGCACGAAGTCCTGTCCGAGAATCTCGAGCACGCTGGATCGTGTCATCCTCGTGATCAAGGCGGCCGAGCTCAGACCCAAGGCGAAGGCGGGTAACGTCAGGGCTCGGAGCCGGTCTAGGACGTCACCCTCGGTGCCAGCGCCGATCGCGGGGAACCAGCCGAGGTTGTAGGAGAAGACGATCAGCAAGATCATGCCGAGCGTGAAGATGGGCATCGCGACGCCGATGGTCGCGAACCCGGATACCAGGTAGTCCAGCGGTCTGCCGCGCCGCAGGGCGGACACGAGGCCGGCGCCGATGCCGATCACGGATCCGAAGGCAAGGCCCGCGAACGATAGAGCGGCCGTGTATGGCACGACGCGCATTACCTCGGCCAGGACAGGCTGATTCGTTCGAAGCGACCGGCCGAAGTCCCCGGTGAGCATGCCGACCAGGAAGTCGACATACTGCTTCAAGAGAGGTTCGTTAAGACCCATCTGGTCCCGCAGCTGCTCGACCGCCTCCCGGCTCGCGTCCTCGCCGAGAATCAGCAGGGCAGGGTCGCCGGGGACGAGCCGCATGATGATGAACACGAGCGAGACGACGCCAACGAACGTCGGTATAGACGTGACTATGCGATACAGCGAGTACTTCAGCACCCTCGTCGACTCCCTAGAACGGCGCGGGCGGCTCGAACGTCCGGGTCCGGACCGTCGCGTCGCGTCCGGACCCGGCTGCAAGCAGTCTGCCTACGTCCTCAGTCCCCGATGACCTCGAGAAACTTGAGAGGGTAGTCGTGGGCGATCGGCACTGGGAAGCCTTGGACGCTCTCGTGCCTGACCACTTGTACGCCAAGGTGGTAGATCGGCAACAGCGCCGCGTCCTCGAGGACGATCTCCTGGATCTGGCGGTAGAGGTCTGCCCTCTGTTCTTCGTCCACGGCTGCGGTGGCCTGCTCTATGAGAGCGTCGACCTCGGGGCTGTTGTAGTACGAGCTGTTGTTTCCGGGCGGCGTGTTGGACGAATGGACCAAACCCATCCAGGTGTCGGGGTCGGGAGGCCCGGTGACGGTAAGGACGACCATGTCGTAGTTGGAGTTGGCGCGCTCGTCGCCGTAAGTGCCGTGCTCGAGCTGGCGGAACTCGATATCGAAGCCGACGTCCTCCAGGTAGAACTGCAGGATTGGAGACACCAGCGGCCAGGGCTCGAGCTGTGTCGTCAGCAGGTCGACGGAGATGCCGTCGGCATACCCTGCCTCGGCGAGAAGCTCGCGAGCGCGCTCGGGGTCGTACTCGTAGCGCACGACGCTGTCCTCGGCGCTACCCTTCGCGAGCGGCGTGATGAACGTATGGGCGATGTCAGCGACGCCGGTCAGGACGTCGGCGATGATCGCCTCCTTGTCGATGGCGTGGTGGATAGCCTGCCGCACGCGGATGTCGTCGAAAGGCGGCCGGTCGATGCGGTAGTAGAGGGCCGAGATCGCCGACTGGGGACCGCGGTCGACCACCAGGTCGGGGTTCTGCTCGAGCGTGGCAATGGCGTTCGGGTCCCGGAACAGCCCGAGCATCACCTCGCCGTTTGCCAACGCCCCTGCAGCGACGGCGTCGTCGGCGATCGGTACGAGGACGATACGCTCCATCCTCGGCAGACCCTCCTCGTAGTAGTCGGGGTTCGCTACCAGGACGATCTCTTGGCCAGGCGTCCAGCTCTCGAGCATGAACGGACCGCTGCCGACGGCGTTGAAGTTGTAGTCGTCACCGTACTGCTCGATCGCTTCTCGGTTGACGATGCCGGTGCGCCGGTTGTACGCGAGCTTGCCGAGCAGCGGAGAGTGCGGGGCGGAGAGGTGGAACACGACGGTGTAGGGGTCCGGAGCCTCGATGCTCTCGATCGACGAGAAGTCGAAGCGGCCGGGAGACGTCGAGTCGGGGCCGAGCATTCGTTCGTACGTCCACTTGACGTCCTCTGAAGTCACCTCGCCGAACCCGCGATGCCACTGCACTCCCTGGCGCAGGTGGAACGTGTAGGTCAGACCATCATCGGAGATCTCCCAGCTCGTCGCGAGGTCCGGGATGATGTTCGAGGTACCAGGCTCGAGCCTGACGAGCTGAGAGTAGATGTTGTCGGCGACGCCGTAATCGTGCAAGGAGGACTGGAACTGGGGGTCGAGCCTGTTGATGTCGCCGCGGTAGCGGATCCTTACAGTCCCCTCCTGGGCGAACACTGCCGTCGTCGCAGCCAGGACGGAGGCCACGAGGAGTACCCGCGTCAACGTAACGAGCCTTGGTGTTCTGCGTCGGTCGCTCATCTACCGTACCTCCCTCGTTCAGTCGAAGTGCGGGTCCGGCTCCCAGTCAGCACGCTTGGCGTCCACCAGCTGCATGCGCCAGCCACCTGGGTCACGCAGGTTGGCGTTGGTACGCCCGGTGCTGGCGACCTTGTGCGGCTCGGACGCGAACCGGATGCCTTGGGAGCTGAGCTCGGCGTGCGCCTTGATAACGTCTTCGGTGCGGAAGGCGATGTGGTTGATGCCCGGGTTCTCTTCACCAATCACCTTGTGGAGCTCGAAAATCGGCTGGTTCTCGCCGGGTAGCTGCATCTCGACGGATCCCCCGTGGTGGGTCGTGCGCGCCAGGACCTTGAACCCGAGCTTGGTGAAGAAGTCGACGTACGCGTCGAGGTCGTCGACGATTATCTCGATGTGATCGATACCAGTGACCATCTCGCTCCTATCTCTTCGTGGGTGTTCGACTAGCCCCGGACGGATCAAGCAGACCTGTACGTCACACGGACCTCACCCACCCCTTCCACGGTCCCGACGAGCTGGTCTCCGGGGGACACCTTCGTCACTCCCGCCGGGGTGCCGGTCATGATCAGGTCGCCCGCCTCCAGCCTCACGTACCGGCTCAGGTGCGAAATGACCTCGGGAACGCTCCAGATCTGCTGCGAGAGGTCGCCCGTCTGGCGCTCCTCACCGTTCACTTCCAGGCGGATGATGCCGCAGTCGGGATGGCCGATCTCGGAGGCGGGCCGTATCGGTCCGCACGGCGCCGACTCGTCGAAGCCCTTCGACAGGTCCCAAGGCCGACCGAGCTTCTTGGCCTCCGCCTGTAAGTCTCTCTTCGTCATGTCAAGGCCGACCGCGTAGCCGTAGACGTGATCGAGGGCGCGCGCGACCGGGATGTCGGAGCCACCTACGCCGATCGCGACGACCAACTCGATCTCGTGGTGGAGGTCATCCGTCATCGTCGGGAACGTTAGGGTCCTCCCGCTCTCCACCAGGGCGTCGGCCGGCTTACTGAAGAAGAACGGCGGCTCGCGGTCTGGGTCATGACCCATCTCACGTGCGTGTGCCGCATAGTTCCTGCCAACGCAGTACACGCGACGGACAGGGAAGCGTGCGTCATTCCTCGCGACCGGAACGCTCGTCGTCTTCGGCTCGGCGATCACGTACACGTCGCCCATCACCAACTCCTCGGTCGAACCTTGGCGACATCGGCATGTCCTTGTCAGGACTGGCCCAGGTCCCTTGGGTGTGGAGAGAGCGTAAAGCCAATGCCGCAATGGTGTCAAATGGCCCGCCCGTGGGCAACGCTAGCCAACGTGCTAGACTCGACTTCATGCCGAAGAGCGAGGCGGACCATAGCGACGATGGAACCACCGTCGTGGGGTCATCGCGTGAGGTCCTCGTCGAACTAAGGCGCCTTCTTCGGGGGGGCGAGTACGAGGATGGAGACAAGCTGCCGCCCGAGAGGGAGCTTGCTGAGCGCTTCAACGTCAGTCGCCGTGCGGTTAAGAACGCTTTCGCCGTCCTCGAGGCCGAGGGCAAGGTGTGGCGGGGTGTCGGTCAAGGCACGTTCGTAGGTCGGCGCATCCTAAAGCCGTTCAGCAACCTCGAGAGTCTCGCCCGCACCACCAACCCCGTTGCGGTCCTGGAAGCTCGAATCTCGTTCGAACCCGCTGTCGCTCGCTTCGCCGGACAGCGCGCCAACTCGAGCCACCTGCAGGAGATGCAGGAGTGCATCGGCCGGGCCACGGGAGCCAAAGACTCCGACGAGTTTCGCCGATGGGATGAGCGGTTCCACGAGCTCCTGGTCGTCTCGGCTCAGAACCCGCTCTTCGACGCGATTTACACCGTCATCAATGGAGTCTGGTCACGCCTTGCCTGGGGCTCGCACGTGGAACGGGCTTACACGCAGGAGTGGAAGCGGATCTACTTGCGCCAGCACCGCTCGATCCTTGAGGCAGTAGAGGGACGAGACCTGAACCGGGCCGAGATCCTGGTACTTGAGCACTGGCAGACCATGCGGTCGAACCTGCTTGACGACCCCGTACGGGATCGCCCCATCGGTGGCTGAGTGGTGTCGAGAGCGCGACCTGTCAAGAGTTCCGCCGGCCGATCGGGGCCATCCGTACCACGACCCCAGAGCCTGGGTGAGGTGACCCACCGTGTCTGGCGGCTGACCCTGGCGTTCGTCAGGATTGGCGCGTTCGGCTTCGGTGGAGGCCCATCGATGATCCCCTTGGTGCGCTCCGAGGCAGTCCGGACGAACCAGTGGATGAGCGACGACGAGTTCATGGGGCTATACGCAGTAGTCAGTTCGTTGCCCGGCCCGATTGCGACCAACATGGCTGGCTACTTCGGCTGGCGTGTGGCGGGTCCTATTGGTTCCGTGGCAGCCCTCCTCGGTCTGACGGTTCCGTCCGGTGTAGCGATCATCGCCCTGAGCGGCCTGTATCAGGCCACGAAGGACGTGAGCATCACCCAGAACGCCCTCGCAGGTGTGCGGCCCGTGGTCATCGCACTCCTGCTCGGCGTCGCTCTCGACTTCGCTCCCAAGGCGCTCGCCAGCGACAATGGCAGGCTCGGAATCGTTCTACGCGGGGCTTTGGTGCTAGTGGCATTCGCGATCGCGGCCTCGACATCGGTACATCCCGCCGTCCTGATACTCGGAGGCGCGGCTATCGGCTTGGCTGTGAAGCGGTGGTGGTAACGCTCCTCGAGCTCTTCTACTCCTTCACCCGCGTCACACTGCTGGGGTTCGGAGGCGGACCATCGATGATCCCGCTGGTGCGCAGCGAGGTCGTCGACCTCCGAGGATGGCTCACGCCGGAGTCCTTCCTCGATGCCTTCGCCTTTGGCAACGCCTTGCCGGGGCCCATCGTCACGAAGCTGGCCTTCTACGTCGGTCACCACGTGGCAGGTTGGGCAGGAGCGGTCGCCGCGCTCTTGGGCGCCACGCTTCCCACGATCGCTCTAATCCTGTTGGTCGCACGGTTGGTCCTGAGGTCGAAACGAAACGACCGCCTCCAGGCAGCGATCGCTGGCATACGACCCATCGTCGTGGCGCTCTTGCTCTTGGTCGCCTGGGACTTCGCGCCCAACGCGTTCGGTGGTGGTGACCTCGCCCACGTTTGGCCGCGGCTAGCGATCGCCGGTGCGGCTCTGTACCTGACAGCACGGCACGCTTTGCATCCGCTACTCCTCATCGCCATGGGAGCGGCGGTAGGCGTACTCTCGAGCCTAGGGGCATGAGCGGGTCGATGCGGGCGCCTACTCCTCCATCAACTCGACGAAGACCTGTTCCAGCACCGGCGAGGCAAACAGACGGTAGTGAGTGGTCGCGCTGCGCGCTGCCGAGTAGGGCGAAGAGCACGGCGGCGTGTTCGGAGGCAAGGCTGTCGCTGTCGCCTAACGCGACCATCACCGGCACAGCCAGCGCCCGCACCTGCTCAGTCTAGTCGTACTCATAACCGCCGAGGAGGGCACCGCCGGCCCCGCTACTAGAGCTTCTGCGCGGCGCCGCGACCCCCGGCCCCTCACCCCAGTCGCTCACCGCCCCTCCC
>CAYYOK010000144.1:0-8051 GCA_964473205.1 uncultured bacterium | reverse complement strand
CGAGGATCGGCAGCTCCTCGCCGTCGACCTCGACGATCACGCCGCCGAAGTAGCCGGCGATGCGCAACGCCGCCAGCAGGTGCTCGACGAGACCGACCCTGGCGCCGCCGGCGGCCAGGGTCGTGGCGCGGTCCGAGCCGGCCAGGTTGGCCACGCAGGCTTCGATCTCGACGCCTTGGCGCCTGAAGCGCAGCGGACCGGCGTCGCGGTGCAGGTGGACGGTGACGTTGGCGCCGCTGTGCAGCGCCACGCCCTCAACCTTCGCCATCGGCCCTCTCGGCGCCCAAGACGTGCTGCCAGATGCGCTCGAGGCGGCCGAGCAGGTATAGCTCGCGGACGTAGTGGCGTTGGGGCCTGGCCGGCAGGCCGGTCCAGGCCTCGCCCGGCGGCACGTCCTTGCTCACGCCGGCGCGGCCGCCGATGCGGGCGTCGTCGCCGATCTTGACGTGGTCGGTGATCGAGGCGGCGCCGCCGATGATGACCCTGTCGCCGATCGTCGAGCTGCCGGCGATGCCCGTCATGCCGGCTATCAGGCAGTCGGAGCCGATGACGACGTTGTGGGCCACGGCGCAGAGGTTGTCGATCTTGGTGCGCGCGCCGATCACGGTGTCGCCCAGCGTGCCGCGGTCGACGGTGGTGTTGGCGCCGATCTCGACGTCGTCGTGGATCACGACGCCGCCGCCGTGATGGATCTTCTCGGCGCCGCGCGGGCCGGCCGCGTAGCCGAAGCCGTCGGCGCCGATCACGGAGCCGGAGTGGATCTCGACGCGCTCACCGATCCTGACGCCGGGGTAGATGGTGACGTTGGCATGCAGGCGGGTGCCGGGCCCGAGGCTGACGCCGGCGCCGACGACCGCGTTGGGTCCGACGGCACAGCCGCCGCCGAGGCGCGCTCCGGCGCCGATGACGGCTCCGGCGGCGATCGCGACGTCCTCGGCCACCACGGCGTCCTCGGCTACGACGGCGGTGGGATGCCGGCCGGTCGGTGGTCGCTGAGCGCTCTGGAACAGGGCGCTGAGCCGCGCGAAGGTCAGGCGCGTGTCCTCTACGACCAGCAGCGCGCACGGCAACCCCGTCGCGGGAGCGTGCGCGGCCGCCATGACCAGCAGCCCCGGTCCGGCTCCGAGGTCGACGCCGGCTGGCAGTGGACCCGGCAGCACCACGACGTCCTCCGGGGTCGGACCGTGTCGCAGGGCGTCGAGCGGGTCGCGCAGGCGCGTCAGAGCCGCGGCGGGAGCCGAGCGCGGCCCGCCGGCCGCTCGGGCCTCCACCAACCTACCGCCGACCGCGGCGGCCACCTCGGCAGCGGTCAGCGGTCCGGGCGCGCGCGAAGCCTCCGGCGCGCCTGAGCCTGGCGCCTCGGGCTCCGAGCTCACGAGCCCTCTCCCGCGCCGCCCTCGTCGTCTGGTTCGAGAGTGGGGGAGGGCGTTAGCTCCAGCTCGAGCTCGAAGCTGCCTGTGACGACCTGAGGCGTGGGCAGGCGCAGCAGGCGCCTCACGCGTCCGTCGGGGGTTATCGCCTCGACCACTATCTCGCTCGCCTGGTACTGCTCCCTGAGCGCGTCGAGCAGCTCGCCGAACGAGCGCGGGCCGCCGTCCTCCTCCTGAGGGTCGTCGGGCAGCTTGTCGGACTCGAGCGGCTCGTCGCCGCCCCTGACGATGATCGTGATGACGTCGCCCAGGTCGTCGGGCAGCGGCACGCTCAGCGTCCTGACGCTGGCCGGCCGCCGATGCGGCTGCAGCCGCACGTGCAGCAGGGCGTTGCCGCCGGGCGTGAGCGGGCCAGCGTCGACGACCACGTCCTCGAGGCTGGCGTGGTCGAGCTCGTCGCGCATGTCGATGACGACGGACGCCGTGGCGATCTTCGCGGCCTGGAACTCGTTGGTGGCGAGGATCCAGAAGGGCTCGGCGGCCATCAGCGCGGTGGCGAAGGCGATGTCGCCGGCGTCGCTGAGCTGCTCGAGGACGTTGACGCCGATGCCGCCCTCGAGCTCGAGCTGCCAGGCGAGGGCGGCCGAGCCGCCGCCAGCGCGCTGCAGGGTCCGGTCGGCCAGTCGCAGCACCCCGATCGCCACCAGCGTCGGCAGCAGCCTCTCGTCGTCGATGACCTCGATGCGGTAGGTCTCGCTGGCGCCCGGGTAGTTGATCGTGACGCTGACGGGCACCAGCGCGGCGTCCCGGTCGAACCTCGCCCACAGCGCGGCGGGCCTGTCTTGCGAGACCGTCGCGACGATGGCCTCACCGACGTTCGCCAGCTTGAAAGGGACGACGCTGCTGGTGACGATGGTCGTCACGTAAGCGGGCGTCACGGGCAGCGACGTCGCGCCCAATCCCAGGAACGGGTGTCCGAAGGCGAGCATGCCGTCCTCGTCGACGGCGGTGACGGTGCCGACGGCGCTGAGCTCGACGTCGCCGCGCATGAGCTGCACGGCCACGGCCGCGCCCGGCCTCAGGTCGAAGTCGGCGTCGGCCGGCGAGGGTGCGGCCGACACCTGCATCGGCAGCGGGGCGACGGCCGGGTTCCTGAACAGGGCGCCTAGCAGCTCCGCCGCGCGGGAGTCCGCGCCGCTCATCAGGATCGGCGTGGCCACGGGGGTGAACGCGCCGATGCCGGCGACGTGTACCTCGGCGGGCCAGGCGGGCGGCAGAGCGGCGAACGGGTCGGAGGCGGCGGCGTCCGCCGCTGCCACGTCGCGCATGGCGCCGATGGGCGTCACGAGCGCGAGGTTGTGGTCGGCGTTGGGGAAGACGTAGGCGATCGCTCCGACGAGTCCGATGCGCTCGCCGGCTCGCAGGTAGACGGGGCTGCCGCTCATGCCGGCGGCTACGCCGCCGCTGGCTGCGATGAACTCCCCCGAGACCCTGATCAGCACGAGGTCGAGGCCGCTGACGCTCTCGCGCTGCAGGCCGATGACCTCGACGTCGAAGGTCTCGACGCCGTTGCCGGGTCCGGCCGTCAGCGCGAAGCCGGTCATGCCAGGCTCGATCTCGCTCAGCGCGAGGTCGGGCGTGCTGAGAGCCAGCTCGGGTCCGGTCGCGCCGAACCCCTGGGCGAGGGCTGCCTGGCCGGCCAGCACCGCCAGCGCCGCGGCCAAGACCGCGGCGCGGACCGCTCGCAGAGGTAGGCGCGGCGTCTTGGACCGGACGCGCAGCCTCACGGTCAGCGGCGCAGGAAGTTGTCTGAGATCAGGGCGTCTTGCAGCACGTGCATCATGTCGAGCGCCTGTCCCGTGCCGAGCGCGACCGAGTCGGTGGCGCTGTCGGCGACCATCACGGGTATGCCGGTCGTCTGCCTGAGCAGCTCGTCGAAGTTGCGCAGCAGGGCGCCGCCGCCCGTCATGATGATGCCCCTGTCGATGACGTCGGAGACCAGCTCGGGCGGAGCCTGCTCGAGGACCCTGCGGACCCCGTCGGCGATCTTCTGGATCGGCTCCTTGAGCGCCTCGACGATGTCCTCGGAGGTGACCTTGATGCTCTTCGGCAGGCCGTTGATCAGGTCGCGGCCGCGCACCTCGATCTCGAGGTTGTCGCTGGGACCGCGCAGCGTGGCGGCGCCGACCTTCATCTTGACCTCCTCGGCGGTGCGGTCGCCGATGAGGAGGTTCTCTTTGTGCCGGATGAAGCGGATGATCGACTCGTCGAACTCGTTGCCCGCGATCCGCAGGCTCTCTGACACCACGATGCCGCCGAGCGAGATGATGGCGATGTCGGTGGTGCCGCCGCCGATGTCGACGATCATGCTGCCGGTGGGCTCGGCGATCTTCACGCCGGCGCCGATGGCGGCGGCCAGCGGCTCCTCGATGAGGAACGCCTTGCGAGCGCCGACCTCACGCGTGGCCTGCAGCACCGCGCGGCGCTCCACCTCGGTCACGCCCGACGGCACGCACACCATCACCTGTGGCTTGAACAGCCGGCTCGGGCCCGTCAGCACCTTCCTGACGAACGCCTTGAGCATCTTCTCGGTCAGGGTGTAGTCGGCGATGACCCCGTCGCGCATCGGCCTCACGGCGACGATGTTGCCGGGCGTGCGGCCCAGCATGCGGTACGCCTCCTCGCCGACGGCCTTGACCTCGCCGGTGTCGCGCACCATGGCGATCACCGACGGCTCCCTCAACAAGATCCCCTTGCCCTTGACGTAGATCAGGACCGTGGCCGTGCCCAGGTCGACCCCGATCTCTTGGCCCAGTCTGAAGAACATGCTCTCTCCCGCCCACCCTCGCACGCTTAGCAAGCTGCGTCAGTTCCGGGGAGAGTATACCGCGCGCGCCGCGGACGCCCGTCACAGGTAGAGAGGCGTGAGGTCTCCCGGCTCACGCTCGCGCTCGAAGGCGTGCGCGCACAGGAACGCAGCGTCTGGCGGACCCTCGGCGAGGACCTCGAGGCCGGCGAAGGCCGCGGCCACCTCCTCGCGCGGGAGCTTCACCGGGCTGCCGAGCGCCCTGACGACGGGAACGGCTTCGCCGCCAGCGTCCTCGCGCCTCAGCGCCTGCGCGTAGCAGTTGCCGCGCCTGGCGTCGAGGAGCGCCACCCCGTCGGCGCCAGGCGCCAAGCGCGGTCCGCCCACGGCGATCAGCGAGGAGGCGCTGACCAGCGGCACGCTCAGCGCCCGCGCCAGGCCTCTCGCGAACGCCAGGCTGACTCTGATGCCCGTGTAGGAGCCGGGTCCGGTGCCGACGCAGATGCCGCTCAGCTCCCCGCGCTGCCTGGCGACCTGCGCCAGCAGCGCCGCGAGCTCGGCCGGCAGGCGCGCGGCGTGCTCGCGGCCGAGATGAACGGTGCGGCTGCCGAGCAGCAGGCCGGCCTCCGAGGCCGCCGCCAGCGTCAGGTGCTCCGTCGCCCCGTCCAGAGCCAGCACGAAGCGCTGCGGCGCCGCGAGCTCAGCGCTCATGGCGGCCTGCGCCACAGCGCCCAGCGCGTTCCTTCGTCGATGCCGAGCTCGAGCCAGGCGGCGTCCTCGCGCACGCCGAGCTCGCCTCCCCACTCGACCACCACCAGCCTGGCGCGCTCCAGGTAGTCGTCGAGGCCGAGCTGCTCGAGGAGAGCGGCGTCGCCGAGCCGGTAGGCGTCCATGTGGACGACCAGGCCTCCGGCGGTCGGGTACTCGTGGACCAAGGAGTAGGTCGGGCTGCTCACCTTGACGTCAGGGTCGAGCGCGGCGACGAGCGCCTTGGTGAAGGTGGTCTTGCCAGCGCCGAGCGGGCCACTGAGCACCAGCAGCGTCCCGGGCTTCAGGGCTGCCAGAGCCGCCGCTGCCAGCTCCGCGGTCGAGTCGAGGCCGCCGAGCTCGATCGAGCCTGGCGGCCTCATCCAGCTTCGTGCAGCTGGTCGTGCTGGCGCTCGTGTTGACGGTCGTTGAGGTCGCGCCGCAGGCGGTTCGCGACCACCGTGAGCAGGGCGGGGGAGTCGAGCGAGACGACGACCTGCAGGTCCGCGCCGATGCCCACCAGGATGGCCCCGCCGCCGGTCTCGAGCGAGGCGATGCGCCAGCTGGCGCCGCCGTGCTCGCCGTTCAGGCCTTCCAGCGCAGCGGCGGCATCGATGAACGCGGTGAGGTTCTCCCACGGGACCAGCGGCTCGCCCACGGCGGAGCCGGCCTCGCCCAGCGACCTGACCGCGGCGCCGGTGACGCCCTCCTGCTGCAGGTAGCGCTGGTGAAGCTCGTCGAGCCGTTCGCCCGCGGCGCTCTCGAGCTCCTCCTGCCGGTCATCGGGCCTGGCGCTGAGGCCGAACATGCCGTCGAGCAGGCCCTCCGTCACCAGCTGGTCGGCGATGGCGCGCGTCGCCTCGAACTCCTCCTCGAGGCGGTCGAGCAGCTGCTCTGCCTGGGTCAGCGACGCCTCGAGCTGCAGCTTCAGGCCGGTGGAGACGCGGCCGAGGGCTTCGCGCTGCGAGTCGAGGTGGGTCAGGATGCGCCGCGCCGAGGCCACGTCCTCGCTGTTGAGCGGCGCGACGGTCTCGAAGCGCGCGAGCGCGATGTCGAGCCGTGCCGGCACCTCGTCCAGCCGGGTGGCCAGCGCGGACTCGAGCTGCGCGACGAGAGTGGCCGCCTCGTGCAGGCGCGGGGCGTGGACGCCGCGGTCGAGCTGCTGCTTGGCGTCGGCGAGCATGCTCGCCACCTGGTCGGCGATGTTGGACCCGCCCCCGAACGGCGCGAACGCGCGCGTGAGGCGGTGCAGCTCGCTCACCTGCTCGAGGCGGTGGGCCTCGCGCTCCTGCTGGAGCGCCGCGTTGAGCTGCTTCAGGTCGGGGAAGCGCCCGCTCTCGATCAGGTCCTCGGCCGCCTGGTGCAGCCTCTCGATGAGGCGGGAGGCTCCGAACTCGGCGGCGGCCGCCGCCAGCTCCTGCAGGCGGTGCTGGACGCTGTCGGCCAGGTCGCGCCTGAGGCCGTCGACGACCCCCTGGACGGCGTTGATGTCGTCCTCGGCGGCGGCCGTGCCGATCTCGGGTCCGAACGAGCCGCTCGGGTCGTCGAGGAGGAGGGCAGAGGCTGCCTCGGCGCTGAGCTGCTCGGCTATCAGGCGGTCGATCTCGACGCGCACGCCGGCGACGCGGTCGGTATGCGTGTCGGTGACGGGCAGGCCCTCGACCTGGGCGCGCAGGGCCTCGAGGCGCGCGCGGCGGCGCTCGCTGGCCTCGGTGGCCCTCTCGGCGAGCAGGCGCGCGACGCGCTCCTCGGCCTGCAGCGCCGAAGCCACCACCTCCGGCATGATCGTGCGCTTGGTGTTGGCCTCGCGCAGCGAGGTCAGCTCGGTGCGCAGGCGCTCCACCTCGTCGGCTGCCGATTCGCCGTCCTCGTAGCGGACCAGCGTGTTCTCCAGCCGGGCGAGGAGGTCCTCCTGGTCCTTGAGCTGCTCGGCCAGCGCCGCCTCGGCGCGCTCCTGCGCCAGGTCCTGCTCCTCGGCGAGCCGGCGGAGCTGCCTGACGTGGTCGACGTCGGCCAACGACGGCAGCGAGCTGCTGAGTATGCCGAGGGTCACCCTGACGGCCTGCGTCAGCTCGGAGACCTCGACCTCGGGCCGCAGCCGCGAGATCACGCCCTCGATCTCCTCGAGCTCCTCGCGCAGGTCCGACCTGAGCGCGGCGCTGGAGGTCTCGAGGACGTCGCGGAGGCCGCCGATGAACTCGGCGACCGAGCGGCGCTGCTCGACCTCGCCGCGCAGCTCGACGATCCTGGTGGCCAGGCCGGGGCGGTACTTGAACAGCTCAGCGTACTCGGCCTCGAGGGCGCCAAGGTCGTGCAGCTCGCCGTCGAGATCTATCAGCTGCAGCCGCTGGTTGACCTCGGGGTCGAGCTTCGAGGTGTCGATGGTGAGGAGCTCTTCCTCCTCCGAGTCGACGTCGAGCATGCCGTCGAGCGCGCCGCTGTCCTGAGCCTGAGAGGGCTCGCCGGCACCTGGCTCGCCGCCGCCGTCGACGCTGAAGGCGCCCACGCCTTCGGCCAGCGGGCTCTCGCCGCGCGCGGCCTCCTGGCCCGAGGCCTCGAGCGGGACGCTCTCGTTGGCGGCCGCCTGGACCTGCGCGTCGATCGCGAACGGCGACGGAGCGTGCGGCGCGGCCGGCTCCGGCGGCGACTGCTCGAGGGCCGCGCGCTCGGCGGCGGCCTCGGCCTGCTCGGCGTAGACGCTCGACTCGAGCAGCTTGCGCAGGTCGCGGGCGAGGCGCCTGGCGCGCTCGATCTCGGCCGGGGCCAGCTGGCGGCTCTCCTGAGCGGAGGCGACCTGCTGGACGTACGCCTCGAGGCGGCGCACCTTGGGGCCGCCGAGCGAGCGGACCTGCTCGAACGACTCGCGGAGGTCGGCCAGCTCCTTGGCCTGCAGGACGAGCTGGTCCTCGTGCTTCTGCATCACCAGCTCGAGCTGCGCCTCGGCGTCGAGCCCGAGCGCGTAAGCCTCGCGGCCGCTCTCGTGCTCGTTCTCGAGCAGCTGGACCTGCGCCCTGAGCTTCTGGACCTCCGGCCACTCGAAGTAGAGGTTGAACGGCTTCAGGGCCGTCGTCAGCCTGTCGAGCCGCTCCTGTTGCGCGACCAGGCCGCGGGTAGCCGCCAGGGAGCTC
>CAYYOK010000143.1:4977-8051 GCA_964473205.1 uncultured bacterium | reverse complement strand
ACAACAGAAGAATCCTTTCCAACCCACCCTATACACAAACAATCTGACACCCTCCTGGAACCTGACCCGGCCAGGAACCGAGTAATCGTGCAGGGCATCGACTTGCACCAGCTCGCCTGGCGCCACGGGACGCTGAGCGCTGCGTTTGCGCTGCGCATGAGAACGTTTAGCCGCCTGGCGGCGCCGGGCGCGGAAGCGACCAGCGTAACCAACACGCGCAACCACGCCGCGCTCGAACAGCTCGCTCAACACACGCTGGATGGTGCTGGCGCTAGCCTGAACACCACCGCGCTTCAGCAGCACCCGCAGCTTCTCCTTACCCAAGGGATAGCGTTGCCGCAGCTGCAAGACCGACTCTCGCAAAGCGGCGCGAGCAGGCGCTGAACGCCGCCGACGATTACCCACTCTGCCGTCGACAAGGCTGTTGACGCCGTGAAGGCGCACGCGTCTACGCCACCGGTAGTAACTCGCTCTGCTCACCCCCACCACGCGGCACGCCTTGGCAACGCTGTCACCACACGCAACCAAGCGCTCAACCAACGACAACAGCTCAAGCCGCCGCCGAGCCGAAACAGGCAGCTCAGGCCACGAACGCCGCGCCAACCAACGCAAACCCGACGGCGAACCGATTAATCTCATGACGGAGGTTCCTCTCCCCGACAGGAAATGGAACCTCCATCATCTACCCAAGAACAGTCTCAACACAAAAAGGACTCAAACACGCGATGTAATGACACCCACTCATCGGTTGCGGTGGTCGTCCAGCAGCGCGAACGTGTCGCCGAAGACCAGGTTCCGCACGTTCTGGCTGTGCAGGAAGGCGTTGGGGAAGTCCTGGTTGAAGCCGGAGACGCTGTCCAGCGCCTCGAGCTGAGCGTCGCTGAGTCGGAAGTCGAGGCAGCCGAGGTTGTCCTCCAGCTGCCGTTCGCTACGGCAGCCGAGGATCGGGATGACGGTGAGCTTGCCGCCCCTCAGCGTTCCCCAGGGCAGGATCGCGAGGTCGTGTGCCCGCGCCATGGGCAGCACGTCGCGCTCCACCGAGCGGCTGAGCAGCGAGTAGGGCACCTGGATGGCCAGCGGGCGCGGCGCGACTACTGCTTGGTGAGGGCGAAGCTGCCGCTGGTGATCAGCGGCGCGCAGGCCGACTGGTAGGTACCGGTCAGGCGGTCGCGGCTCTTCTGGGCCACGACGTTGTAGGGGCATTCCGGCAGCGCCGTCGGCACGAGCTGAAGCGCGATTATCTCGTCCACGCTGCCGATGACCGTGCCGCTCAGGACGACGCCTGGGAAGCTCGACTCCCACGTCCCCGACACGCTGTCGCCGGAGACCTCGAGCTGCATGAGCAGCACGCCTCCCCCGCCCGTCAGCGAGGTGTAGGTACCTGACCAGGTGCCAGCCAGCGAGGTGCCGAAGATCCGGCTGCAGCCGCTGAGCAGCAGCACGACCATCGCCGCCGCGACCAGAGCCGTGAACCTCGCGCTCCTCACCCTGTTGCCGGTAGTGCTACTCACCACTGCCTCCCCTGGCGCTCTCGCCGAAGCGGACCGCGTCACCGGTCCGGCCGGAGCCGAGCAGGGCGTCCAGAGCCCTGCCGATGGCCTTGGGGCCGTAGCCGAGCTGCTCGTGCTGCAGCTTGGGATCTCCGTGCGGGACGGTGCGGTCGGCGATGCCGAGCAGCTTGACCGTCGCGTGTATCCCGGCTGCGGCCAGCGACTCCAGGACGGCAGAGCCCAGGCCCCCTGCGAGGGTGTGGTCCTCGACCGTCACCAGCGCGCGAGACTCGCCCGCGAGGCGGTGCAGCATGGCGGTGTCCAGCGGCTTGACGAAGCGGGCGTTGACGACGCCCACCTCCGCACGCCCCTCCGCCGCCTGGAGCGCGTAGTCGACGGTCGGGCCCATGCCTAGCAGCCAGACGGTCTCGGACGCCGGGACGCCGGGCGCGGGCTCGCGCAGCACGCTCCAGGTGCCCCACTCGATCGTGGCCCAGTCTGCCACGGGCTCGTCCGGCCCCGGCTCGACGTTGCCCCGAGGCCAGCGCACGGCTTTGGGTCCGCCTAGCTCCAGTGCCGTCTTGAGCATCGAGCGCATCTCGAGCGCGTCGTGCGGCATGCCGATCTGCATGTTCGGCACCGCCCGCAGGTAGCTGAGGTCGAAGATGCCCTGATGCGTGGCGCCGTCGCCGCCGACGAGGCCGGCGCGGTCGATGGCGAAGACCACGTCGAGGTTCTCGAGGCACACGTCGTGGATGACCTGGTCGTAGCCGCGCTGCAAGAAGGTGGAGTAGATCGCGACGATCGGCTTCTCGCCGCGCAGGGCGAGGCCGGCGCCGACGGTGACCGCGACGTCCTCGGCGATCCCGACGTCGAGGTAGCGGTCGGGGTGGTCCTTGCTGTACTCGACCAGGCCGCTGCCCTCGCGCATGGCGGGCGTGATGACCCAGACGCGGTCGTCGGCGCTAGCGAGCCGGCTGGCGGCGTCCCCGAACGCGTTCGACCAGGTGTGGCTCTTGCCCTTCGCGACGGGGTTGTCCGGATCGAAGCTCGAGGCGCCGTGCCAGGTGATCGGGTCGGTCTCGGCGGCCTTGTAGCCCTTGCCCTTGCGCGTGACGATGTGCAGCATCGTGGGGCCGTCGAGCAGGCGGATGCGGTCGAGGTAGAAGATGAGCTGGTCGATGTCGTGCCCGTCGACGGGGCCGACGTAGCGCACGCCCATCGCGTGGAACGGATTGTTGCTGGCCGGGTCGAAGAAGCGCCTGGCGGCCTTCTTGGCGCGGCTACCCAGCTCGCCGAGCGGCTCCCAGATGTTGGTTAGGGTGCGCTTGCCGCGGTCCTCGGCGCGCTGGAACCAGGGCTGGACCTGCAGGCTGCGCATGTAGCGGTTGATCGCGCCGACGTTCTCGCTGATCGACATCTCGTTGTCGTTGAGCACGATGGTCATGCGAGGAGCCAGGTGCCCGATCTGGTTCAGGGCCGCCAGCGCCATCCCGCCGGTCAGCGCGCCGTCACCGATGACGGCGATCACCTGGTAATCGCCTTGGCGCGCGTCGCGGGCGAGGGCCATGCCCATCGCGGCCG
>CAYYOK010000143.1:0-4967 GCA_964473205.1 uncultured bacterium | reverse complement strand
CCTGCTGCCGAATGCTGTCGATCAGGTGCCCGCGGCCGGTGAGGATCTTGTGGCCGTAGGTCTGGTGGCCGACGTCCCAGATGACGCGGTCGCGCTCGGTGTCGAAGAGGTAGTGAAGCGCGACCGTCAGCTCGACGGCGCCGAGACTCGAGGCGAGATGCCCGCCCGCGAGCGAGCAGACGCGGATCACCTCGCTGCGCAACTCCTCGGCCAGGCCGGCCAGCTGCTCGGGCGCCAACCGCTTGAGGTCGGCGGGCGAGCGTATGCCTGCGAGGAGCGAGGAGCCGTGGGCGTCCATGCTGGCAGCCTACCTCTGCGCGGCGGAGGCTGCCAGGACGTTGCTGTCGATCAGGACCCAGCCCTGGTTGGTGCGCACCTCGCCGATGAACGGAGTGAACCAGAACTGCGAGGTCTCCTCGTCGAGGAGCTCGCCGTCCGGAGAGACGTTGCGGCTGGTGAGGTCGATGACGAAGACCTCGATCGACCCCGCCGGCGTGTTGACGGTTCGCCGGTCCACGACGGTGTAGACGTACTGGACGTCGAGCGTCTCGCTCTCCGGCCGCCCGAGGTTCGACATCGTCACGGTCGTCTCGCCGGACCACTGGGCTCCGACGCGCAGGGCGCCTTCGGGCGGGAACTCCTGCAAGGGCGGGTCGTACCTGATGCTCGTGAGCCCCAGGACGATCCGGCTGTGCAGGAAGACGCCATCCGGCGTGACGCGTCTGAAGCCGCGCTCCTGGTAGCCAGGCCGCGTCTTGGTGAACGAGATCCAGACCTCGGAGTCGACGATCGTCGGCCCGTCGATGATCGTGCTCGAGCGCGGATCGCTGAGCCGGTCGCCATCGCGCAGGTACTGCCATGCGGCGCCCGTCTGGAACGGGTAGTAGGTGATCGGATCGCTCAGCTGCTGGACCTCGACGCGCTCGTCGGAACCTGCTGCGGGGGTGCAGCCGCCCAGTACGAGCACGGCGAGCAACGAGGCGAGGAGGACAATGCGCATGAGCACAGTCTAGCGTTTCGGCCTCGTGAGTGAGATCATCGTGATCTCGCGCTGCCTCCGATGTCGCGCCGCACGACGGCGCCAGGGAAGTCGATCGCGTCCACAACCGAGTAGGCGCTGCTCAGAGCCGCGGTCAGGTCTCGCCCGACGGACACGACGTTGAGGACGCGGCCTCCGGCGCTGACGAACGGGTCGTCTACCGTGCCGCGCCCCGCCACTCCCGCGTAGAGAACCCTTGTGTCAGTGGGTAGAGCCTCGGGCACGGCGAGCCTCACTCCTCGAGCCGGCTCCCCCGGGTAGCCGGGTGCGGCCATGACGATGCAGGCCGCGGCCCCGTCGGCCCAGGCGAGCCTCACGCGGTCGAGGCGTCCATGCGCGACAGCGTCCAGCAACTCGCAGGCGTCGGCCGTCAGCAGCGCCATCAGCACTTGCGCCTCGGGGTCCCCGAAGCGGACGTTGAACTCGAGCACCTTGAACCCGCTCGGAGTGTTCATCACCCCGATGAACAGCACGCCGCGGTAGTCGATGCCCTCGCGCTGGATGCCCCTGACGACCGGCAGCACGACCGTCTCCTCGAGGCGGGCGAGGTCGTGTGAGCTCAGCCCGACTGGGCCGATCGCGCCCATCCCGCCGGTCATCGGCCCGACGTCGCCGTCGCCCACCCGCTTGTGGTCGCGGCAGACCGGGAGCACGGCGTGCGTGTGACCGTCGAGGAGCACGAAGACGCTCAGCTCCGGCCCGGTCAGGCACTCCTCGAGCACGACGGCTCCGCCGCTCTCGATTACCTCCGCGGCTGCCCGTACGGCTTGCTCGAGGTCGTCGCAAACAGTCACGCCCTTGCCCGCCGCGAGCCTGTCGTCTTTCACCACTATCGGCGCGCCGACCGTGTTCAGGTACGCGGTCGCCTCCCCGACCCCCGTGAACGTCTGGAACGCTGCCGTCGGTACGCCGTTGCGCGCCATGAACTGCTTGGCGTAGGTCTTGGACCCTTCCAGCCTGGCGGCCGAGCGGCTCGGGCCGAACACCGTGAAGCCGGCCGCGCGGAGGTCGTCGGCCACTCCGTCCACCAGCGGCGCTTCGGGCCCGACGACGACGAGATCGGGATCCTCCGCGTTGGCGACCGCGACCAGCGAGGCGTTGTCCGACCTGCCCGGCACGACGCGCGCCACGTCGCTCATACCGGGGTTGCCTGGTGTCACGACCACTTCTTCGGTCAGCTCGGAGCGTGAGAGTGCCGCGCACAGAGCGTGCTCTCGCCCTCCGGAGCCTATGACCAGCACCTTCACGCCCGACCCTCCAAGACGGCTCGTACCGCCTCCGGGTACGCGAGATGCTCCTGCTCCTGCACGCGTTTCGTCAGCGCGCTGGCGTCGTCGCCCGGTAGCACCGGGACGCGGCGCTGAAGCACGACCGGACCGGTGTCCATGCCGGCATCGACGTAGTGGACCGTGCAGCCGGTCTCGCCGACGCCCGCTTCCAGCGCGCGCTCTACCGGTTCCAGACCGCGGAACTCCGGCAGCAGGCTGGGGTGGATGTTGAGGATTCGCCCGGCGAGGCGCTCGGTCAGGCCCTTCGACAGAAGCCGCATGAACCCCGCGAGGCAGACGAGGTCGACCCTCTCCTCCTCCAACAGCCGTAGCAGGCTCTCCTCGAACTCGCGCCTGCTCGTCCACGGCACCGCTTCGGCCCTGACGCCGGCGCCTCGCGCCCTATCGAGGGCTGGAGCGTCCGGCTTGTCGCTCACCGCCACGACCACCGAGGCGAGACCTGTGCCGGCGGGGGGGAAAGCGGCGACGAGGGACGCCAGGTTGCTGCCGGTCCCCGAGGCGAGCACGGCGACGCGCGCGGTGCGGCCGAGCGGGAAGCGAACCCCGGTGCCTCCGGGCTCGGCGACGCTGGGGTTCAGCGCTCTCCTGGCCTCTTCGATCCTCTCCGGGTGCTTCTTCGTCAGGTAGCGCTTCAGGCCGGTGACGGTCATCTGCGCGTCCGAGGTCAGCTTGAGCCTGGCGGCGATGCCGGGCGGTGTCCCGGCGGCCTCCATCTCGGCGTCCTCCAGGCGGATCATGCGCCCTGTCAGCGCTTCGTCGTCCTCGCCCGCCGCCAAGCCTTCCAGGACGGCCGCCTCCCACTGGCGGTTGCGCTCGCCGACCTCGCGCAGATGAGGGAGCGGATCGGTGACGACGCCGAAGTGCGTGAGGATCAGCCGCGACGGCGCGGTCTCGATCATGCGAGCCAAGCTCTCGTCGCAGGCCTCGAGGTCGAGCTCGGGCGGAGGCAGTGCGGGCCGGATCAGACCGGAGCCCTGAAGCAGGATGCCCGCCGAGTCGCCGGTGAACAGGGTGCCGTCGTCAGGCAGCAGGTAGCTGACGTGGTGCGAGGCGTGGCCAGGCGTGTAGATGACCTGCGCCTTCAGACCGCCGAGGTCCAAGGTCTCGCCGCCTTCGACCGGCCTGACGAGGTGCCGGTCGAGCGGCTGCATGCTGCCCCACAGGAAGTCGAGCTTGTCGCCGTAGACGCGCCCGGCACTGGCCATCAGGCGGCTGGGGTCGGCCACGTGCGGCGCGCCGATGCGGTGCACGTAGACGGGCGCACCGACCGGACCGGCGAGGGCAGCCGCGGCGCCTGCGTGGTCGAGGTGCACGTGGGTCAACAGCACGAAGCGCAGATCGCGGAGGTCGAGCCCCGCGCTCTCCAGCGCCGCCTCCGTCGCGGTGCGGGCGACGGAGGGTCCGCTCTCCACCAGCGCGAAGCCGCCTCCCGGAAGCCTCAGCGCGAACGCAGCGATGGTTCCTGGCTGCCCGTGGTGCAGCGTGTCTAGCTGGATGACGCCGCCCCCGAGGTCTCTGGCCCTGGGGTAGTCGGGCGGCGGCGCTGAAGCCTGGCTCACGAGCCGGCCGGACCTCCGGCGCCGCTCTCGTGTGGCGACGCAGGTCCCCGAGCGACGACCTGGTTGATGAGGCTGCCGATGCCCTCGATCTGGACCTCGATCTCGTCGCCGACGTTCAGCGGTCCGACGCCCTCGGGCGTGCCGGTGAGCACCACGTCGCCAGGGCTCAGGGTCATGAAGCGGCTGATGTACGAGAGGATCTCGGCGACCGGGAAGATCATGTCGCGGGTGTTGCCGTCCTGCTTGACCTCGCCGTTGATCAGCGTCCTGACGCCGACCTCGGTCGGGTCGAGGTCGGTCTCGAGCCACGGGCCGACCGGGCAGAAGCCGTCCGCCGACTTGCCACGCGTCCACTGCAGGTCGGCGCGCTGCTTGTCGCGAGCGGTGACGTCGACGGCGCAGGTGTAGCCGAGCACGTACTCGAGGGCCTCGGAAGCGTCGACGTCGCGCAGCTCGCGCGAGATGACCACCGCCAGCTCACCCTCGAACTGCAGGTTGGACGTCCAGTACGGGTAGGGGATGTCGTCGCCAGGCCCGGAGAGCGTGTTCACGGCCTTGAGGAAGAGCCCCGGCTCGGTCGGCAGCTCGCCGCTGGCGGGCATGTTGCCGAGCTCGCGGATGTGCTCTGAGTAGTTGCGGCCGACGCAGATGATGATCCGCGGCTCGCAGGGCGGCAGCAGCGTGACGTCGGATAGAGGCACCTTGGTGCCGTCCTGGCGGCCGAGCATGGCGCTGAGGCGGTGGATGTGCCCGCCTTCGAGCTCGCCCCAATGCTCGCCGTCGAAGCTGCGGTAACGGACTCGCTTCATCTGTTGCCTCTCATGTGCTGCCTCCGGTTCCTGCCATCACTGCGCCTCGAGGCGCTCGACGACTCGCTCCCACTCGGTGACGCGCTCGGCTAGCTGCGCGCTGGTGTCCTGGTGCTGCTGGCCGATCTCGGCGACGAGCTGCGCCGGGGTAGGCCGCGGCCCATCCGGCTTCTCCGGGCGGGCGCCGACGAGGTCCAGCGCCCTCTCGGGGTCGGAGAGGCCTTCGGCGAGCCTCTCGAGCTCCTCCTCGAGCTCGGTGATCCGGCTCTCG
>CAYYOK010000142.1:0-8096 GCA_964473205.1 uncultured bacterium | reverse complement strand
GATGGCCCCGACCGAGATCCTCGCCAGGCAGCACTTCGCCAACCTGCAGCGCTACCTGTTCCCGCTCGGCCTGCGCTGCGAGCTGCTCATCGGCGCTCTCACGGCCGGCGAGAGGCGCGCCGCGCTGGCGCGCCTGAGGAGCGGAGAGGTCGACCTGGCCGTCGGCACCCACGCCCTCATCCAGGACGGCGTCGAGTTCAAGGACCTGGGCCTCGCCATCGTGGACGAGGAGCACCGCTTCGGGGTCCAGCAGCGCCGGGCGTTGATCCACGGCACGGCCGACGTGCTCGTGATGAGCGCGACGCCCATCCCGCGCTCGCTGGCGCTGACGACCTACGGCGACCTCGACCTCACCACCATCACCGGCCTCCCGCCCGGCCGCAAGCCGATAACCAGCCGCCTCGTCAACGCCGCGCGGCGGCGCGAGGTCTACGACTTCGCGTGGCGGCAGGTGCAGGCGGGGCGCCAGGTCTACGTCGTCACCGCCCTGATCGACGAGAGCGAGGCGCTCGACGAGGTGCTGGCCGCCACGAGCCTGGTCGATGATCTCGCCACCCTGCTCCCGGCCGAGTGCCGCATCGGCCTATTGCACGGCCGCATGAGCCCCGCCGAGAAGGACGAGGTGATGGCCGACTTCCGCGCAGCCCGCCTCGACCTGCTCGTCTCCACCACCGTCATCGAGGTCGGCGTCGACGTACCCAACGCCAGTGTGATGGTGATCGAGAACGCCGAGCGCTTCGGGCTCTCGCAGCTGCATCAGCTGCGCGGTCGGGTCGGTCGCGGCGAGCACGAGAGCCACTGCATACTCGTCGCCGGCGAGCGCAGCCGGGCTACTCAGAAGCGGCTCGAGTTCGTCGCGAAGAACGCCGACGGCTTCGCCATCGCCGAGTTCGACCTGAGGCTCAGAGGCCCTGGCGACCTGCGCGGCACGCGCCAGGCCGGACTGCCGGAGCTGAGCATCGGCGACCTCGCCGACGACGTCGAGATCATCGAGGTCGCCCGCGAGCTGGCCAAGCAGATACTCGAAGCCGACTTCGACTTGGAGGCGCGCTGGGCGGAGCGGCTCAAGCTCGAGCTGCGCCGCCGAGGCCAGGCCGTGATGGTCAGGGAGGTGATCTAGGCGTGCTGACTAGGTTGCTGGTTCTCGCCATCCTGGGCGGGCTGGGCGTCGGCCTGGTCCTGAGGATCTGGTTCGGCCGCGGCCGCTTCCGCGCCGTGGTCAGCTTCGCGACGCTGCCCGTGCTGGTGCATACCGTCCTGTCGCTCGCCGCCGGGCTGCGCGCCGGGGTGCCGACCGCGACGGTCGCCGCTCACCTGGCTCTCGGCCTGGCGATCTGCGTGGCCGGCCTCATCCTCGGCCGCCGCAGCGTCGATGCGCTGCCGTGGCTCGCCGTCTTCACCCCGCTGCTGAGCGCCGTGGTCTACTCGGCGACGGCGCTGGTGCTGATCGGCCTGGCGCTGCGCGCGGCGGGGCAGGGTCTCGACGTCCTCGCGGTGGCAGGCATGGTCACGGGCTCGATCTTCGCGACCTGTGCGCTGGTGTCGTTCGCCCCGCCGGCGTTCGCTCTGAGCGCGCGGCGGCGCGGCTAGCTCGCTCCGCTCGGCGCCGTCGCCGAGCTCGTGCTCGCCATGAGCTTCGGACGCCGCGGCCGACCACAGCCGCCTCACCAGCCCGGCGGCACCGGTGCTAGACTCGCCTGGTGAAGATCCGCGGGGCGCGAGCGCTGGCCAAGGGCAGAGTGGTGCTCGCCCTGATGGCTGCGGTCCTGCTCGTCGCCGCCTGCGCGCCGCGCTCCGAGATCCGCCGCACCGAGCAGATCCAGGACATCCTCCCGCCCACCTTCGAGGTCGTCGCCGGGCAGACCAGCATCGAGCGCTTCGACCCGCCCGGTGCCGGCGGCGGCCTCGAGATGGTCGTCGGCACGCTGGCCACCAACCCGAACCAGTTCGGCATCGTCCTCGAAGCGATCTCGTACGAGGTCTATATCGAGGACAGGGCGGTCGTCCGCGGCGGTCTCGCCCCGGCGATCTTCCTCGAGGCCGGCGGCACCGCGCCGATCAGGTTCGACATCGCCGCCGAGCTCTCCGGCCGCACCGATCTGCTGCGCGCCGCGGCGCGCTCCTTCGCCGACAGGCCGCTGCGCTTCCGCATCGAGGGGACGCTGCGCTTCAGCTCGGCCAGCTACGCGTTCGAGACCCGCTCGCGCGAGCTGGTGCAGGGCGCCACCCTCGCCAGGCAGACGGTCCAGGCTCCGCTGCTGCGGCTCAACGAGGCCGAGTCGCGCGTCTACCTGCTCAGGCCCGACGTGCCGGTGGTGCAGGTCGCGCTCCAGGCGAACAACCCGGGCGACATCGGCTACTTCCTCCACGGCAAGGAGCTGCAGCTGACCCTCGCCAACTGGCCCATCGCCAAGGAGGACATGCGGCCGGTGCCGATCCCGGCGGGGCAGACGACGCGCATCGACATCATCTTCTACCCGCTGGTAGCGGACCTGGGCCCCGAGGCCGTGGTGGCGTTGGAGGCGGCTCTCTCCGGCCACGCCACGCTGCTGAGGCTCTCGGGCGAGCTGTTCATGGACGTCCTCGGCGTCGACAGCTTCCAGGTGCCGGACGGCTGGTTCGTCACGGGCTTCGTCTACTGACGAGGCGGCGCGCCCGGTAGCCGGCTTGCCTAGCTCCGGTTCGCGTGCTGACGCCGCGGCGCAAGTGCTATCGTTTCGCGCTGAATGAGGATCCTAGTTACCGACAGCATGAACCTCGGCGCGCTCAAGCCCGAGGGCGTCGAGATCGTCGACCGGGCCGGCATCGGCAGGGCTGAGCTGCTCGACCTCGTCGGCGGCTTCGAGGCGATCGTGACGCGCAGCCGCACCACCGTCGACGAGGAGCTGCTCGCGCGCGCGACGCGCCTCAAGGTCGTGGGGCGCGGCGGCGTCGGCGTCGACAACATCGACCTGGAGGCGGCCAGCCGCCGCGGCATCCTCGTCGTCAACGCCCCGGAGGCGAACAACGTCTCGGCCGCCGAGCTGGCCATCGCCTTGATGCTCGCCGCTGCGCGGGGGCTGGCGCGCTCCGACCGCCTGATCCGCTCGGGCGAGTGGGACAGGAAGTACCTCGGCCGCGAGGTGAAGGACGCGCGCCTCGGCGTCGTCGGGCTGGGACGGATCGGCTCGCTCGTGGCCAAGCGGGCTGCGGCTCTCGGCATGCACGTCGGTGCCTACGACCCGTACATCAACCGCCAGCGCGCGCTCGACCTCAAGGTCGAGCTGTTCGACGACCTCGCCGACATGCTCGCCAGGTCGGACTTCCTCACCGTGCACACGCCGCTGACGCCGGAGACGAACGGCATGATCGGGCCGAGCGAGCTGGCGCTGCTGCCGCGCGGAGCCGTGGTCGTCAACGCGGCGCGCGGCGGGATCGTCGACGAGGCGGCCCTGGCGGCCGCCCTCGAGTCCGGCGCGGTGTTCGGCGCGGGCCTCGACGTGTTCGCCTGCGAGCCTCCCACGCCCGACAACCCGCTGCTGAGGCGCGACGACGTCGTGCTGACCTCGCACCTCGGCGCCAACACCATCGAGGCGCAGGACCGCGTCGGCAGTGAGATCCTCGAGCGCACCGCCATGGCGCTGCGCGGCGACTACTCGCGCGGCATCGTCAACGCTCCCGCCCTCGCTCCCGAGGTGATGCGCCTGCTGGGCGCCCACCTGTCCCTGGGCGAGGCGCTGGGGAGCGCCGCCGCCCAGCTCGCCAACGGCCGCGTCAGGGAGCTGGAGATCGAGTTCGTAGGCGACTTCGGCATCGACCCGGACCCGATCGCGACGGCGGTGATCAAGGGCGCGCTCGAGCCCTACCTCAACGAGCCTCCCACCTACGTCAACGCCCCCTCGCTGGCGAAGGACCGCGACGTGCGCGTCAGCAAGGCCGTCGCGGTGGAGGACAGGGGCTACACGACCCACGTGCTGGTCACAGCCTCGACCTCGGAGGGCAAGACCAGCGTCGGCGGCACGGTCTTGGCGGGCAAGCCTCGCATCACCAGCATCGACGGCTACCCGCTCGAGATCCGGCCTGAGGGCACGATGCTGGTGTGCACCAACTTCGACAGGCCCGGCGCCGTCGGCAAGGTCGGGACCGTCCTGGGCGAGGCGGGCGTGAACATCAACAGCATGCAGCTGGCGCGCTTGGGCGAGGAGGGGCTGGCCATGTTCGTGCTGACCGTCGACCAGGCGCCGACCGACGGCGTGCTCGACGTCCTGCGCGGGATGAGCGACGTGATCCACAGCCTGCGGGTGGCGCGCCTGTGAAGCCCGAGGTCGTGCTCAAGGAGCGCCTCTACGCGCCCGGCCCGGTCGAGGTGCCGCCGCAGGTGCTGGCCGCTCTGGCGCGGCCGGTGGCGCATCACCGCTCGCCGGCCTTCATCGAGCTGTTCGGGCGCGCCCGCCGGCGCCTGTCCGAGCTGTTCCGCGTCGAGGGCGAGGACGTCCTCATCGTCACCGGCAGCGGCACGGCCGGGTTCGAGGCGGCCCTTGGCACGGCGCTCGCGCCCGGCTCGCAGGTGTTGTCCCTCTGCGCGGGCAAGTTCGGCGAGCGCTGGGCGAAGCTCGCCGCGAGGCTCGGTCACGACGTCAGGACCCTGACCGCGGAGTACGGGTCCGACTTCGACTCGGATGAGCTCGCCCGGGTCCTGGAGGCCGCGCCGCGCCTCGACGCCGTGACCGTGGTGCACTCCGAGACCTCGACCGGCGTGCTGCACGACGTCGAGAGGATCGCCGGGGCGGTTCGCGCCAAGCGTCCGCAGGCGCTGGTGATCGTCGACGCCGTGACCAGCCTGGGCGCGGCCGAGCTCCTGCCGCTGGCCTGGGGCTTGGACGGCGTCGTCTCGGGGTCGCAGAAGGGCGTGATGTCGCCGCCCGGGCTGGGGTTCGTGTGGCTCTCGGGGCGCGCCTGGGAGCGCGCCGCCGCGGCTGGCCCTTCCGGCGGTGCCGGCAGCGGCAGCGCAGCCACGGACCGCGGCGCGACCGGCCACGGCTCCTCCAGCTACTACCTCGACCTGCGCCGCGAGCTGCCGATGCAGCGCAAGGGCGAGACGGCCTTCACGCCGGCCGTCAGCCTGGTCGCGGCTCTCGACGCCGCGCTCGAGCTGCTGTCGGCCGTGCCTATCGAGGACCTGTGGGGCCACCGCGCCAGGCTCAACGAGGCGGTGCTGAGCGCCGGCGAGGCGCTCGGCATGCGGCGCTTCGCCCAGCGGTCCAGCCCGGCCGTAGCGGCGCTGACGGCGCCTGACGGCGTCGCCGCGCCGGCCCTGGTTGGCGCCATGCTCCGCCGCGGCGTGACCGCCGCAGGCGGCCAGGACGCCCTCAGGGGCACGCTGCTGAGGCCGTCGCTGCTCGGCTGGAGCGATCGCTACGACGCCGTGGTGGTGGCAGCCGCCTTGGAGGACGCCCTGCGCGAGGTTGCGCCGGCGCTCGACTTCCGGCGCGGGGCGGGTGTCGCGGCGGCCCTCGGAGCGCTCGACGGATCTTGAGCTCCGGCGGCCCCGACCTGGTGCTGGTGCGGCACGCGCCGAGCGTGCCGACCTCGGGCGTCGCGCCCGAGGTGTGGGGGCTCGCTCCCGGCGCGATGGAGCAGACGGCCGCCCTCGGGCTCGCGCTGGCTTCGGTGCGGCTGGAGCGGCCCGGCGCGCCGACCCGAACGGGGATCGACGCGGTCGTCGCCAGCCGCGAGGTCAAGGCCGTGGCGACGGCGCGCAGCCTGGCTCACTCGCTGAGCGCAGAGCTCGGCACGGCTCCAGGGCTGGAGGAGCACCACAGGCCCGCCGCCCAGCTCCTGTAACGGGCCGAGTTCGAGAGGACGATGCGGCGCTTCTTCGCCAGCCCGGACGCCCTGGTGTTCGGCGAGGAGACGGCGAGCGAGGCGGGCGCGAGGTTCCGCGCGGCCCTCGACGCGCTGCTGGCCGCCCGGCCGGCGCAGCGCCTGGCCGTGGTCAGCCACGGCACCGTCCTGACCCTGCTGCTGGCCGGCCCGAACGGGATGGCGCCTTACGAGCTGTGGTCGTCGCTGGCGCTGCCGGAGGCCTTGGTCGTGCGCAGCAGCGATTGGCGCATCCTCGAGCGGCTCAAGGTCGAGCCGAACCAACGATCTTGAGGCTGGCGGCGCTCAGGCGCTGCTTCTCGAACCCGCCGAACAGCCGCACCGTGCCGAAGCCTGCCTGAGCCAGCGCCCGCTGGAGCTCGAAGCGCGTGTAATAGCGTTGCAGCAGCTGCGCGCTGCGGCGCCGCAACGAGCCGTCCGGCTGAGCCTCGTCCAGGTAGTAGACGCTCTCGACGAGCTGCGCCTCGGGATCGTGATGCTGGACGAGGAAGAGCTCGCTGCCTGGGCCGGCCAGGCCCGCCCACTCGCGCTCGCGCCGTAGCACGCCGAGCTGAGCGAGGTGGGGCTGGTAGACGTCGAACGCGAAGGTGGCGCCCTCGGCGAGATGCCGGCGTACCCCCGCCAGCGTGGCGTCCTGATCGGGCAGCGTGTAGGCGTGCATCAGCGTGTTGAACGGTGCGACTACCAGTGGGAAGCCGCTGGGGAAGGCGTCTCCCAGCTCCAGCTCGCGCATGTCGCACCGCACCAGACGGATCTGGCCGGACGAGACGTACCTCGCGAGACGCGTCTCGGCGCGCGCCAGCATCGCGTCGGAGCGGTCGACCGCCACGACCTCGTGGCCGGCGGCGGCCAGGGCCTCGGTGAGCCTGCCGGTCCCGGTGCCGATCTCGAGCACGGGGCCGCCCAGCTCGTCTGCCAGGCGCAGGTAGAAGGGGATGTCGTCGCGGTAGCTCGCGTACTGCAGGTCGTACAGCTCCGGGTCGTCGTCGTAGATCACTCGCCACCTCGCTCGCTGGCCTGAGCCTGCGGCACGAGCGCGCCGTCGACGAGCGCCAGCACCTCGTCGGCGGCCTGCGCCAGCGCCGGCCTGTGGGTCACGGCCACGACCAGGCGGTCCTTGGCGAGGCCAAGGAGCAGCTCGACGATCTCGCCTTCGCTGGCAGCGTCGAGGTTCGAGGTCGGCTCGTCCAGCAGCAGCGCGGCCGGCTCGCCGACCAACGCGCGGGCGATCGCCAGACGTTGCCGCTGGCCTCCGGAGAGACCGCCGCCGTCCTCGCCGAGCGGGGTGCTCAGCCCCTGCGGCAGCGCGGCCACGGTCTCGGCCATGCCCACCGCCTCCAGGGCGCGCCACACCTGAGCCTCTGACGCCTCCCTGCCCATCCTCACCGAGTCGATCACCGCTCCTGCCAGGAGCTCGTGGCCCTGCGGCACGTAGCCGACGGTTCCGGCCAGCTCGATCTCGCCCAGCTCGGTCACCGCTCGACCGCGCCATGCGACGTTGCCGGCTACGGGCGGCAGGAAGCCCAGCAGGCTGCGCAGCAGCGTCGTCTTGCCGCTGCCGCTCGGCCCGGTGATCGCGACGAGCCCCGTCGTGGCCAGGTGCAGGCTCAGGTTCTCGAGGACGGGCTTGCCGGCGCCGTTCTCGTACCCGGCGGTGAGGCCGTCGACGGCCAGCACCGGCGCGCCTGCCACGGGTCCGGAGCCTCCGGTCGCGGCTGCCGCGCTCGGGCCGATCGCGAAGAGCTCCCTGAGCCTGCCCGCTGCCGCCTTGGCCTGGCTGAGGAGCGCGTAGCCCTGAGGCAGCAGCTGCGTCGGGGTGCTGGCCAGGGCGGCGAGCGTCAGGAACGAGACGACCTGGCCGACGCTCAGCGCGCCGCGCTCCACCCCGCCGACCAGCAGCACGACCAGAGCGCCGACGGCAGCGAACACCAGCGCCTGAACCAGCGGCACCTGCGCGCCGGCGATGAGATGTCGGCGAGACATCGCCCTCGCGGTGAGAGCGTTGTGCCGCTCGAAGCGTTCCAGCATGAAGGCGCTCGCGCCGAACGCCCTTATCGCCTCGTGGTGCTTGAGCCCTTCTTGCAGGTGTTGGCCGACGCTCTCGCTGCCGCGCAGCGAGCGCTCGGCGGCGCGCCTCAGCGCCGCGCCGCTGTAACGAAGCGCCAGCGCCGTCGGTATCGCCAGCACGATCAGCGCCAGGGCGGAGCGCGGGTCGGTGCGCAGCATGAGCAGCA
>CAYYOK010000141.1:0-8117 GCA_964473205.1 uncultured bacterium | reverse complement strand
CACCTCGTGGCCCTCGAGGTTCATCACCAGGTCGGCGACGCGCACCTCGCCGGTGACGGCCGGGTTGACGCGGCGCAGGTGGGCGCGGACCCGCGCCAGGAGCTCCTCGATGCTGAACGGCTTGACGAGGTAGTCGTCGGCGCCCGAGTCGAGGCCGGTGACCTTGTCGTCGACCGAGTCCTTGGCCGTGAGGATGATGATCGGCGTGTTGCTGGTCTTGCGGATGCGCCTGGCGACCTCGAGGCCATCGAGCACCGGCAGCATCAGGTCGAGCACGACCAGGTCTGGGTTGAGCTCCCTGAACTTGGACAGGCCGGTGACACCGTCGAAGCTCACCACGGTCTCGTAGTTCTCAGCCTGCAGCTCGAGGTCGATGAACTTCGCGATCTCTTTCTCGTCCTCGACGATAAGGACCAAAGGTCTGCGTTCCATGGCCGGAATCATGGCACGCGCTCTCATGAGAGACTTGATGAGAGGATGCGATTCAGATGAGCGCGTCCTCGAAGCGGGTCGTTCACCGACCTAGGACGAGCTCGGCGAGCGCCTCAGCCGAGCGTGATCGTCTCCTGAACGATGATCCCGGCCGCGAGGACGTCGGCGGCCCAGGCCTTGGCGCCGGGCAGGGAGTGGTCGCGCCAGTTGCCGCAGCGCTCCTGGCTGCAGCCCGGGATCTCGCCCTCGTGCGCCGCCACCGCCCCCAACGCCCGCTCGAAGGCGTGCCTGACGGACTCGATGTCGGGCTCTCCCAGGACCGTCAGGTAGAAGCCGGTGCGGCAGCCCATCGGGGAGGCGTCCACGATCACCGCCTGGTCCTTCGGCAGCTCGTCGCGCAGGTAGCCGGCCAGCAGATGCTCGATGGTGTGGAGCGCGGCCGTCGGCACCTCGGCGCGGTTCGGCTGGACCAGCCTCAGGTCGTACTTGGTCACGACGTCGCCGCGTTCGCCCTGGTAGCGCCCGGCCAGGCGCACGTACGGAGCCCTCACGGCGTTGTGGTCTAGGTCGAAGCTGTCGACGCGGGTCTTGGGAGGCACGATGCGAGTATAGCCAGCGCGCGAGTGAGGCCCGAGCGGCGGCAGGGTTAGACTGGCAGAGGTGCTATGAACCCCAGCGACAACAACGATCGTCCCAACCGGCCACGCCCCAAGCACGAGCCGCACGGCTCGCACGGCGGCAGGCGCTACGACGCGCAACTGCGCAGCGTCGTCCCCAACGAGCGCGTCGCCATCTTCATCGACGGCAGCAACCTCTACAACGGCATGCGCGAGAACCTCAGAAGCACCCGCTTCAGCCTCGCCGAGATGATCCAGCAGCTCCTGCGCGAGCGGCCCGTTCACCGCACGTACTACTACAACGCGCCCCTGACCGAGGATTACGACGAGGAGCTCCGCGACGGCCAGCAGCGCTTCTTCGAGTCGCTGCGCCGCATCCCGTACGTGACCGTGCGCTTCGGCCGGCTGCACAGGCGGCCGGACGGCTCGCTGGTCGAGAAGGGCATCGACGTCGCGATCGCGGTCGAGGCTCTCTCGCTGGCGTTCCAGAACGCCTACGACACCGCTCTGCTGGTATCGGGCGACGGCGACTACGTCGAGCTGGTCGAGACGCTGAAGCGCTACGGCAAGCACGTCGAGTGCGCGATGTTCCGCAACCAGTCCGCCGGGGTGCTGCTCGAGCACGTCGACGTCTTCCAGAACCTCGACGAGCTCGACTGGAACAGGATCTTGTTCTGAAGGACGCCCGCCCCAGCCCCGCCGACCTGCTCCGCAGCAACGAGGCGTGGTCGCGGCGGATGATCGAGGCGGATCCGGACTTCTTCCAGCGCCTCAAGCGGCAGCAGAACCCGCGGTTCTTGTGGATCGGCTGCTCGGACAGCCGGGTGCCCGCCAACCAGATCATCGACGTGCAGCCGGGCGAGGTGTTCGTCCACCGCAACGTCGCCAACCTCGTGGTCAACTCCGACATCAACTGCCTGTCGGTGATCCACTACGCCGTCGAGGTGCTGCAGGTCGAGCACGTGATCGTCTGCGGGCATTACGGCTGCGGCGGGGTCGCGGCGGCGCTGGCGAGGAACGAGTTCGGGCTGATCGACAACTGGCTCAGGCACGTCAAGGACGTGTACGCCGCGCACGCCGAGGAGCTCGACGCGCTGCCGGCTCCTCAGCGCTCCGACAGGCTGTGCGAGCTGAACGTGCTGGCTCAGGCCGCCCATCTGTGCCGCACCACGATCGTGCAGGGAGCGTGGCGGCGCGGTCAGCCGCTGACGGTCCACGCCTGGATCTACCGGCTCGCCGATGGCCGCATCAGGGAGCTAGGCCACGGCATGTCGGGTCCCGATGGCCTCGGCCACGTCTACCGCACGGCCGACTGAGGTCGCGCGACCGGGGTCTGGACCGCCCGCCTGGGTCCCCGTGACCACAGGTCCTAGCG
Source organism: uncultured bacterium (assembly GCA_964473205.1). Lineage (GTDB taxonomy): Bacteria > Deinococcota > Deinococci > Deinococcales > Trueperaceae > CAYMRL01. The sequence continues at coordinate 5,693 of CAYYOK010000141.1, read as the reverse complement.
CTCCTCAAGGTTGGATAAACGCGAGCCCGAGCGGGGCCAAGGAAACCGTGTGCTAGGCGGTGTATAGTCGTGGCATCACCGAGAAGGTGAAGGATCTCACTGTTTCGCGAGAGGACTATGACCACATGCGCAAACTGTTGATCACCGCCGCCGCTCTGCTACTCACCGTGGGCGTGGCCCAGGACTTCGTCCTCGGCATCGTCTACGACGCGGGCGGCAAGTTCGACCGCTCCTTCAACGAGGGCACGTTCCGCGGCATGGAGCTCGCCATCGCCGAGCTGATCGCCGGCGGCCTCGAGATCGACCTCGTCGAGTTCGAAGGCACGCCCGGCACGGCCGCCGACGGCCAGCGCCGCATCGCCGCGCAAGGCGCCGAGCTGATCGTCGCCCCCGGCTTCAACCAGGCCGACGCCGTCGCCGCCGTCTCCTCCGAGTACCCCGACACGGCGTTCGTGCTGATCGACGCCGTGGCTGACGGCGACAACGTCCGCAGCGTGCTGTTCAAGGAGCAGGAAGGCAGCTTCCTCGTCGGCTACCTGGCCGGCTCGCTGACCCGCACTGGCGTCGTCGGCTTCGTCGGCGGCATGGACATCCCGCTGATCCGCGCCTTCGACCTCGGCTACCAGGAAGGCGTCAAGGCCGCCTGCGCCGACTGCACCATCATCAGCAACTACGTCGGCGTGACCCCCGACGCCTGGAACGACCCGGCCAGGGGCAAGGAGCTCGCCAGCACGCAGCACGCCCAGGGCGCGGACATCATCTACGCCGCGGCCGGCGCCAGCACGCTCGGCGTCGTCGACTGGGCCAACGAGCGCCAGTGCTTCGTGCCGACGGGCGCCACGCGCGAGACCCCGATCGACGCCCAGCTCGACAGCATCGAGGTCTCGGCGGCCTACGCCGCGGCCTGCAGCGGCAGCGCGAAGCCGGTCTTCTTCATCGGCGTCGACAGCAACATGAACTACCTCGGCGACACCGACTCGAACCCGGCCACCCTCAACCACGGCCTCTCGAGCATGCTCAAGCGCGTCGACGTGGCCTCGTACACGGCCGCCTACGACGTCGTCAACGGCACCTTCAGCGGCGGCATCGAGAACCTCGGCCTCGCGGAGGGCGGCGTCGACTGGGCGCTCGACGAGTACAACCAGGCGCTCATCCCCGAATGGCTGATCGCGGAGATCGCCAGCGTCAGGCAGCAGATCATCGACGGCGACATCGTCGTCACCGACTACCGCCTGCAGTAAGCGCGACTTTGGCGGCCGCCCGGCGGCCGCCAACGCGGAGCGGGGCCCTCAGCGGGTCCCGCTCCGCTTTCATGCGCTTTCATGCCGTTGTGCCGAGAAGCACCGGCTGGCGTGCTAAGATGACTGCTTGCAGTGTGGGCGGTCTGGTCGCGTGCGCGGCGCCCCTGGGCTTCGCCTGGTGGCTCCGCATGCGAGGAAAGTCCGGGCACCGTAGGGCAGGGTGCCAGCTAACGGCTGGGCGCGTAAGGCGACGGCAAGTGCAACAGAGAGCAGACCGCGTGCTCTGGCTCGCCTACCGGTGAGCTCAGGGGGCGTAAGGGTGAAAGGGTGCGGTAAGAGCGCACCAGTGCCGTTGGCAACAGCGGCAGCTAGGTAAACCCCACCCGGTGCAAGGTCCGAACGAGAGAGAGCCTGCCCGGCTCGCTAGCATCTCCAGGCGACCGCTAGAGGCGCGCGGCGACGCGCGCCCCAGACAGATGACCAGAGGCCCAGGCGGTCACGGCCGCGTGGGTCACAGAACCCGGCTTACAAGCCCACCCGCGACCACCACGAGGCGACCTTCTCATCGGAAGGTCGCCTTTCTCATCTGCACATGAGAACGCCGCGCTGGGCCGGGCGTCACGCATGAGCGCCGGCCCCGCCGGTCGAGCTCCGCACGCGCTCGCGTCCCTCACGACGACTCTCCCCCACCCTGCCCGAGTGGGAGAGATGCCACAGCACCTGGCCGACCGGGGCATCAGTGTGGGGAATTGTGGGAGAGTGTGGTAGGGTCGGGGTTGTCCGTGAGGACCACTCCCACAGCGCGCCGTAGGCCGTAGCGGCCACGCCGCCACGAGCCGCCAAGGAGCTGCATGCCGTTCGGCGAGTTCCAGTACAGCGTCGATGACAAGGGCCGGGTCATCGTGCCCCCGGCCTTCAGGGACTTCGTCGACGGCGGCATGGTCGTGACCCGGGGCATGGACGGCTGCCTCTTCGTCTTCCCCCTGGGCGCCTGGCAGCACATCGAGGCGCACCTCACCGACCTCCCCCTCACGGACCCGAGCTCGAGGAACTTCGTCCGCTTCTTCTACTCGGGGGCGGCCAAGACGAAGCTCGACTCGGCCGGCCGCATCACGCTCCCGGCTCCCCTCCGCAAGTTCGCCGCCCTGGAGGGGAACGTCATGTTCGTCGGCGCCCCCAACCGCCTGGAGATATGGAACGAACAGCGCTGGCTCGCGAACCTCGAAGCCGTACAAGAGGCGCCCCCGGCGCCCGAGCTGCTGAGAGAGCTGATCGGGTGACCCTGGTGACCGAGCGCCACGTCAGCGTCATGCCCCAGGAGGTGCTCGACCACCTGGAGGTGAAGCCCGGCCGCTGGTACGTCGACTGCACGTTCGGCGCCGGCGGCCACGCCCGCAGGGTCCTCGCGCTCGGCGGCAAGGTCCTGGCGATCGACCAGGACCCGCACGTCGCCGAGGACCTCCGCACCGACCCCGCCTGGCGCGCCGCCCTGGCGGCCGACGACCTGCGCTTCGCGCACGGGAACTTCCGGGACATCGAGCGCCTCGCCTTCGAGCAGGGCGTGCGCGAGGCCGACGGCGTGCTGATGGACCTGGGCGTGTCGTCGATGCAGCTCGACGAGGAGGACCGCGGCTTCGCGTTCCGCAAGGACGGGCCCCTCGACATGCGCATGCACGGCGAGGGCGAGAGCGCCGCCGACGTCGTCAACACCTACCCCGTCGAGGAGCTCGCGGCGTTGATCTTCCGCTACGGCGAGGAGCGCCACAGCCGCCGCATCGCGCGGCGCATCGCCGAGGCGCGCGAGTCCGCCCCGATCACGACCACCGGTCAGCTAGCCGAGATCGTCGCCGGCGCCTACCCGCCTGGCCCGCGCCGCGAGCACCCCGCCCGCCGCACGTTCCAGGCGCTGCGCATCCACGTCAACGACGAGCTGGGCGCCCTGCGCGAGGGCCTCGAGGGTGCGTCGCGCCTCCTCGTCCCCGACGGACGCCTGGTCGTGATCGCTTACCACTCGCTCGAGGACCGGATCGTCAAGCGCTTCCTCCTCGACAGCCCCCGCTTCGAGGTCCTGACGAAGAAGCCGCTCACCGCCAGCGACGAGGAGGTCGCGCGCAACCCGCGTGCCCGCGCCGCGAAGCTCCGCGCCGGCAGGAAGGTCGCGCCGTGACCGACTACGCCGCGCAGCGGCCCACCCTCGCCCCGCAGCGCCGGGACGAAGCCGCGGCAGCGGCCGGCCGCGCCGCCGGCGGGCCGTTCCGGCTGGCCCTGCCTCTCTACCTCGCCCTCCTGGGCGTCCTCGCCGCGCTCGGCGCAGCGAACCAGGCGCAGCTCGCGCGCCAGGTCGACCTCGCCAGGCAGAAGGAGGCGCTGCTCGTCGGCGTCGCCCGCGCCGAGGTCAGGGCCGGCGCCGTCGAGAGCCCGCTGGCCGTCGCCCGCTGGGCGACCGCCGCCGGCATGGTCCCGCTGCCGCAGGGCAACGTCACGTCCGTCGTCGCACCCGAGCCCGCCCCCGCCGACGCACCTCCGGCCGGGACCCTGGAACTGAGGACCGTATGGCGCTGAGCACCCACACCGCCTTCCCCCGCGCCCACGAGCCGACGCGTCGCGTCGCAGCGGTCCGCGTCGCCAACCGCAACCCGACGGAGCTGGCGCTGAGGCGCGTCTGGCTCGTCAGGCTCGGCCTCTTCACGCCGCTCATCGCCGCGCTGGCCGGCTTCGCCAGCCACCAGCTGCGCCCCGCGGCCTTCCCCGCCCCGCCGTCCGAGCCGGTCGTGCGCGGCGACATCCTCGCCGCCTCCGGCCAGGTCCTCGCGACCGGCCCGGTCGAGGCCCGCAGCTACCCGCTCGGGGTCGCCGCCCCGCTCGTGGGCTTCACCGGGAAGGTGCAGCCCGACGGCAAGTACGGGCTCGAGGGCCTGGAGTACTCGCTCGACGGCCTCCTGGCCGCCGGTCGGGACGTGACCCTGACGATCGACGCCACCTACCAGGCCGCCGCCGAGCGCCACCTGGCGGCCTCGGCCCAGCGGTACGGCGCCGAGAGCGGTTCGGCGGTCGTGCTCGAGGCCGGCACCGGCCGCATCCTGGCCGCGGCGAGCTACCCGGCCTTCGACGCGAACGACTGGGCCGGAGCCGGCCGCGAGCAGATGCTGAACCGGCCGTTCCAGCAGGTCTACGAGCCGGGGTCCGTGATCAAGCCGCTGGTCGTCGCCGGGCTCCTCGAGTCGGGGAAGCTGCGCGCCGACGAGGTCATCGACGCCCCCATGCACCTGCGCGTGGGGGAGCAGACGTTCCGGGACGTCGTCAGCCACGAGCCACGACTGAGCGTCGCCGACGTGCTGGCGCTCTCGAGCAACTCGGGCACGATCAACCTCGGCATGCGCTTCACGCACGCCGAGCTGCACGACTGGCTGATGCGCTTCGGTATCGGGCAGGACCTGCCGGTGAGCGGCACGTTCACGAGCTCCGGGCAGCTGAACCCCTGGTACCGCTGGGTGCCGCAGGACCACGCCACGAACACGATCGGCCAGAACCACTCGACGACCGCCCTGCAGCTCGCCGTCGCCTACTCGGTGTTCGCGAACGACGGCATGTTCGTGCACCCGGTCCTCGTCGAGGGCGCCGAGACCCCGCCGCCGTTCCGCGTGCTCTCGCCCGAGGTCGCCAGGACGATGCGCTCGCTCCTGAACCACGTCACCGAGGCGAGCGGGCTGCGCGCGGCCCGGGTGCCGGGCGTGGACATCGCGGCGAAGACCGGGACGGCCGACGTGTTCGACACCGAGCTCGGCCGTTACGTCCCCGGCGAGTACACGCTCAGCGTCGCTGGCATGCTGCCCGCCACCGACCCGCGCGTGGTCGTCGTCGTCACGCTCCACAAGCCCGACGAGGGCGCCACGAGCACGGTCGCGACCGGCACGCTGTTCCGGGACGTCGCCAGCGACGTCGTCGCCGCCTGGGGGGTCGTGCCGCGGCCCGAAGCGCTGGCGTCGACGCGGTGAGCGTCTAGGCGCAGCGGGCGCGCCGCGCGGGAGGTCCGGGGGACCGCGAGAACGAGCACACATCATGCACACGTTGTGTAACGTGTGGATAGGATGGCAGGCATGGTCGAGGGTCGGTACAGCGCGGGGCGGGGCGAGGCCGAGGACGCGGCCGCGCTCCTCCGTCCCGAGGCGCTGGCCCGGCTCCTCGGCGGCCGCCTGCCCGACGAGCTGCCCGGCCCGGGCCGAGGGGTCGCCTACGACTCGCGCCGCGTGAGGCCGGGCGACGTCTTCTTCGCGCGCCAGGGCAGCGCGGGGCACGGCGTCGTCCACGCCGACGCGGCCCTCGCGGCCGGGGCGGCGTTCGTCGTCTCCGACGCGCCGCACCCCCGCGCCCTGCTCGTGGACGACGCCTGGGCCGCGATGGCCGCGGTGGCCGCGGCCGCCCGCGCGCTGCTGCGCGCGCCCGTCGTCGGGG
>CAYYOK010000140.1:0-8254 GCA_964473205.1 uncultured bacterium | reverse complement strand
CGCGGGTCAGGTACTGATGGCGGCCACGTCGTCGAAGGCGGTCAGCTCCGCCTCCCTCGGCGCGGTGTGGCGCCGCTTCAGGCGCAACCGCACCGGCATGTTCGGCGCCGTGGTCGTGGCCCTGCTGGTCCTGACCGCGCTGCTGGCCCCCGTGCTGGCGCCGCACGACCCGTTCACGACCTCGCGCAACGCCCTCCTGCCGCCCCTCGCCAACTCGGACTATCCGCTCGGCACCAACCACCTGGGGCGAGACATCCTCTCGATGGTCCTGTGGGGCTCGCGCGTCTCGCTGATCGTCGGGCTGGCCGCCGCTCTCACGGCCACCGTCATCGGCGTCCTGGTCGGCGCGCTCAGCGGCTTCGCCGGCGGCTGGCTCGACGAGCTGCTGATGCGCATCACGGAGTTCTTCCAGATCATCCCGCGCTTCGTCCTCGCGCTGATCGTCGTGGCGCTGTTCGGCTCCGGGCTGGTGAACCTGATCCTCGTCATCGGCGTGCTGAGCTGGCCGCAGACCGCCAGGCTGGTCAGGAGCCAGTACCTCAGCCACAAGACCCTCCCCTATGTCGACGCCGGCCGCGCGCTGGGCATGCGCTCGGCGCGGCTGATATTCATCCAGATCCTGCCGAACGTGATGGCGCCGGTGATGGTCGTGGCGTCGCTCGACGTGGCGCAGGCGATCTTGCTCGAAGCCAGCCTCGGCTTCTTCGGCCTCGGCGACCCGAACCAGGTGAGCTGGGGCGGCATGCTCAACACCGCGCAGGGCTACATGCAGCGCGCCTGGTGGATGAGCGTCTTCCCCGGCATCGCGATCTCGCTGGCGGTGCTCGGCTTCAACCTGCTGGGCGACGGCCTCACCGAGGCGGCCGACCCGCGCATGAGCGACCTCTGAACCTAGGAGTCCGAACCTAGACCCGCACCTCGCAAGGAGAAGTACATCAGATGGCTGACGACATCCAAAGACACCTGCGGGCGCGCAGCGGCGACGTCGCGCCCTACGTGCTCATCCCCGGCGATCCGGCGCGCGCCGACCGCATCGCCGCCACCTTCGCGAGCAGCCGCGAGATCGCTCGCAACCGCGAGTACGTTCTGCACACGGGCACGACGGCGGCCGGCACACCCATCAGCGTCTGCTCGACGGGGATCGGCGGGCCCTCGGCCTCGATCGCGGTCGAGGAGCTGACGCGCATCGGCGCCACGCACTTCATCCGCGTCGGCAGCTCCGGCGGGCGGCAGCCGCACATCCCCATCGGCTCGGTGGTGGTGGTCACGGCGGCGTACCGCGGCGAGGGCACCTCGCTCGACTATCTTCCGATCCCCTATCCGGCGGTATCCGACATCGACGTGACTCTGGCGCTGCGCCAAGCCGCCGAGGGCCACCTCGGACGCCGCGCCTACGAGGGCGTGGCGTACACCCGCGACGCCTTCTACCGCCGCGACGACGGCCTCAACAAGCTCCTCACCGACGCCGGCGTCATGGCTGCCGAGCAGGAGTGCGCGACGATCTTCGTGGTCGGGCACGTGCTCGGCGTGAAGGTGGGAGCCGTGCTGGGAACCGACTCGAACATCTACCTGGACCCGCAGCCGACGCGCGAGGAGAAGGAGGCGCTCTACATGCGCGGCGAGCGCGACACCATCGCCATCGCGACGGCTGCAGTGGATCTGCTGCACGGGGCGGCGTGAGCGGCACTCGCGACCTGCTCGTGACCGGGGCGCGGATCGTCGACGTCGTCACGCACAGCGTCTACGACGGCTGGTTCACCGTCAGGGACGGGCGCTTCATCGAGGTCGAGGAGGGCGAGCCTCCGACCGCGCCCGGCTTCGAGGCTGCCAGGCACCTCGACCTGGCCGGCGCGCATGTGCAACCCGGCATGCTCGACATCCACATGCACATCGAGAGCAGCCTGGTCACGCCGCGGCGCTTCGCCGAGGCGGCGCTGCCTCACGGCACGACGACCATCCTGCAGGACCCGCACGAGGTCGCCAACGTGCTGGGCGCGCCCGGCATCCGCTGGATGCTCGAGGCTTCCCGCGGGCTGCCGCTGCGCGTCTTCACCGCCATCTCGAGCTGCGTGCCCGCGACCTCGGCCGACATCGAGACGCCCAACGCCAGCATCTCGCCCTCCGAGGTCACGGAGCTGGCCGCCGAGCCCGAGGTGCTAGCGCTGGGCGAGATGATGGACTTCCAGGGGCTGGTGCAGGGCGACGAGCACCTGACCGCGATGCTGCGCGCCGCCTGGGACGCCGGCCTGACCCTCGAGGGCCACGTGCCATCCCTGACCGGCCCCGAGCTCTCACGCTACGTGTCCTACGGGATCCGCTCCGACCACACGCTGATGACGCGCGCCAAGCTGCTCGAGGAGCTCCGCAAGGGCCTGTGGGTGATGATCCAGGAGAAGTCGCTCACCCCGGAGGTCGTCCAGACCATCGCCGACCTGCCGGACCGCAGCCGCGTCATGCTGATCACCGACGACGTGATGCCCAACCGGCTCGTCGGCGGCCACCTCAGCCGCCTGGTCGATACCGCCGTGTCCGCGGGCTGGCCGGTGCTAGACGCGGTCGCGGCCGCGACCCTCAGGCCCGCCTCGTACCTCGGCCTGCACGACCTCGGGGTGATCGCGCCAGGGGCCAAGGCTGACTTCCTGGTGACGGACTCCCTCGCGGCCTACCCGCCGCGCGCGGTCTACGTCGAGGGCGCTCTGGTCGCAGCGGACCGCGAAGTCGCCATCACCTGCCACCCGGACCCGCTGCCGACGGAGCCGGCCGGGCTCGCACAGGCCTTCGATGCAGGCGCTTTGACCGCTCAAGAGCTGCGGCTGACCTCGGCACCCGGCGCGTCGCACGTCGTGGCGCGCGTGATCGAGGTCAACCAGGTCAACAGCTTCACTACCCTCGCCGAGCGCGGCGTCGACCTGCTCGATGGCGTGCCGGTAGAGGACGACCTCGCCCTGGCCGCGGTGATCCCGCGGGCGAGCCTGCGTCCCGGCGCAGGTCGCGCGCGGCCGGTCGTAACGCTCGTCACCGGGCTCGGTCTGCGCGGTGGAGGCTACGCCAGCACCTTCGCCCACGACAGCCACAATGTCTTCGTGCTCGGCCGCGAGCCGCACGCGATGCTCGCAGCGCTGCGCGGCGTCTTGGCCGCGGGCGGCGGCATGGCGTTCGCACCCGACGCGCAAGCCGCCCCCGCGGTGCTCGAGCTGCCCCTGGCCGGGCTGCTGTCCGACGAGCCGATCGCGGTCGTGGCGGAGCGCTTCGACGCGCTCGAAGGAGCACTGAGAGCCGCGGGCGTCTCGGTCAAGCACCCGGTCCTGCTGCTGACCCTCCTGCCGCTGTCGGTCAGCCCCGACTTCAAGGTCACCGACCTCGGCATCGTCGACGTGCAGGGACGGCGCATCCTCGCGCCGCTGGTGAGATCTTGAGCGCGTTGGGTCGCGGCTCGAACGGCGCGGCGAGGAGCGACCTCGCCCTCGAGCTCCGCGACCTGCTGGTCGAGCTGTGCCAGGTGCCCAGCCCCAGCCGGAACGAACGGGCGATCGCCGACCTGCTCACCGCCAAGCTGGCGGAGGTCGGTGCGCGAGTCAGGGAGGACGCCGCCGCGACGGCCGTCGACGGCAACGCCGGCAACCTCATCGCGGAGCTGCCGGGCGAGCTGCCGCTGCGCATCGTCCTGACCGCTCACATGGACACCGTGCCGCTGGTGCCGGGCGAGGCGCTGCAGGCGGTGGTCGACGGCAGCGCGGTGCGCTCCACGGGCCGCCAGATCCTCGGCGCCGACGACAAGGCGGGCGTGGCGATAGTCCTGACGCTGCTGCGGCGGCTGGCCGCTCTGCCGCCCTCCGAGCGTCCGACGCTGATCGGTGTCGTGACCGTGTGCGAGGAGATCGGGCTGCAAGGCGCCCAACACCTCGACGTGCCGGCTCTGCAGGCGGACTTCGGGCTCAGCTTCGACGGCGAGGTCCCGGTCGGCGAGCTGATCACCGCCGCGGTCTTCAAGGAGAGCCTCGGGCTGCGCGTCAAGGGCCGCCGCGCCCACGCTGCCCTGGAGCCCGAGAACGGCGTCCACGCCATCCTCGCCGCGGCCGAGGTCGTGCGCTCCTTCCCTCTGGGACGCGTGGCGCACGATCAGGTCGCCAACCTCGGAAAGATCAGCGGTGGCGGCAGCAGCAACGTCGTTCCTGACGAGGTCGAGCTGACCGGCGAGGCGCGCGCGTTCAGCGCCGAGCGCTTGGAGGAGCTGGTCGCGCGCATCCGCTCGAACGCCGAGGCGGCCGCCGCCTCGGTCGGCGCCAGCGTCGAGGTCGGGCGTCGGCGCCTGTACGACGGCTACGCCCTGGCTCCGGACGCCGAGTGCGTCAGGTTGCTGACAGGGGCCGCCGGGCGCCACGGCATCGCGGTCGCGACCGTCTCGTCGATAGGCGGCTCTGACACCAACATCTTCAACCAGCAGGGCCTGCCGACCGTCAACGTCGGCGTCAACATGCACGAGATCCACTCGACGTCGGAGTGGATCGACGCCGCGGACCTTGCTAGGGTCGTGGCTTGGGTCGAGGACGCGCTCACGGCCCGATGAGCGCGGCTCGGCCGGCTGAGCCGCCCGGGTGCTAACATCAAGAATCGACGAAAACCCGCTTCGGAGAGGCACTGGTCATGCATGCACCCTGCCGATACGAGACCGTGCGGCGAGCTCTGACAAGGATCACCGCGATCGCCGTCGCCCTGCTGGTCGTCACGACAGCCGCGGCCCAGTCCACCCTTCACGCGAACCTGCTGCCCGGCTCGACAGTGGCCGTCGTCAGCCACATCCCGCGCGGTATCGACCTGAGCGTCCTGGAGCCTGCGCTCGCGAACCTCGATGTGGACGGCGTGCGGGAGATCTTCGCCAGGCTGGCCGGCTTTCCGCTGCCGGTCGGAGAAGACGACCTGACCTTCGACGGCTTCGTGGCGACTGTCGTCGGTGAAGCGGTCGCCGGCCTGGCCGAAGCCTGCCCGACGGTGGCCGCTCACCGCACCCAGGGGACACTCGACTACCTGAATGGGCCGCTCACGGTGGCCGTGAGCTTCTCGCAGTTCAACCCGCTGCCTGGGGTCCTGGCGCTGCTCGCGCCCACGGACATGGCCAGAGCTGCCGCCCTGGTAGACGCGCTCGTGCCGTGCTTCGAAGAGTCGACCGTGCTGCAGCAGGACGGTGTCGACCTGTACCAGGTCGGCGGCTTCGGCGGAGAGCCTGGCGGCCCGGCGGTGCTGGCGTACTTCGACGACGTCGTGCTGCTCGCCAGCGATCCCGACCTCGCGAGGGCGGCGGTCCGGCTGGCGCGCGGCAGCACCGAGCCGAGCTTCGCCTCGAGCGCCGCCGGAGCGATGGCGGCCGAGATCGTGCGCCCCGGGCTGAGCCTCGTGGTAGACGCTGGCGCGCTCGCGAACCTGATGGCCGCCTTCGGCGGCGGGGGTCCAGGCGCCGGCGGCGCAGACCCTCTGACCGACCGCCTCGTCGCCAGCCTCAGGACCCTCGGGAGCTTCGGCGTCCATGCTGCGCTGCCAAGCCAAGGCATGGAGCTGCGGACCGTGCTGGCGCCCAACCCGGCCGGAGGCGACGCGGCGCTGGCCAGGCTGCTCACCTGCGCGGGGTGCAGCCTGCTCGGAACGCCGGAGGCTCTGCCCAGCGGCGCTGCGACGGTGGCGGCTGGAGCCGTTCCGATCCGCGAGCTGGTCGACTGGCTCGACGGTTGGCTGGCAGCATCCGCCGCGCTCACGGGCGAGAGCGTGGACCTGCGCAGCCTGGTCTCCGAGTTCCTCGGCTTCGATCTCGACGCTGGCCTGCTCGACTGGTGGGACGGCTCCTGGTACACCGCGCAGCTCGACCTGCCCGACGCGAACCTCCGCACCCTGCTGCACGGCGTCAGCAGCGTGACGGTGCTGCCTGTCTCCTCCGAGTCAGCGGCCGCCGCGGCCGTGGAGCGTTGGGGCGCCGGCCTCACCAACCTCGCGCGGATCGCTCCGACCGGGCTTCTCCAGGCGCTCCTCGGTGGCGTGTCGTTCGGCGGCCCCGGCGTCGGCCCGGATGGCGAGGCGCCGCTCTTCTACGCCAGCGAGGTCAGCTACCGCAACGTCAGCTACCAGCGTTGGCGGGCCGCCCCGGCCCTGGACATCGGCGTGCTGGTCGACGGTGGGCAGCTCGTCATCGCCACACCCGCGGCAGTCATGCGCCAGGTGATCGACGTCCGCTTCGGCGCGCCCGGCACCGCCTCCGACCCGCGCCTGCAGAGCGCGCTCGCCGCGATCCCGCGCGGCGCCGTCGGCTACACCGTCCACGACCTGCCGCGCGCGCTTCGCCACTACGCGTCGCTGATCGACCTGGTCGCGACCCCGATCGCCTCGGCCGTCGGCCTCTCGCTGACCGACATGGTGTCGGACCTGACCGGCTTCGACGACGACTTCTACTACGGCGACGACTGGTACGACGACGAGTACTGGTACGGCGAGTCCGGCGACGACCTCGGCCCCACCGGCATGGGTGGCTACCCGCCCGACTACCTGGGCCCCGACCCGCGCCGGCCCGGCACGCCGATCCGCGTTCTCGAGGTGCCCTCCGTGGTGGAGACCGAGATCACCTTCGACGACTACCTCGCCGGCTCGAGCATGGGTCTCGTCTACGACCTGGCAGGCCTCAACCCCGGCGACCTCGTCCAGATCGAGGTGATCGACCCGACCAGCTTCACCATCGACACGTTCTTGTTCCTGTTCGACCTGACCAACGGCCAGATCGTGGCCGCCAACGACGACGCCCCGAGCACGAACCGCTCGGCGATCGTCTTCGAGGTGCAGGGCGGGATCGACTACGCCGCCGTGGTGTCGTCATGGTCCGGCAGCTCGACCGGCGCGGTGGTCTTGAGCGCCGCCGTGCTCGAGTCGGCGACCGGAGCGGGCGCGGGTCCTGCCGGCACTCAGCCGCCGGGCACGACGGTCCCGCCGCCGGCTTTCGGCGAGCCGGGCGAGTTAGACGAGTGGGACGACCGCGGCGAGTCGGCGGCCAATCTGCCTACGCCTACCTTCGAGGAGATGCTGCAGCTCTTCGACTTCCTCAGTGGCTTCCTCGACGGCTTGGCCGAGCTAAGCGGGGTCGTCGTCGGGTCGACCCAGGTGGACGGAGGGGTGGTCAGGTCGACGCTGCTCGTGCCGCTCAGACAATGACCATCGCGACCTGGGGCGAGGCGATGGTGCGCCTGAGCCCGCCGCCCGGTTCGCGGCTCAGCCAGGCTCACGAGCTCGCCCTGCACGTCGGCGGCAGCGAGGCCAACGTCGCGGTCGGCCTCGCCACGCTCGGCGCCTCGGCGCGGTGGCTGTCGGTGGTCAGCGATGACGAGCTGGGCGAGAAGGTGGTCGGCGAGCTGCGCCGCTACGGCGTCGACGTCTCGCGGGTGATCCGGGCGCGGAGCCGCACAGGTCTCTACTTCTACGACCCCGGCGGCACCGGACGGCCGCCGACCGTGACGTACGACCGCTCCGGCTCGGCGTTCGCCACGCTCCGCAGCGAGGACTTCCTCGCCGGGCTGGCCGGCAGCCTCCTCGAAGGCGCCGACGCGCTGCATCTCAGCGGCATCGACCTGGCGCTCGGCAACCAGCCGGCGGTGGCGACGATGGCGCTGTGGGAGGCCGCGGGCGTGGCCTCGATGCAGCGGTCGTTCGACGTCAACTTCAGGAGGACGCTGGGAACGGCCGAGCAGTGGGCGAGCGCATGTGCCCCCTACCTCGCCACCTGCGACGTCCTGTTCGTGGCCGAGCGCGACGCACGCGAGCTGTTCGGCGCCACCGTTGGCGGCGAGGCGGGCGAGGGCGCTGGAGCGTTCGGAACGCTGCGCAGGTTGGCGCCGCGCGCCGAGATCGTCGTCACGCGCGGAGGCGAGGGCGCCGCGGCTCTGGCCGTCGAGGGTCGGCTGACCGAACGGCCCGCCCTGGCGGTGTCGGAGGCTGGACGCATCGGCCGCGGCGACGCGTTCGCGGCCGGCTACCTGTGGAGCCGGACGATCGCGCCGGGAGACCTGGGCGCGGCTTTGGAGCGCGGCATCGCCGCTGCCAGCTACAAGTCATCGTTGGCGGGCGACCTGCCGGCGCTGGACGGGCGCGTGATCGAGGAGCTGCGGCACGGAGCCGCGCGAGACGCGCTGCCGAACGGCGTGAACCGCTAGCTCCCTAGGCCCCCGAGAGCAGCCGCAAGGGGTCTGGACTAGGTCGAGCCGCGGCGCTCACGCCCTCCGGTAAC
>CAYYOK010000139.1:0-8344 GCA_964473205.1 uncultured bacterium | reverse complement strand
GTTCAGCTCCTCGCGCGCGCGCAGCTGGCCCTCGACCTCGGCTACCAGCGCGATCGCGTCGTCGGTGGGCACGCCCGCCGACTGCAGGGACTCGACCAGGACCCCGATCGACAGCGCATAGCGCTCGTCGCCGCGCGCGACGCGCAGGTCGCGGCGCCTCACGGCGCGGTCTCCACGTCGCGGGTGTTCTGGGCGTCCTGGGCGTCGGCAGCGGCGCGAGGGCCGCCCGCGACCGGCGCCTCGCCTGCCGCAGGAGCGTCACCGCTCATCTGCGCGCCGCGTACGCTCCTGAGCACATCGAGCAGCTCCTTGACGACGTTGCCGGTGAAGCCCCAGATGTCGTGCTCGCGCCAGCGGTACGAGTATAGGTTGCGGCGGTAGTGGAGCAGCTGGCGTTCCTCGCTGGTCGGCTCGATGGCGAGCAGGTCGGCGAGAGGCACCTCGAACGTCGCGGCGACCTCGCCGGGATCCGGCGCCAGGACCTGCGGCCACGGCACGCGAGCGACGACCGGCGTCGCGACGAAACCGAACGGCGACGGCAGGTCTCCGAGCTCGCCCAGCACGCTGGCTCGCTCCAAGCCGAGCCCGACCTCCTCGAAGGTCTCGCGCAGCGCGGCTGTGATCGAGTCCTCTCCCGGCTCGAGCCGGCCTCCGGGGAACGCGATCTGGCCCGCGTGGCTGCGCAGACCGGCCGCCCTGATCGTGAACAGCACCTGCGGCCCTTCGGGCGCGTCGAGGAGCGGCACCAGCACCGCGGCGCGTCTGAAGCCGGGGATCTCGAGCCTCTCGCGCTGCCGCTGCGGCAGGCGCTCGGCGAGGCCGGCGAACACGTCGCCGCCGAACGCCCCGAACGCCTTCCCGTTGCCCTCGCCGGAAACCATGCGGTACATGCTAGCCCCTGGCGCTGATGAAGCCCCACATCCGCCCCGTCTTGCCGGCGTCACGGCGGTGGCTGAAGAACTCCCCCTCCTCGCAGCTGGTGCAGCGTCCCAGGGCCGTCACTGCCGCGGCCGGCACGCCGGCGCGGGACAAGACCTCCCGGTTCGCCCGTATCAGGTCTAGGTGCGGCCGCTCTCCCCTGCCGGGGCCGAAGCACGCTCGGCTGAAGCCGGCCGCGGAGAACTGGCTGGCGACCTCGTGCGACACCTCGTAACAGCACGCGCCGATGCCAGGGCCGATGACCACCCTGAGGCTGGCCGGATCCGAGCCGTACTCGCGCCCGAGCGCCGCCACCACCTCGGCCGCGATACCGGCGAGCGTGCCGCGCCAACCGGCGTGCGCGGCGCCCACCGCGCCGCTGGCGGGGTCGAAGAACAGGATCGGCAGGCAGTCGGCGGCGCTGACGACCAGCAGCAGCTCGGGGTCGTCGGACACGGCGGCGTCGGCCTCGTGCTCGAACCACGACGGCGCCCCGGTCAGCACGCGCTTGCCGTGCACCTGATCGAAGGCGCAGACCTGGCCGCGACCGAAGCCGAGAGCCGCGAGCACGAGGTCGCGGTTGGCCTCGACGAGGCTGCGGTCGTCGCCCGAGCTGAGGCCTAGGTTGAGGCTGGCGTAGGCTCCGCCGCTGACGCCGGCGTGGCGGGTCGTGAAGCCGTGCAGCGGCGCGAGGCCTGGATCTCGCAGGAAGACCGGTCGCGGCCCTGCATCAGGCGCCACCTCAGTAGTTCCTCGCCTTGAGGCGCAGCTCCGTGTTGGCGAGCAGCCACTCGCTCGCAGCGTGCACCGCGCCGCGCGCGCAGGCCGTGATCACCGGGTCGCCGAAGGGCTCGAGCCTGACGATGACGTCGCCGTCGGCGCGCTGCGCGACCAGGACGAGCAGCTGCTGCTTGAGGTCCTCCTCGTCGATGCTGGCGCGGATCAGCCATGAGGTCCGCTCGCTGGCCATGACCTTGGCAGCGTCGTGAAGGATCACGTGGCCGCCGGCGTACTCGCAGACGACCTTCTCGAAGCTGGCTTCCGGCGGCAGTTCGCCGGTGAGGAGCGCGTGCGGCATGAAGTCAGGCCTCTCGAGGTGGGTGAACGCCGGCGCGGCGCCCGGCAGGCGCCGGAACACGACGTAGTTGAGCTCGATGCCCTGGCCGCGCCACTTCAGAGCGTACTTGGTCTCGAAGACGGCCGCCGGCGGCTGAGGCATGCTCTCACTGAACAGGCCGCTGGCGGCAGCCTCGGCGCGGGCGAACTCCAGGTAACCGGGGTGGTCGGTGGCGAGGCGGATCTCGCCGCCTTGCACCAGCCGCGCGGCGGCCAGCTCGAAGAACGAGCGCTTCAGCAACCTGCGCTCGGTATGGCGCTCCTTCGGCCATGGATCGGGGAAGTTGACGACTATCGCCTCGAGGCTGCCCGCCGCGAAGAGCTGCCTCAGGGCGAACTCGGCCCCGACCTTGGCGAGCCTCACGTTCTTCAGTCCCGAGCGCTTGATGCGCCTCAGCGCGCGCTGCAGGCTGCCGCTCGACACCTCGAGGCCGACGTAGCGCGCCTCAGGCCGGCCGAGCGCCGTCCGCTCGGTGAAGCGGCCGTCCCCGAAGCCGACCTCGAGCAGCAGGGGCCCACCTGAGTCGAACTCCTCTTCCCAGCGGGCTGGGAACGGCAGCTTGCGCCAGGGCAGGAGCACGCCCACTAGCCCTCCGGCTGGTTGTCCACCGGGCGCACCAGCAGCGTCTCGTTGGCCTTGAGGTTGGCTCTGAACAGCGTGTCGCGCGACAGCTCGAGGAACGGTCCCGACCCGCGCAGCGCCAAGGCCGCGAAGACGAGAACGTCTCCGTTCTCACGCTTGCACGCCACCTCGCTGACGCTCTGCCCGAGCGCCTTCTCCCACGCCAGCAAGATCGCCTCCTCGAGGCCGGCAGCCCCGGGCGGCAGCTTGAGCTGCGAGAGGCGGGTGACGAGCCTGGCGGTGCGCGCGCGGCGGTTCTGCAGCCGGATGATCCCGGTGCGCAGCAGCCGCTCGGTGACGCTCAGGGCCTCCTCGGTGTCGAGGCCGGCCTCCTTGGCGATGGTGGTTACGCTGCGCCGCCCGTCGACCTTATCGATCAGCAGCAGCTCCTCGTCGGTGAGGTGGAGGTCGCTCTGGCCGGCCTTGGACAGGGCCGGCACGGCGTCGCGCGAGAGGAGCAGCTTGGGATCGCCGTGGTGCTTGCCTTCGTCGAGGCGGCGCATAGCCTCGAGCACGAGGTTCTCGGTCGAGCGCGAGATCGTCGTCTGGCTGGCCGTCATGCCGATGCGGAACTCGAAGTGGCCGCGCTCGTCCGCGAACAGGGCGTACACCGCCTCCTCGCCGACGATCTCGCCGAAGTCGGCGTGAACGACCTGGCCCTGGTCGAAGTAGACCCGCGCCATGCCGGTCGGGTGCTCGACGGCCAACCGTCCCGAGCGCTTGGCTGACGCCAACAACTGGAACAGGTCGACCAGGGAGAACAGGCCGAGAGTCCCCGTCACGAACGCAATCCTACCGCGAAGAGCGCTCATCCTCGCCGGTATACTGCCCCAGTGCTCAAGCGCCTGCCGTGGTCTCTGCTGAAGGAGACGGCCTCTCTTCACCTGCTAGGCGTAGGAGCCATCTGCCTGCTCTTGTCGGTCGACCTGCTCAGCGTGCTCGCCCGCTTCCTCATCCAGCAGGACGCGTCGCTGGCCGACACCGGGCGTCTGCTCGCGTACAAGCTGCCGTGGTTCTTGCACCTCGCCCTGCCCGTCGCGGTCGTGTTCGCCGTGCTGCTGGCCGGCGGGCGCATGGCCAAGGACTCGGAGCTGAAGGCGGCTTACGCGTTGGGGGTCTCTCCCCTTCGCCTGCTCGTCCCGCTCATCATCTTCGGCCTGCTCGTCGGCGTCGTCGGCCTGGTCAACAACGGCTTCATCGAGGCCCGCGCCGAGACGGCTTATCAGGCGAAGATCGACTCGTTCATCTACGTCAGGCCGCCGCCGGAGCTGCAGCTCAACGCCGCCTACCGCATCGGAGACGACGTCTTCTTCGCCGCCCGCGTCCGCGCCGACGTCTCCGACCCGCGCCTGGCGGACCTGAGCGGCGTGATGGTCACGTTGGCCGACGGGACGCTGATCTCCTCCCGCTCCGGCCGCTGGAACGCCAGCGACCGCGTCTGGCGCCTCACCGACGCGCAGGTGAGCCCGCTGGGCGAGGAGCCGACCGTGCGCAGCGAGCTGGAGCTGGGCTTCGCGCTGGAGGCGACCCCCTCCGAGACCTTGAGCCGGCCGCAGGAGCTGCCGCTGGACCAGCTCTGGCGGCAGTACCGCACCATCCTGGGCGCCGGCGGTGACGCCAGGGCTTTCGCCTTCGACCTTCACCGCCGCGTGGCCGACGCGTTCAGCGCCGCGATCTTCGCCGCCTTCGCCGGCGCCATCGCGCTGCGCGTGCGCGGCAGGGCCGCCGGCTTCGCCTGGACCATCGTGCTGATGGTGGGCTTCTGGGCGGCCTGGGTGCTGTCGGCCAACCTGTTCGAGGGCGGCGCCCTGGGACCCGTGGCCGCCGCCTGGTTGACGCCGGCCGCCGCCGCAGCCGGCGCCGCGATCCTCACCGCGCGGAGCCTGCGCACATGAGGCGCTTCGGCCGCTACCTGGTGATGGAGACGGTGCCGCTGCTCGTCGCGGGCCTCGTCGTCCTGCTGCTGCTCCTGCTGCTCGCGTTCCTGCTCGAGATGCTGGCCGACGTGCTCGCCCGCGGCGTCCCGATCCCGCTCGTCGCGCGCTTCCTGCTCTACAAGCTGCCGGCCGCGGCCGGCCCCGGCCTCCCGCTGGCGCTGCTGTTCGCCGCGCTCCTCGCCGTGACGCGCCTCGGCCAGGACGGCGAGATCAAGGCCGCGCTGCTGCTCGGCGTCAGCCCGCGCCACTTCGCGCTGCCGCTGCTCGGGCTCGGCGTCGTCGTCAGCCTCGTCTCGCTCGTGAACAACGAGCTGCTGGTGCCGTGGAGCGAGGCTAGGGCGGCGGAAGCGCAGCGCGACATCCTCCTGACCAGCCCCGAGACGCTCGTGCAGGAGGGGGCGTTCTTCTCCGACGCGCTGGGGCGCAGCATCTTCATCGGTGAGCTGTCCGCCGGCGGCCGCTTCCGGGACGTCACGGTGATCACCCCCGGCGACGCCCAGGGACCCAGCGAGATCATCCACGCCCAGAGCGGCGTGGCCCGCCCCGAGGACGGAGTGTGGCTGCTCGAGGGCATCACCTTCCGCGTGCTGCGCGAGGCGCGCCTCACCCTCGAGTTCCAGGCCGAGACCGCCACGCTGCCCGTGCGCGGGCTGACCGCCCGCACCACCGCCACGACCGACCTCGTCTACCTGCCGCTGCGCGACCTGCTGGCGCGGATCCGCAGCGGCTCCGGCGACCAGGCCGCCGAGTGGACCGCGCTGCACCGCAAGTTCGCCGAGCCGGCCGCCGCTACGGCGTTCGCGCTGTTCGCGCTGGCGGTCGGGCTCTTCACCTTCAGGCGCGGCGCGCACCTCGGCTTCGTCGCCGTGCTGGTGCTGACCTTCGTCTACTACGCGACCTGGAGCGTCACGAAGCTGCTCGGCGCCCAGGGCGCGCTGCCGCCGGTCCTCGCCGGCTGGATCCCGGTGGCGCTCTACGCAGCCGGCGGCATCACCCTCCTGACGATCTCCTGGAGGCGCTGATGCGGCGCGCCTGCCTGCTCGCTCTTCTCCTCGCGCTGCTGCTCGGCAGCGCCCAGGCCGCGCGGATCGTCATCGACGCCGCCGCTGACCCCAACAGCCGCCTCGAGATCCGCACCATCACCCTGCCCGGCGGGCAGACGGTGCAGCTCTACGTCCTCGAAGGCGAAGGGCTGCGGGTCGCGATCGACGACGACCTGCTGGTGGCCGATCACGTCGAGTTCGACCTCACCAACAGGCTCGTGAGGGTGATCGGCCCCGGCTCGTTCACCACCGGTGGCGAGACGGTCTCGGGCGAGGGGCTGGTCATCGATCTCTCGCAGGAGTCGTTCACGGCCTCGGACGTCTTCATCATCACCGACGCCATCGACGTCCGCGGGGACTCCGCCAGCCGCGTGCCCGGCCTGATCAGGGTGGCGATGGGCGAGTTCAGCCTCTGCAGCCGCTGCAACCAGCAGGTCGAGGACTACGGCTTCAAGGCCGAGCGCCTCGAGCTCTACCCCGGCGACAGACTCGTGGCGTTCGTGGTCACGGTCCTGATCCGCGAGGAGCCGGTGCTGAACCTGCCGCTCATGGTGCTGCCGCTGGCGGAGCCCGACCGGCAGCCGCGGCTGGTGTACGAGCGCGGCTCGGCCGAGCAGCAGGCGCGCATCTTCGTGACCTGGCCCTACGTGGCTGGCCCCGACGCCTACGGCGACTGGACCCTGCGCTACTACGCCGACGTGTTGCCAGGCGGCCGCGGGGTCCAGCAGACGCTCCTCGGCGGCACCGTCGAGCAGTGGTACCTGGGAGGGGCGGTGAACCACCGCTTCTACACCGAGCGCGGCAAGGGCGTGTTCCAGGTCGATTTCACGCCTGGGTTCGTCACGCCGGCCGGGGTGGAGGACCACGAGTTCCAGGTGCGCTTCGCGTACGCCGACGAGGAGGCGCTCGGGCCGCCCTCCCTGTCCGTGCTGCTCGAGCGCGACGACGCCAGGCGCGAACGGCTGTGGGAGGCGAGCGTGGCCGCGGTGCAGGTCGAGAGCGGCGTCAGGGCGCGCTTCAGCACCCAGGTGTTCCTCGACCTCGATCCCGGCGACGGCGTGTGGGAACCGAGCTACGCCAGCCGCTTCACGCCGCTGATGACCCTCGCCAGGCTCGAGCTCGAACCGGAGGACCTCGGCTCTTTCTCCATCGGTCCCCTGAGCCTCGATCGGCTTCTCGTCGACATCGGCGGCTTCCAGGACGTCAGCAACCCGCTCAACCGCTCGGCAGCGGTGTCGCCGCTCTCGACCACCGGCAGGTTGCGCGAGGCGCACACGGTGACCCTGGCCCCGCAAGACCTGTGGAGCGGCATGCGCGTCGACGGCCGCACCGAGTTCACCGGCTTCTACTACGGCACCGCCGAACGGCAGGTCGAGTGGCTGACCCGGCTGTCGGCGACGCAGACGGTTGGGCGCGTCGCCTCGCTCAACCTCAGCTACCGCCGCGACGTCAGGGAGGGTGAGACCCCCTTCCGCTTCGACGTGATCCCGTACCGTAACCGCACCGACATCACGGCGCGGTTCCTGCTCACGCCGGCGCCGTGGCTGCGCTTCGAGCAGACCGGCGGCTACGTCTTCGTCGACGACCGCTCGCCCGGCGACGTCGGCTGGCTGCCGCTCGCCAGCACCCTGACGCTGCTGGGCAACGTCAACTGGGTCAGCCTCACCGTCCGCAACGTGTACGAGCTCGACGGCACCGACCCCGGCACCATCGACGCCACCCTCGGCCTGCGCACCACCGGCGGCGGTCCATGGGGTGCCAGCGCCGAGCTGAGGCACGTCGTCGACCTCGCCGTGCTGCCGGACCGGATCACCTTGCAGCCGCTCGACGAGACGGCCACCTACCTCAGCGTGTCGGGCGGTCTCACCGGCATCGCGACGCTCAGCGCCAGGTCGGCCTACCGCTACAACCCGCCACCGCCAGAACCCGGTCGCGCGCCGGACCACTTCGACGACCTCGAGCTGACCCTGACGCTCGGCACGCTGACCCAGAGCGACATGCGTCCCGGCCTGGCGATCACCTACGCTCGCGACCTCGACGAGGGGTACACCAGCGCCTTCGGAGTCGAGGCCACCGCGCGCATCGGCTCGCTGCGGCTCAGCGCCGTCGAGCGCCTCGACCTGCCCAGCGGGCGCATAGCCAACAGCAGGCTGCGCGTCGAGCTGCCCGGCTACGTCGCTGCGCAGGCCGACGGGCTCGCCTGGCTGCCGCCCGAGTGGCTGGGGCTGCCGAGCCCGGCGCCTCATTCGCGGTCGGTGGCGGTCTCCGTCGAGGCCGCGCCCGAGTCGGGGCAGCCGAGCTGGCAGGTGCGTTTCTCGACCACCTACGACCCCGGCATCCTGGGCGGAGCCGGCGGGTACAGGGCCTCGACGCTCACCGGCAGGGCGCTGCTGGCCGGTCACCAAGTGGGCCCGGTGCGCTTCAGCGTCGACGGCTTCGCCGAGTTCCAGTGGCGCGACGCGCTCCAGCCCGAGACGTACCTGCGGCGCGCCAACCTAGTGTTCGGCGTGCAGTTCTCCGAGGTGGTCGGCCTGCAGGGCACGCTCGGCTACTCGGCCGCATA
Organism: uncultured bacterium; assembly: GCA_964473205.1. Lineage (GTDB taxonomy): Bacteria > Deinococcota > Deinococci > Deinococcales > Trueperaceae > CAYMRL01. Next base: position 145 of record CAYYOK010000139.1, on the reverse strand, counting down.
CTCGACCAGCCAGCAGGAGGTCACCAGCGCGCGACTGTCCCTCGAGCAGGTCGCTCTCGTCGTGCGGCCGCTCGACTCGCTCTACGTCGGCGCGGTGTTCAACGAGGTCTGGGACCTGACCGGCAACGACCCGACCCGCCCGCCC
>CAYYOK010000138.1:0-8424 GCA_964473205.1 uncultured bacterium | reverse complement strand
TGCTGGTCTACCCCATCGGCAAGTCGCTGCTGTCCAGCCTGGTACCGCAAGGCTCGGCGCTGTCGTTCGAGAACATCTCGCTCGTCAACTTCAGGCGCTTCTGGACGTCGTCCCTGTACATGTCGGCGTTCCGGCACTCGCTGGTGGTCTCGCTGGCGACGACGGCCATCGCCACCCTCATCGCCCTGCCGGCCGCCTACGCGACGGCGCGCATCAAGATCCCGTTCAAGAACCTGCTGCTGTCGCTCTCGGTGATCCCGCTGATCGCGCCGCCGTTCATCGGCGCCTACTCGTGGGTGCTGCTGCTAGGGCGCAACGGGATCGTCACCTACTACTTAAGCGAGTGGTTCGGCATCACGCTGCCGTCGATCTTCGGACCGTTCGGGATCATCCTCGCCCTGTCGCTCTCCTACTTCCCGTTCGTGTTCCTGATCGTCCAGGGCGCGCTGGCGGCCTCCGACCCCTACATCGAGGAGTCGGCGCAGATCATGGGCGCGTCGCGCTGGCGCGTGCTGCGCACCGTCACCTTCCCGCTGGTGGCGCCCTCTATCGCGTCAGGCGCGATCATCGTGTTCATCCGTGCGCTCGGCAACGTCGGCGTGCCGTCGGTGCTCGGCTCCGACTACTACGTGCTGCCGACGTTGATCCTGTTCCAGGTCGAGGGCTTCTTCAACCTCAACGGCGCCGCCGCCATCTCGGTCGTCAACGTGCTGATGGTGCTCGCGTTCCTGCTGCTCATCCGGCGCTTCAGCGGCAAGAAGCGCTTCGTCACCCTGACCGGCACCACGCAGGCTGCGGCGCAGGCGTCGTCGCTGGGCGCGCGCATCTTCGGCAACGTCTACGTCTGGGGCCTGATGGCCCTCGCCCTCATCCCGCAGGCGATGGTGGTGTTCTCCTCGTTCGCCACGCGTTGGGCAGGCACCAGGTTGCCGACCGAGTACGGCCTCGGCAACTACGAGCTGATCCTCGGCCGCGTGATGCAGCCGATCATCAACAGCGTCGGGCTCGCCGGCGCGGCCACGCTGATGGCGTTGGCGTTCGGGACCATCACCGCCTACGTCTCGCTGCGCAAGCGCTTCACCGGCAAGTGGCTCCTGGACCTGACGATCATGCTGCCGTTCGTGCTGCCCGGCATCGTCACCGGCGTGGCTTACCTGACGACCTTCAACAGCGGACCCATCGTGCTGACCGGCACGACGCTGATCCTGGTCTTCGCCTACTTCGTCAGGCGCTTGGCGTACGCGTTCCGGTCGGTGTCGGCGAGCATCGGGCAGGTGGATCCGCAGCTCGAGGAGGCGTCGACGATCTGCGGCGCGACCTGGGCGAGGACCATGCGCAAGGTGACGCTGCCGCTGATCGCGCCGGGGATGCTGGCGGGCGCGATCCTGGTGTTCGCCACCCTCATCGGCGAGCTGAGCGTGACGATCATGCTCTTCTCCGGCCAGACCAAGACCGTGTCGATCGCGATCTTCGAGTACCTGAACTCGCACCGCATCGCGCCGGCGAGCGCGATGGGCTCGATCGTCATCGTGTTCACGCTGCTGCTGGTGTTCATCTCCAGCAAGCTGCTCGGCAAGAGCATGGCCGACATGTTCAGGTCGGGCGGCTAGCCGCCACGGCGTCTCGCCATGAGGCGCAACCTACCTGCGGCACGCTAGGGCGACTCGTTACAATGCCGGTCAGATGCAAGCTGAGTGGATGGTGGCCGACAGCCTGCCGGCGTTGCTGCGGCGCAGGGAGCGCGACGCCGGGATCGCGTTCCGCGTCAAGCGCTTCGGCCTGTGGCAGTCGCTGCGCTGGTCGGAGTACGTCGAGCAGGTCAACGCGTTGGCGGCCAAGCTGGTGGCGCTGGGCCTAGAGCCAGGCGACCGCGTCGCTCTGCTGTGCGAGAACCGGCCCGAGTGGCTGATCTCCGACCTCGCCATCCAGACCGCGGGCGGCGTGACCGTCGGCGTCTACACCACCAGCAGCGCCGAGCAGCTCGCCTACTACCTGAACCACTCCGACGCCGTCGGCCTCATCGTCGAGGACGCCGAGCAGCTCGAGAAGTGGCTCAACGCCAAGGCGCTGTGCCCGCGGGTCGCTTGGGTCGCGGTCGTCGAGCCTTCCGACGAGGTCTCGGACGTGCTGGAGCTCGGAGCGCTCATCGACGAGGGACGCGGCCTGCACCGCGCCAGCCCGGAGGCCGTCGACGCCCGCCTCGCGGCGGTGAGACCCGACGACCCGGCGCTGTTCATCTACACCTCCGGCACCACCGGCGACCCGAAGGGCGCGGTGCTGAGCCACGGCAACCTGCTGTGGGCGATGGACTCGCTCTACCGGTGGCAGCCGCTGACCGAGAAGGACGAGCTGATCTCGTTCCTGCCGCTGTCTCACATCGTCGAGCGCCTGATCAGCGTGGCCGCCCCGCTGCGCTTCGGCTACACCGTCAGCTTCACCGAGAACCTCGACACCGTCATGACCAACCTGCAGGAGATCCGGCCGACGGTGTTCTTCGCCGTGCCGCGCATCTGGGAGAAGATCCACTCCCTGGTCGAGCTGCACATGAAGGACGCGCAGGCGGTCAAGCGCGCCGCCTTCCGCTGGGCGCTGCAGGTTGCCAGCCGCTCGCGCGGCTCCTCGGTGACCGACCGCCGCGGCGTCGCGCTGTTCGCGGCGCACACGCTGGTCATCAGGCTGCTCAAGTATCGCCTCGGGCTCGACAGGGTGAGGGTCGCGATCTCCGGCGCCGCACCGATCAGCCCTGACATCCTCGCCTACGTCATGGCTCTCGGCATCGACATCCGCGAGGGCTTCGGCCTGACCGAGTCGACCGGGCTCATCGCCATCAACCCGGCCAAGACGCGTCTCGGCACAGTAGGCACGGCGTTCCCCGGCGTCGAGATCAGGATCGCGGACGACGGCGAGATCCTCTCGAAGAGCCCCGGCAACTTCCTCCACTACCACAAGGACCCAGCGGCCTCGGCCGAGGCGCTCGAGGACGGCTGGCTGCACACCGGCGACGTCGGCGAGCTCGACTCAGGCGGCTACCTCAGCATCACCGACCGCAAGAAGGACATCCTCATCACCGCCGGCGGCAAGAACATCGCGCCGCAGAAGATCGAGAACCAGCTCAAGTCGAGCATCTACATCAACGACGCCGTCGTCATCGGTGACCGGCGCCCCTACCTCACCGCGCTGCTAGTCCTCGACGAGGACAACGTCAGCCACTGGGCAGCCGAGCGCCAGCTCGCCTACTCGACCTACACCGACCTGACCCAGAACCCCGAGGTGATCGCGCTCATCGAGGCCGAGGTGGAGAGGGTCAACGCCGCGCTCGCCCGCGTCGAGACGATCAAGAGGTTCAAGATCCTGCCCAAGCGCCTGCATCACGAGGACGGCGAGGTCACCGCGACGCTGAAGGTCAAGCGCGCCAGCATCGCCGGCAAGTACGGTCATCTGATCGAGGACCTGTATGCCTGAGGTCGCGGCGTTCCTCCCACCCACCTCTGGTCGCCGCGTGCCGCACGCCGGCACGCCCGCCGCGTAGCCCACTGTGCTCTTCCGCGAGCGCTACGAGCAAGACCTGCTGCTGGTGCGGGGCTCGCAGGCGTGGGTGGCCCTCGTCATCGGCGCCGTGGCGCTGTTCGGGCTGCCGCTCGTCACCAAGGGCTACCTGATCTACAACGTCACGCTGTTCTTCGTCTACGCGCTGGTGGCGATCTCTCTCGGCGTGCTCGTCGGCCTCACCGGTCAGGTGTCGCTGGGGCACGCCGGGTTCCTCGCCGCCGGCGCCTACACCCAGGCGGTCCTGACCGACTACGGCCTGCCGTTCTACCTGAGCGTCCCCGGCGCGATCCTCGTCGCGGGGATCCTCGGGTTCGTCATCGGCGTGCCGGCCCTGCGGCTCGAGGGTCCGTACCTCGCCATCGCCACGCTCGGCTTCGGCCTCGCCATCCAGCAGATCCTCACCAACTGGCGCTTCGTCGGCTCGTCGACGGGCAGGCTCGTCGACAGGCCCGAGATCTTCGGCATCGACTTCTACGGCGACAGGGCCTTCTACTGGCTGGTGGCGGTGATCGCGCTGCTGGCGTGCCTGGCGATCTTCAACCTCGAGCGCTCCCACGTCGGGCGCGCGTTCAGGGCGCTGCGCGACGCCGATCTGGCCGCGCAGATGAGCGGCATCGGGCTGGCGCGCTACAAGACGCTGGCGTTCGTGATCTCCGCCGGCCTGGCCGGCCTCGCCGGCGCTCTCTACGGCCCGCTGGTCGGCTACATCACGCCCGAGAGCTTCAACCTGCTGCTGAGCGTGAAGTTCCTGCTGATGATCATCGTCGGCGGCTTCGGGTTCCTGCCCGGCGCGATCATCGGCGCCGGCTTCATCACCGGCTTGGACCTCTACCTCTCGACGTTCCGCGCCTGGTCGCAGCTCGTGTTCGGTCTGGTCGTGATCGCCGTGATGATGCTCGAGCCCGCCGGGCTCTACGGGCGCTGGCTGAAGATCCGCCGCTACTGGAAGAGCTGGCCGCTGTGATGGCGCAACTCGGCCGCCGCAGGACGAGGAACGCCGGCGCGACCGCGGAGCGAAGCGGTGAGCGCCGATGAGCGGCCTCGACACCTTCATCCAGGTCCTGGTCAGCGGCGCGACCATCGGCAGCATCTACGCGCTGGTGGCGATCGGCCTGGTGCTCCTCTACCGCACCACGCGCATACTCAACTTCGCGCACGGCGACCTCGGCGTGCTCGGCACGTTCATCGCCTACGCCCTGCTCACCTCGCTCGACATCCCCTGGGGCGCGTCTTTCGCCCTGGCGCTGGTGGCAGCCGCTCTCATCGGCGGCCTCGTCTACCTGCTGCTGGTGCGGCCGGCGAAGAACCAGTCGGAGCTGGGCCTGCTGATCCTGACCTTGGGCCTCGCCCTCACGCTCGGAGGGCTCGACGCGCTGGTGTTCGGCACTGACAACAAGATCGTGCCGACCCTCGTCGCCGAGCGCATCGTGCGCATCGGCGGCGCCTCGTTCAGCCTCGTCTCGCTCGTCACCGCCGCGGTCGGAGTCGTGCTGATGCTCGGCCTGTGGGCGCTGCTGTCGTACACCAAGCTCGGCGTAGCGATGCGCGCCGTCGCCCAACGCGAGGACGTGGCCGAGGCGATGGGCCTGCCCGTCAGGCGCGTGCTGATGGCCACCTGGGCCGCTGCCGCCGTCCTCGCGACCGCCGCCGGCCTGCTGTTCGCCCCGACGACGCTGCTCAACCCGACCACGATGCTCGACCCGATGAGCAAGGGCTTCGTGGCGGCGGTGATCGGCGGCATGAACAGCCTGCCCGGCGCCGTCCTCGGCGGCTACGTGCTCGGCATCCTCGAGCTGGTCGTCGGGATCTACGTGTCGCTGGAGTTCAAGGCCTCGTTCGCGTTCCTCGCCGTCATCCTGGTGCTGGTGTTCCGGCCGCACGGCCTGCTCGGGCGCGCGGACGTCAAGCGCGTCTGAAAGCGGTCTAACCGAGCCTTGAGCAGCGAGTCTGCGCGCGTTTGCCCCGTGATAACGTTGACGACGACTAGAACTCTCAGCGACGGCCTCGGCAGACCATGAGCCGCGGCGGCTGCGCCAAGCAAGGAAGGAGCAGTATGAAGAGGCTTCTGACGTTCATCGTTTCCGCCCTTATGCTCGCGCTGGTGGCCTCGGCCACCGCCCAACCCGGCGTCACCGACCGGCAGATCATCATCGGCAACTGGGGTCCCCAATCCGGCCCTGCCGCCGCGTGGGGCAGCGTCACGATCGCGGTCGAGGCGTACTTCAAGTACATCAACGCCCAGGGCGGCATCCACGGCCGCGAGCTGGTGCTCGTCACCCGCGACGACGGCTACGACCCCGCCAGAACGGTCGCCGCCGTGCGCGAGATGATCGACCGCGACAACGTCTTCGCCTTCGTCGCCGGCGTCGGGACCGCCAACGGCCTCGCTGCCCTGCCGCTGATCCAGCGCGCCAACACGCCGTGGATCGGTCCGGCCTCTGGCTCCGAGCAGTTCGCCGAGCAGTCCGGCGGCCTGGTCTTCTCGACCTTCACCGACTACGTCGTCGAGGCCGCCCTGATGACCCGCCACGCGGTCACCGAGCTCGGCAGCCGCAACATCGCGATCTTCTACCAGAACGACGGCTACGGCCAGGCCGGCCTGCGCGGGCTGGAAGAGGAGATCGCGCGCCTGCAGGCCCAGGGCTACGACGTCACCGTCGGCGACAAGGTCAGCTACGAGCGCGGCACCACCAACCTCGGCGTGCAGGCCCTGCGCCTGCGCGGCTCCGGCGCCGACAGCGTGCTGCTGTTCTCCGACCCGACCGCCGCCGCCAACCTCGTCAACGAGTTCCAGCGCCTCGACTTCCGGCCGCAGATGCTCGCCACCGTGACGCTGCTCGACCCGAGCCTGATGGCCAACCCGGGCATGCAGGGTGCGCTGTTCAGCGTCTTCCTGCGCCTCCCGACGGTCATCGTCGGCGAGGGCAACGGCGACCCGATCGCCGACGCGCTCTACCGCGACATCATCGTCGCCTACGCCCCCGAGATCGCCCGCGATCCGTTCCGCGCGCTGGCGGGCGTCGCATTCGCCCAGCCGCTGGTCGAGGCCCTGAGGGCCGCCGGACCCGACCTCACCCGCGAAGGCCTGCTCGAGGCGCTGAGCGCCATCGACGGCTACAACGAGGGCCTCTACTACAACCTCAGCTTCGCCGACGGCTACAAGGGCAACAACTCGGTGATGCTGCTGCAGGTCACCCCGCAGGGCCTGCGCCCGGTCTCCGACTGGCTCACCCTCTAGCCTCAGCCTGAGACGACTCGTGGGGCGGCTTCGCGCCGCCCCACCCCTATCTCGTGCCCGACCAGTTGATCCAGCTCGACGACGTCAGCCTCTCCTTCCGCGGTCTCAACGCCCTCTCGGGCGTGAGCTTCGCGCTCGCGGAGGGTGAGGTCGCGGCGTTGATAGGTCCCAACGGCGCCGGCAAGACCAGTATCTTCAACGTCATCTGCGGCTTCTATCGCCCGCAGCACGGCGCCGTGACGTGGCGCAGCACCGACATCACCGGCATGCAGCCGCACCGCGTGGCCAGGCTCGGGATCGCGCGCAGCTTCCAGAACATCGAGCTGTTCAAGAACCTCACCTGCCTGGACAACCTCCTGCTCGGCCGCCATCTACACGTGAGGTCGAACGTGCTGAGCGCGATGCTCGCCACCCCCGGCTGGGTGCGCGACGAGGTCGCGCAGCGCCGCAAGGCCGAGGAGCTCCTCGACCTGCTCGACCTGCAGGCTTACAGAGAGCAACGCGTAGGAGCGCTGCCGTACGGGGTGCAGAAGCTGATCGAGGTGGCGAGGGCCCTGGCCGCCGAGCCAGCCCTGCTGCTCCTCGACGAGCCGACCGCCGGCATGATGGTCGAGGAGAAGGACGACATGATGGTCACGCTCCTGCGGCTGAAGGCCCAGCTCGGCCTGACCATGCTGGTCGTCGAGCACGACCTGCGGGTCGTGAGCCGCCTGGCGCAGCGCGTCCTGGTGCTCGACCACGGCACGCTCATCGCCGACGGCACGCCGGCCGAGGTCCAGGAGCATCCCGCGGTGATCAGGGCGTACCTCGGCGGCTCCCGGCTGACGGCCGAGGCCGCCTCGTGACGCGCGCCGCGCCGGGTCGCGCCGGCGCCGAGGCGCTGCTCGAGGTGATCACGGTCGAGAGCGGCTACCACCGGCAGCTTCGGGTGCTCAAGGGCGTCTCGCTCAGCGTCGCGCGCGGTAGCTGCGTGGCGGTGCTCGGCTCGAACGGCGCCGGCAAGAGCACCCTGCTCAAGACGATCATGGGCCTGATCGAGGACGAGCCGCGCAAGGGCAGCGTGCGGGTCATGGGCCGCGACGTGACGCGCTGGGACACCGAGCGCATCTCGCAGGCCGGCATCGCCTACGTCGTCGAGGACAGGGGCATGTTCCCCGACCTGTCGGTGGGCGAGAGCCTGCGCCTCGGCGCCTACCACCGCCGCGACGCCGCCGGCGTCAGAGCCGACCTCGACGAGGTCTACGCGCTCTTCCCACGCCTCCTCGAGCGCCACAAGCAGGACTCCGGCACCCTGTCAGGGGGCGAGCAGCAGATGCTCGCCATCGCCAGGGCTCTGATGGCGCGCCCGCAGGTGCTGATGCTCGACGAGCCGAGCCTGGGGCTCGCGCCGCTGCTGGTCGAGGAGATCTTCGGCGTCATCCGGCGCATCAACCAGCAGGGCATGGGCATCCTGCTGGTCGAGCAGAACGCCAACCAGGCTCTCGCCATCGCCGACTACGGCTACGTGCTGGAAGGCGGTCGCTTCGTGCTGGAGGGCACCTCGGCCGAGCTGCGGGGCAACGAGAACGTCCGCGAGTTCTACCTGGGCGTCAAGAGCCACGCGCCGGAGGAGGCGCGGCTGCACGTCAGGCGGCGCC
>CAYYOK010000137.1:0-8536 GCA_964473205.1 uncultured bacterium | reverse complement strand
CTCCGCGCGCACCCCAGCGCTTCGTCGCCTCGTTGATCAGCGCCTGGCGCAGCCACGGGTCGGTGACGTCGTCGATCGCGAGCGAGACCACGCCCTGCTCGCGCCAGACACGGCGGCGCAGCGCATCGAGCTCCGTGGGTGTGGTCGGGCTCGTCGCGCGATGCAGGCACGAGCGCGGCGGCATGGGAGCACCGGGGAGCTTCATGCCACCTGCTCCATGATGCCGAGGTCGTAGTCGAGATCCGCGCCGTCGGGCAGCGTGCGCACCCGCTCGACGCGGGCGCCAGGGAACTCCTGCTTCACAGCGCCGAGCATCTGCGACGGATCGAGGGCGGCCAGCACGCGCGCGACCTCCTCGACGGTCCACACCTCCATGGCGCGGTTGTCGCGCTGCACCGCGTGCGCCTCGGGCAGGGTGCGCACGAAGCCGAACACCCGGCCGTCCGGCATGCGCGCCTCCCACACGGTGGGGTTCAGCGTCTCGGCCCCGTCTGCCTCGGCCGCTGCATCCAGCGCCTGCCAGGCACGCGTCATGCCGCCAGCCTGGGTACGCACGCGCTCGAGGTCGTTCGACCACACGGCGGCGTTCCACTTCGCCGCCTGACGGTCGAAGCGCTCGCGCAGCGCGGCATCGACCAGCAGCCGCAGCCGCCCAACACCCCACTTGCGCTCCATCGCACTCGCCACGGCATCGACGCCGTCCACGTGCGACTTCAGCGCCGCATACAGCGCCGGGGTCATCGGCGGACCCTCCCGACCATCGCGCAGCCCGGGATGTTGAGAATGTTGGGACGCGCGCGCGTGAGGCAGGTGAGTGGAAAGGATAGAAAGGAGAGAGAGTGCAAACACGGTACGCGCGCGCGTCCCAACATTCTCAACATGCTTTCCTCCGAGTTCGCTCTGGTACGACGGATCCAGGTCGACGCCTGGGGATGGGCAGCGCTCATAAGGGCTCTTCCTCCAGCCACGGTGTCTCGGCACGAAGACGCTCGAGTTCCCGACGCAGGCGCTGGCGGCGATCCCGCTCAGCGTCCGCGGTCTGTCGGAAGCGCTCGTGCACGAGTGGATTGACCATCCACGCCGAGGGATCGGCGTGCGGCGGGTGCGGCTCGGCTTCGAGCCACCCGAAGGCCACCATCGCCTCCAAGGCTGCGAGCAGCGCTCGGCGCCGCTCGGGCGCGCGGAATGCATGGCGGTTCTGAACCAGCTGGCGGATCGTCAGCCGCTCGACGCCCTGTGCCAGCACGAAGCCGGCGATCCATTCGGCATCCGCCTCACCGGGACTGCCGAACATGATCTCGTCGGCGGCGAGCATGTTGGGGATGGCGATCTCGATGAGGAACGCGGCTGCCATCGCCGCGGTCTCCGGCCGCACGACCGGCATCGGAGGATGCTCGGCCGCGCGTGCGCGTGCATCGGCGATGCCAATCAGGTGGAAGGCGAGTGCCAGCCGGGCGAAGATCCCCGGCAGCTTCCCCGCCGCTGCCTGGCGCCGCGACGAGCCGTTCGGCAGCAGCATCAGCATGCGCGCGAGGCGGTCGACCGCATGACGATGGCGGTGTGCGTCGGCGGCGAACGTGACCGCACGCACCGACCCATCGAGTCCGGTCGGCGGGTTCAGCGCCGTGAGCGCCGGGATCAGCGCGCGGTAGCGCTCGAGCGCCGCCGCATCAGGAGGGCGGTCCTCGCCCGGCTCGGTCTGCGCCACCACGGCGAACAGGAAGCGCTGCAGCAGCCCATCGTCCGCCGCCTCCTGGGCGATGCGGGCGATCACCTCCGGCTGGATGCCGCCCAGCAGGCAGGCCGACCAGTTCGGCACGGCGAAGGCGCCGCGCTGCACGCGGTCGATCACGAACCGGCCGCCGTTGAACAGGCGGAGATAGGCACCGCGATCGCCGCCGCCGCGGCCGCCCTGGCGGTAGCGGTCGAGATTGGCGACCCACTCCGAGAGCTCGTCCTGGCGGATCAGGACCTTCCGTGCGGGCGCGGTGAACCTGCCCTCGCCATCGGTGCGGAGCACCTCGCTGATCGCCTCGACGGTGGCGTTCTCGACCAGCCAGCGCGCGAGCCGCGGCGCGGTGGGTTCGGTCTCGGGATCGGATCCTTCCGCCTTCCAGCGCTTCAGCTCGGCCTTGTAGCGGCGCATGTCCTCGGCGTGGCGCCGAGTGGCCTCCGCCTCGAGGTGATCGAGCGGCGCGGTGGTGGCGCGCAGGATCGGGCTCTTCAGCACCGAGGGCGGGCCGACGATCGCCCCCCACAGCCGTGGCTCCTCGACCCAGGTGGGATCGTGCTGCTTGGGCTGGATCTGCCACGCGTCGCTGATCGCCGCACTCGCGGTGACGATCGCGGCCAGCGCCACGGCGATCGGCGCGGTGCCCATGCGACGGGCGGTGTCGTGGGCGAAGGCGAGGATCGGCTCAGGCATGTGGCGCTCGCCGAGCGCGACCGCCATGACGGGACGGCTGAGGAAGTTCACCGGCTCCGGCCAGTCCGCTGCGGCGGGCGCGGTCGTGCGGTCATCGGTCGAGCCGGGCGACCGATCCCAATCGTGCTGCGTGGCCGTGGGGCTTGTGGGCGCACTCCCGTGCTGCCCGCTGCCGTTCGGCTTGCTGGTCAGCGTGGGCGGGACCCAGAGCGGGTTCTGCGCGCGTGCGAGGTGGTAGAGGGTGCCGAAGCCGATGCGCGAGGGCGGGCTCTGGAACCAGTGCTGCCAGCGCTCCTCGCAGGCGCCGTCGATGTGCTTGCGGCTCTTCGCCGACCAGCGGCTCCAGGCGGCAAGGCCGCCGCCGCTGCCGCCCGAGGCGCGCCATACCGCCATGCCGATGCGCGACCAGTCGTCCCAGGCGACGTCGGCATTGGGGATCTGCGCCAGCGCGGCGGTGATGTTCTCGATCGGCGCGGCGGCGTCGGGATTGGGTGCGCGCGGTGGGAACAGTTCGCTGCCCACCTCGCGCCGTTGCGCCACCATCAGCATGCGCCCGACCAGGTCGCAGATCGGCCGCAGCGCGTCGGGCGTGTCGGGCTGGCGCGCGCCGGTGACGGTGATGAAGCGCGGGCAACGGTGGTAGATCTCGACCTGACCGGGATCCTTCCGGATCGTGTGGTGCAGGCTCGCGGCGATGCTCTCGTTCAGGCCGAGGATGCGCAGCCCCGTGCCGGAGGGCGTGATCTCGGTGTAGCTGTCGGCCTCCTCGACCAGCGCGATCGCCCAGGGCTCGAGCGCGCCGCTCTGCGGATCGCGGCAGTCGTCGAGGTCGAGCGCGATCAGCCGTTCGTCGAGCAGCAGCACGTAGCCGACGCCGTCGGCCTGGTTGCGCGCCACGGCTGCGGCGGCAAGGTCGAAGCCGGCCCAGCTGTCCGGGCGGCGTGTTGACGCGAAGGCCTCCGGGTTGCGCGGGTTGAAGGGCGGCTTGTCGCGGCGGCCGCCTGCGCGCGCGACCCACCGCCACGTCACCCAGTGGGGCGAGGCAGCGAGCGGGCGCAGCGCGGCAGGCAGCGTCAGCACGGAGGCTCAGAACTCCGGTGCGTCCGCAGGGACGGGCTCCGGCGTCACGGGGCGCGGTGCGGGCGGCGGTACGTGCTGCGCCGAGGGTGCTGCGATCGCAGCCGGTGCCGATTGCTTCGCCGGCTCCGCGGCCTGGTCGAGCTCGCGCGGCCGCTCGACCCATTTCTCGATCTGGAACACCGGCGCGTAGGACGTGGTCTGTCCCGCCGCCGAGGCGGTCTTCACCGCCACCGTGCCGGCGAGGGTGACCACCGGCACGAGACCGCGCGCGGCCTCCGGCGCCTTCTCGTACTCGGAGTGCAACGCATCCATCGCCGCCACCACGGTCTTGGCGTTGGACGAGAACTGCCGCACCCCGCCCAGGAGCCGCGCCGCGTAGAGATGCACCAGGAAGCCCTGGCGGTGCTGCTCCGAGGGCTTGGCCGGCAGGGGCTGGCCGAGCCGGACGAGATGGAAGTCCGGACCGCGCTCGCTGAAGTGCAGCCAGCCGACCTGGATCCCGCCCAGGTCCATGATGAACTTCGGCGCCGGGGTGGTGATGTCGACGGTGGTGCGCTGATAGGCGCCCGAGCCGTCCTGCACCCGGTCGACGCGGAACAGGCGCCCGGCGCGCGCGTCGTACTTCACGTGTGGGATGATGTTGGCGCTGTTGGTGATCTGCAGTCCGAGCGACATGGCGTTCTCCTGTGGCTGGTGGCTAGAACCCGAAGACCTCGCGGCCGATCGCGCGCGCGGCGGGATCGGACCAGCGGAAGTCCTCGAAGTCGGGGCAGACGATCGCGGCGAGCGCGTGCGGATCGGCGGAGGTGGCGAGGAAGCGGCCGAGCCGCTGCGCGATCGTGCCGAGGGCGGCGAGGTGGACTGCCGGGTTCTCGAGCGCGTAGACCGCGACGCGCTTCGGCGTGGCGTAGGCGAAGCGCATCTGCCGGTTCGTGCCGGCGACGTAGACCGCGCCCTGGCGGGCATGCGCGGGGCTGATCTCGCCGGGGATGCGCGTGCTGGTCTTCAGGTCGACGACGATGCCGTGCGCGTCGAACAGGAAGTCCAGGTAGCCGAGCAGCGGCACCGGGATCTCGGGCAGCCTGAGCTCGATCCGGTGCTGCCGCTCGCCCTCCGCCGGTGCGGTGGGGATGCCGTACGGACGCAGCTCGGCGATCGCGGCGGCGACGGTCGGCGCGATCACCTCGCGCGCCTTGGCGCGCTCCGATGGCGGGGCGAACGCCGTGAGCGCGTCGAACTCGGCCTCGGCCGCTTCCTGGCAGCGCTCCACTACCAGGGTAGGATCGAACAGGCCGAGCTCGACGCCGCGCTCGATCGCCCTGCCGCGCTGCGCCCCCAGACCGCCGGGGATGTGCCGCTTGAGCAGCTTGGTCACCACCCAGAGCGCGGGCTCGGCGGCGAACAGGTTGAGCGACGAGGCGGAGAGATGGTCGATGCCGTGGCGCTCGAAGGCGTTCATGCCCGCACCTCCGAGGCAGCCCGGAATGCCGCCTCAGCCAGCAGCGACGCGACCGTCAGATCGCCGGTGCCATCGGGATCGACGCAGACCGGGATGCCGCGATTGGCGAGCTCAACGGCCTTGGCGTGGATCGCCAGCGCCATGGCGCGCGTGATCGCGGCCGCGCGCGGCGCGTCCGTTGGGCTTGTCATGAGCGGTCTCCGTAGAGGGCGATCAGGATGGCCTCGGCGCGGCCGTGGTCGCGGGCGCGGGTCAGCAGCGATGCGGCATCGGGGCGGAGCTGCACGGCGCGGGCGATCGCTGCGCGCTTGTCGGGGCCGAGCCCGAGCGCACGCTTCCAGACCGTGGGGGCGACCAGCGTCAGCGGCAGGCAGAGCGCGGCGATCACCCCCTCGACCGCGCCGAGCGAGCGGCCGAAGTGGAAGCTCGACGCCACGCCCTGGCGCGGCATCGCGTGCACGTTCTCCAGCCAGACGTGGCAGGGCCGGCCGAGCGTGGCCTCGCGCAGCAGGTCGGCGAGTGCCGCCGCGTTCACCTGCGCGCGTGGCCCCATCACGGGCATGTCGTGCACGGCGAGTGCCGCGTCCGGCCCGAGCACCGCGATCGCGCCCGATGCGCCCGGGTCGATGCCGATGCTGATCATGCGCCGCGCCCCGGTCATGCGCGCACCTGTGCGGCGCAGAGGGTGGGTGGGGTGCCGGGCGCACGGTGCAGATGCAGCGCCGCCCGCGGCCGGGCGATCACGAGGTATGCACAAGTGCCCGCGGCGATGCGCTGCTGCACGAGATGGACGAGGCCACGCTCGCAGAGTCGCCACGCCGCACTTGCGAGCATGGCGAGCTCGCTCCGCTGCTCGGAGGAGAGCGTTCGGCTGAACGGGGAGAGGTCACCGGCGAGATGACCTTCGTGGTAGATCGCGCGTGCGCCCGGGGCGGCATCGACCAGCCAGTCGGTGAGCGCGTTGGCGTCGGCCACGCGGCGGAGGATCGCGAGCCTCATGCGCGCACCTCCGCGGTGCTCGCAGGTGTACGCGCTGCACGCGTCTCGAACGCCTCGACGTCATCGAGCCGGTAGACGACGCGTCCGCCGAGCTTCAGGAAGGCAGGGCCCTGGCCAAGCCAGCGCCAGCGTTCGAGTGTGCGCGGGCTCAGCTGCCAGCGGCGCGCGAGCTGCACCTGGTTGAGATGCGCCGGACGGTCCGTCATCGCCGGACCTCCGCGGCACGCGAGCACGACCCCCGGGCCCGATCCGACTGGAGGTCACCAGAACGAAAAGCCGCCCAACCGCTACCGGTGTGAGTCGGTCGCAGGGCGTCGCCGCATGAGCGAAGCACAGCGCGAAGCGTCACCACAGAAGCCGCAGCCAGCTTGTCGCTGGACCGCGTCCCTGCCCGTGAGCTTCGGAATCACACCGATAGCGGTTGGGCGTTCGTTGTTGCTACCAGGGCGTCCCAATCACAGGGATCACCCGCACGTCGGGGCCTGACTAGGTCAGGGCCTCCTCGGGAATGACGAACCGCTCTGACTTGCCGGCGCGGATCATCACGAAGCGCCGCTTGCTCGGTCCGGTCTCGCACGAAATGCTGTACTCGAAGAAGCCATGACGCAGGCCGTCGCGCAGCAAATCCTGCAGCCTGGCGCACATGGCGCTGAACGCGTCGAGCCTGATCGGCTCGGTACACTCTCTCGATTCGACCATCTTCAAGCGTTCCTCCTGCGCCACCCGACCGGCGCGGCACGCATGCCAGCAAACCCAGCGACGATTGTAAAGCCTCTCGTGCGTGCAACCGTCGGGAGTCAGCGTGACAGACAACAAGTTCGGCTCACCACTAATTTGGTGATGCCGTTGTGCCACAGTGGCACGAGGCGACCGCAGGTCCGAACGGCCGCGCAAGCCACCCGTCGACGTCGCGCGGCGGCGGCGTTCCATCGCCATGTGTCTTGTCGGTGTGTGCGGAGGCGCGGTGCGATCAGGCCTTGGACGCTCGTTGGGCTGCCTTGATAACCCGGACCAGGCCCTCGCGATCAAGCCTCTTGGTGATGCGCAGCAAAGCGGCGATTTCCGCCGGTCTCCGGCGGATGATCTCGGACAGGTCCGTGGAGATCTTGCCCGCCCGCGCCAGCAGCGCGTCCGGGTCGAGCTCGAGGATCCGGGCGATCGCCTTGATGTTTTGCTCACCCGGCGGCGGCACTTCGTCGAGCTCGACCTTGGAGAGGAATGCCGGGCTGATCGCAACCAGCGACGCCATCTCGCGCAGGCCGATCTCCCGTGCCTGACGATGGCGCCGAATGAACGCGCCGAACTTCTCTGCAGCTTTCATCCTTGGGTCCGCATGGTGTGGTTCCGACGTATCGGCACGTTCGCGAGGCGTCAAGGATGGCCGGCGCGCGGATCGGGCGTTTCGGTCCCTTGGGTTGAGATTGAAGTCCGCGCGTCGATTCGTCACCGAGAGTCGCACGCGTGATCGTTGCCGCAGCAACGCGCATCGGCACCTTTGTTTACGCTCGGGCACGCTGGCCCGCTGCAATGTGCTTCCTTGATCGGCGTGGCACGGCCATCGTGGCGCGATGCCGCGGCCAACGGCGATCGCCGAGATCAGCCACCATCTTCCACCCCACCTGCGCGAGGTCTGTCAGATCCTGGCGCGCGGGATCGTGCGGCTGCGCAGCCGCAGCATCGCCGCGATCGACGCCAGGGCTCGGGAGTGCGGAGAGAGTTCGCTACCCGCGACTCCCCGCCAGCGCCGTCATGCGAACCCCGGAGAGACGGAGGACGCATGACACGACGATCGAAGATGCAGGTGCCGGAGACGGACGCACCGAAGTTCCCCACCATCCCGCACACGCAGGTGCTGCCGCGGCTCGCCGCGCTGCAGACGGCGACCACCGCGGAGCTGAAGCAGCAGTGGCGCGAGCTGTTCGGCAAGGAGCCGCCGGCGTTCAACCGCGCCTACCTGCAGAGCCGACTGGCGTACCGGATCCAGGAACTGGCCTATGGCGGGCTGAAGCCGGAGACCCGGGCCCGGCTCGAGGCGCTCGGCGAGCAGCTCGACGGCGGCAACGTCGTGCTGCGCCGCATCCGCGCCGACAGCCGCCCGCTGCCCGGCACGCGGCTGGTGCGCGAGCACGGCGGGGTGCAGCACGTCGTCACGGTGCGCGCCGATGACTTCGAGTTCGAGGGTCGCCGCTACGCCTCGCTCTCGGCGATCGCGCGACACATCACCGGCACGCGCTGGAACGGCTGGTCCTTCTTCGGACTGAAGGGCAGGTCGTCGTGAGCCGGCGCAAGCTCCCCGACCTGCCCGCCTCGGTCACCCGCAAGCGTTGCGCCGTGTACACCCGCAAGAGCACGGACGAGGGGCTGGAGAAGGAGTTCAACACCCTCGACGCCCAGCGCGAGGCCTGCGAGGCCTACATCGCCAGCCAGCGCGCCGAAGGCTGGACCCTGGTCGCCGACCGCTACGACGACGGCGGCTTCTCGGGAGGGAGCCTGGACCGCCCCGCGCTCAAACGCCTGCTCGCCGATATCGAGCGCGGCCTGGTCGACGTGGTGGTGGTCTACAAGATCGACCG
>CAYYOK010000136.1:0-8603 GCA_964473205.1 uncultured bacterium | reverse complement strand
CGACGAGTTCCAGTCGTTCGCGACGACGTCGTTCGCCTCGCTCCTCTCGGAGGCCAGGAAGTACCGGCTGTGCCTCACGCTCAGCCACCAGTACACCGAGCAGATCTCGCCCACGATCCTCTCGGCAGTCTTAGGAAACTGCGGCACGCTTGTCGCCTTCCGGGTAGGAGCGAGCGACGCGGAGCGACTCGCGCCGGAGTTCGCACCCTACCCGGCGACCACGCTTCAGGAGCTCTCCCGCGGCGAGGTCATCGTCCGGCTCATGCGCTACGGCCGGCCGGTAGAGCCGTTCATGGGCATGACCCTGCCGCCTCTTGACGCGCACAAAGGACAGCGCGAGAACGTACTTCACCAGTCGCGCGAGCGGTACGGCCGGGAGCGAGGGACGGTCGAGGGGAAGATCGGCCGGTGGCTGCACCGTTAAAAACGAGACACATTCTGCGTGCTCAAAGCGCTGATAGCCGCTGTATAGCTTGCTGTCGCTGACGAAACGTGGTGCAATCACCCTGAACGTTCTTGTTGACACGCGCGCGAGCGCGGCAGATGAAACGGGGGACATGGTGCGACACCTGTATACAAAGCCCTTCAGACGAGCGTAGCCCGCTTGGCAGGCGTGCCGGCGGGCATTTGAGCTTCACTATCAACCTCGAGTAGCGTCGCGTAAGCGGAGGGGTTCTCTGCGCGCGATTTTTGGCATTGCGTCCTAGGGCAGCTTATGGCATCTTTCGCGCACGCTTCCAGCAGAGACCCTTCGGCGTGGGCTTAGTGCCCCTCAGGAGCTCAAAGGAAGCAAGAGCCCGCCCAAAAAAATGGCCCGCCGGCGAAAGCAAGCGGGGTCTTTCGACGAGGGCGGGCCAAAGGAAAGTCCGAATCCAGTCTACACCCAAATGGGTGCACCCGAGAACTATCGCTACTCAAGACTTCGTTGCGTAATTGGGAGGAAGGTGCCAGACCCAGCAGGATCTACACTGAGACCCGCGCCAATACGGGGAGCGCACTTCCGGCACACTCCCCGTGAATGACGTCATCTAGACGAGGTAAGGTAGACCTCGGGGACGTGTACCACCACGTCCCACCTGCCGCGCAGGGCGGCTTGGTCGCTTATCGCTACAGGTAAGCGAGCATGAGCGCAAGCGCAATTGTGCTTGACAGCCGCTGCACGCGCTCATCGACAGGGCGGTCTGCCTCCTCAGCACGAGGAGGAAGACAATGCGACGACTACAATCCCTCGCCGACCTGGCAGAGCTCCGCCACCAGTGGGACTCTCCAGTCATCCCGGCCAGCCCGTCCGTGCCGTCTCAACCGGTACGCCGGCCACATGCCCTACGTGTAGAACCGACTGCTGTGGGCGCCACGAAACCGGAGCAACAAACCCTCAGCACCCGGGTAGGTTTCATCGCCTTCCTGCTGGGGCCAACGTCCGGCTTCGTCTCCGCGTTCGGCACCAGCGTGCTGTCGACGACGTTCCGGCGAACATCCGCCTGGGTATTCCCGGATCGCCCCACGCTCCGACAAGCGCTCTACCTCGCGCTCGGCCTCAACCACACCCTTTACGAAGTGCGCATCCTTCCGGCGATCGGCGGCATGCCCAAGGGAGCGCGGTCATGAGCCCACACGGCCTGCTCGACGACGACGGCAATGCCTCCTCAAGGAAAGTGATCGACCCCTTCGAGCGCATCCTCAACCACGAGCTTGCGCGAACGATGGCACGAGCAAGCCGAACGCGAAGCCTAGCGGTTTCAATCGACGCTGAACCACCTGCAAGCGGCCGGCGGGCCAGCGCGGACTTCGATGCACTCAGTCCGATGGACTGGGCCGGAATCTACCTGCCCACGTGCCCGATCTGAGGTCCGGCTGATTATGAGAACGTCCCTTCGAACCGTGGACGGATAACGGTGCGTGCCGAAGAAACCCCAGCGATAGATGGGCGCTATCTTATGTCGCTCGAAGCTAAGCCGAATACGCCAGACCCGCTCCCGCTCGCCATCCTTACGTTTGCAGGGCTCGCGCTCGTCGTCTACTTCCTCGCCGGAGCCCAAGGCCTCTGGCGGGCTTTTGCGAATCCTGCCATCGCGTCCCAGTATAACGGCACGGTCGCTTTCCTCTCAGCGTCGCCGCTCTTCCTCTTCGCCTGGCTCTCCACGCCCGAGCTTCGGCACAGTGGACGGCTGCGCATAGGGGTCGCGGCCGCTGCGACGCTCATCGGCATTGCCTTCCTCGTCACCGCGACCGCCGTACTCGCCTATACCATCGTGCGCCCAGACACGTTCGAGTTCGCCGCGGCGAGCTACGTCGTCTTCGCCGCGTTCGGCTTCCTGCCGACCCTTGCCGTGACCCGGTTTTGCGTACTTCTCAACCGCGACACGTGGACGGTTGCCGCCGGCGATCATTACCTCAACGTCCAATCGCTATCTCCCGAAGCCAAACAAATTGTCGCCAAGCACACCAACGGCACCGATCGCGCGCCGCCTGCGTGGCGGATCCTCATGCTGTTCGGCAACAAGGACAGGATCACGTACCGAGACTTCCAGCGGATGTGCGAACTCGAGGCCGTGGCCGAGGCCCAGATTGCAGCGGTCTATGAGCAGCGGGCGCTGAACGAAGAGCGGCGTACGGCTGAGGCCGCCTCCAGAGACCTCGCCGCCCACAGGGCCAGCACGGGTCGGGAGATCGCGGCCCTCCTGAACGAAGTTGAGCAGCTCCGCCAGGCGACCGCAGTGGCCTCCGCCAAGCATCGCGCCGTTCTTGAAGCTGAGCGAGAGGAGAAGCGGCAGGCCCTCCACGAGCTTGCCCGCGCTCGCGCTGACCTTGCGGAAGCCCGGGCCGCAGCCGCACGCTTGGAAATCGCCCTCAAAGACAAGGACGCCGAGGTGCATCGTGCGACGTGGGCTCTCGACGAGACCAAAGCCGCCGCGCTTCGGGAGATCTCGCGCGTTCGGCAGGAAGACAAAAACGCACGGTCGCGGCTCGTCGCCGACGTTGAAAGGCTGCTTTCTGCCGTAACGCGGCTCACGCACGAGCGCGCGGTTGCCGAGTCTACCTGTGAAGCACTTCGTCGAGAGGCAGCCGCGCCCGCAGAAGCGACCGCAGGGGAGCGCGCCGCTTTGGTTGCCACGCAGGTCGCGCAGCAGCGTGAGATTGACTGGCTTAGAGCCAAGCGTGCTGGGCAACCACGGGCCGTGCAGGAGCACCCACCCCTAGCCAAGCCGCAGACCTCGCTCAACACCACCCATGCACCCACCACGGTCGTTGTGGACGTGCGCCGAACGCCACGGCCCACGCTCGTCGTGGATAACGCAATGGCGCTGCCTCTGTTCAGCAAATCACCGGAACGACACGGCGTGCCGCAGCGACGGTGGCGACGGATCCAGAAAAGCCGATACACCGGAGGAGCATACACATGAGCAAGTACGATGTGAGCGGCAAGTACGGCGGTACGAAGTCAAACGGCAGTACGCCTCGGCTGCCGGCCCCAGAGCCGGAGATCCTTCCACCCTCGAGCCAGACGAATTGGAAGCCGCGCGCCGCGCACGATATTGCGGTCGAGGATCCCGTCTTGAAAACCGTCAAACCGCTCTTTGGGCCCGCTTACGTCGACACGGCGGGTTACCGGGCAGAGCTCTACGATGCCAAGCAGACCAACGAGGCGGCCACCGCTCTTCTCCAGGCGAAGGAAAAAAGGGAGCAAGCGCTTCAAAGCTACGAGCGCACGCTCGCACAGCGTGAGCTTCTGCCGGGCCTCATTGAACGCGACCGCATCGCAATTGGCATCGACATCACGCTTGCACAGGGGGAGTTGGCTAAGGCGCGGCAGGTTCTTGCGAACTACGATCGTGCCGTCAGTGACGCGGCGCGCCTCGGTCAACTCGATAGCGTTGAGTACGAGCTCGCCTTGGCCCGTAAGCAGACGGAGCTGGCCGAAGCGAAGGCCAAGCAGGCGCGCGCCGAGAAGATCGCGGGCCTCCGGGCGCAGGCGGAGGAAATGAGCGCCCAGCAAGTGCTCTATGAGGCGCAGTGCGGCCGCGACGAGGCAGAGGGCAGGGCCGCGCGGGCACAGCGTACCCGCGGCGGGCAAGCGAACGGGTTTGGTGACGACAACGACCCGCCGGAGTTTCGCGAGGCCATGGAGGTGGAGGAAAAGCGCCAGCGGATCGCCCGCGCGTCAGCGAAGCGCGAGCAGGCCATCCTCGCCCGCGTCAACGGCGACGAGTCCCAGCTCACGGAGGACGAAGTAGAAATGCTCGAGGGCATCCGCCAGGCGAAGGCGCGGGCACAGCGCCAGTTCGATGGTGCCGCCGCTCTCGGCGCGATTTTCCCATACGCCGAGAGCGAGGAGGAGTGATTCGTGGGCGCGCTTACGCTCGAACTTCGGCGGCCGGGCGTCCTGTTCGGCCGCAATGTTCGCACCCGCAACCTATTTACGCTCGCGCACGAGGACAGGACGACCCACTGCCACGTGATTGGCGCCTCAAAGCAGGGCAAGTCGAACGCGATCGAGGTGATGATCCGCCAGGATATTCTGCAAAACGATGGTGTGCCTCGGGGCGTGAGCGTCATCGATCCCCATGGCAGCCTCTTCACGTCGCTCGTGGCGTGGATCGCAGAGCACCGCATCTGGCGCTTCCGGCGCATCATCATGATCGATCCCACGGACGACTCTGCGTCCGTCTCGATCAACCCGTTCCTTGCGCTCTCGACGTTCGACCGCACGACGCTCGCAGAAATCTTAACGAACGCGACGCTCTCAGCGTTCGGCCAGTCAGCCGTGACGCAGACGCCGATGATCGCCGAGGTGCTCCAGGAGCTCTACTCGGCCCTCGGCGCGCTTGGGCTCCCGCTCGCCCATGCCCCTGACTTCTTGTATCGAGAGCACGCGCTGCTGCGCGGGCACCACCTTGAACGGCTCGCACAGCTCGACCCCGATTGTGCGGCCTTCTGGCAAGACCTGGAGAAGCTTCCGGCCGCACGCCGTGACGAGTATCTGGCGCCGGTGCGCCGGCGGCTGAAGCAGTTCCTGCGCCCCCCGAACACCAAGCGGCTCTTTTGCCAGAGGGGCAGGGCGCTCGATGTTGCGGCGGAGATGGATCGGGGCTCTGTAGTCCTCGTGAATCTCAAGCAAGGCGAGCATCTATCGGGTGACTCTGCACGTCTCCTTGGGGCGCTCCTCGTGAATGAGTACTACACCGCATGCTTCAGGCGGCGGAACAAGCTTCAGCACTTCCTCTATGTGGATGAGTGCCAGCGGTTCCTGTCCCAAGACGTGGCGCGTATCCTCGATGAAAGCCGCAAGTTCGGGCTTTCTATGGTTCTATCTCACCAGCATCTTTCTCATCTTCGGGAGGCGGGCGAGGAGATATTTCGTTCAGTCATGACGAATTCGCTCGTGAAGGTGGTTTTTGGTGGACTAGACCCTGAAGACGCTGAGTACATGGCCAAGCTCGTTTTTCGCGGCACGCTCGACCTGCAAAAGGCCAAGGCGCGTCACTACCGGATGACCGCGGTCGGCACCGAGAAGGTCATGGTAAGGAACGAGAGCCGCGGCACGAGCGATAGCGTGACGAACGGCCAGAGTTGGTCGCAGGGCAGCACGGTCGGCTCGAGCAGCTCGACGACCGCGAGCAAGGCCAAGACGAAGAGCAAGGCTCAGTCACATACGGAGAGCGCCTCGACGGCAGAGACCGATAGCTGGTCACGCAGCCACACGGACTCCTGGGCGGAAAGCCAGGGGGAAAGCTCGGACAGCGCGACTGTCAAAACGTCGAGTGACTCGCGTTCCAGCTCCGTCGGGTATTCGTATGAGCCCACGCTCCTGCCGCCTACGCTCAACGACACGCTGGTCATGTCGGAGGGGAGTGGGACGGGGCACACAGACTCGAGTGGAACGGTCGAGAGCGCGAGCACGTCGTTCTCATCGACGCGGGGCGGTTCCGACACCGAGACCGTCGGCGGCTCGACCACCCGCTCGCGCGGAACCGCCGACACGACCACGAAAGGGGTCGCGGTCACGACCGGCACCGCGGTCACGACCGGTAGCTCGCGGAGCGAAAGCGCTGAGAGGGGCGGCAGCACCGCGCGCTCGGCGGGCAGCTCCATGAGCGAAGGCTCGTCCGAGACGTACGTCCCTCGTTATGAGCGGGTGGCCGGGCCCTTGTGGGATCTTAATGAACAGCTCCACGTAAAGGGGGTGGCGATCGCACACTGTCCAGTGGGCCAAGCCTGGGTGCGGATCGGCAGCAAGCTTCCGCGTCGGCTTGTGCTCCCGTACCTCGGCGAGAGCGACGTCCTCCCCGAGCGCGTGACGCGAGTGCGCCGTAAGCTGCTGGAGCGAGTAAGCTGTATCGCTCCGGCCGATCAAGTCGAAGCGGAGTATGCCGCGCACCGCGCGGAGCTCAGCAGGGCAGCAACGGGGCCCGTCGAGGAGCCCGAGACCTGGCGAGAGGGCGGGAACTAGGCACCTTGCCTGGTATAATGGCCACAATGGAGAAGGCGACCAAACGCCTCCCGCAGTACCGTCAGGTGGGGCAGGCGACCCTGCCGCACTTCGTCCTTACTGACCGCGACATCGCCATCCTCGCCGCGATTTGCGAGCACCGGATTGCCGACTCCGACCACATCGCTACGCTCCTCGCGCACCGCTGGAGCGAGGCGACGACGCGCCGGCGCCTGCAGCTCCTCCACCACACGCGGTTCATCCGCCGCGTCGCGAGCCAAATCAAGTACCGCACGAGCCCCGGCTCGCCGCCCATGGCCTACCAGCTCGACGTGCGGGCGGTTGAGCTTCGGAAGTACCCGGAGCGCTTCAGCGTGCCCGGGGAGCTCGTCGAGCTCATACCGCCCGGGCCGTACCAGTGGGTGACGAAGAGCCCGAACGTCGCCGTCGACTTCCTCGAGCACACCCTTTTTACGACCGACATCATGGCGACCCTCGAGATCGCGTGTCGGGCAAGTGGGAGCGTGCGCCTCATCAAGGAGCGCGAGCTCGTCGAGACCATCATTCCCGAGGCGACACGAGCGCAGGCCAAGCCCTTCAGGTGGCCGGTCACCGTCCGCTGGCAGGGCAGGGACATCCGGAGCTACGTCGAGCCAGACCAGGTTTTCGGTCTCGAGTTCACGAACGACCCGCCGCCGAACCGCGTCTGGTTCTTTCTGGAAACCGACACCGGCACCGAGACCGTCGTGCCCGAGAGCCAGACTCTCAAGCGCTCCTCGTTCCTCCAGAAGGCCGCCCGCTACTACGGTACCTGGCAGCAGAAGCTCCACACCGAGCGCTTCGGCTTCAAGAACTTCCGCGTCCTTACGGTCACCACGACGCCTACGCTCCTCCAGCCACGGGTGAAGAAGGAGCTTCGCAAAGCGGGCGCCATCAACACGAAGACCCGCACCAAGATGGAGCGGCGTATCGGCCTCCTCCTTGAGGCCCAGAAGCTGGTGACCGAGGGCAGGGGATCAGGCCTCTTCCTCTTTACCGACCTGCTCTCACTCCTCATTGCCGATGACGTCCTTTCGATGCCGTGGCAAAGCGGGGCGGGGAAGAGCGTGCGGCTTACGGATTAGTACCAGAGGTTGAGCGCCTTCGCAGGGTGCCCTGTCTTTCTAGATGTCCATTATGAATAAGCACATCCTTTACGAATAGCTCCGACCGATTCATCACGCGAGCTATAAGAGGAACGCCGTCTCCTTCCTTATAAAGACGACAAATAACTTTCATTACATGCTCATGGGCGGCCACTTGACTCGTGTAGCTCACATCACGGTCATCAGCGAGCTTCTGCTCAATGGTTTGAAAATATATAACGTGCCTAGTTATCTTTCCACTAGAACGAGGATCGTAACCCACTAGATGGGCGACGAGCTTAATGAGGTGGCCGATGCAATCAACCGCTGCCGCGCCCTCTTTACCTAAACGTTTAGCGTCAGCTTCGATTGCATTCAATGTCGCGCCTGTGATATGTAAAAACCTTTCATCTGCAGTAGTTGAGTCGTTTAACGTTTTTCGTATGCGTTCGCATGCTGCTTTTATAGCCTTACGAACGTTACCAGCATCTTGAAACGATCCTGCCGAGCCTTGCCAGCGCCCTGTCTTCCGTCCTCCTTTCGCCCCGTACAGTGCTGTGAGAGCCCATTCCAGAGCCAGGCTATATCCGAAGGTAGCGTCTGATCGTTCATTCTTGTCCAGTGACATGGTACCCCGCTTATAGAGCGCGCGCAGGAACTGGCCGGCAAGCTGCGCCGTGACGAGCGTGCTGCTCTTCGTTTAGCTAGATCGCTGGGCGGATGACAACATGGCGGCCGTAGAACGTTGGGCGGCGAGCGGAGCGGGATACCCGCGTCCGCGTCTTGCCCTGCCGCTGCGTTCGACCGCGCGAGGTTGGTTCGAGCGCGATGGGCCCTGCCTTTCAGAGGACATAGACCGCGATAAGCAGATGCCGCAGCGTATGGGGCGATAGCTCGGAGGCCCCTCTCCTCGATGGAGGAAGCGATGACAGGCGAGCGGCACATATCGGCCAACCTCGGCCGGTTCTTGAAGGGTCTCGACTTTCCTGCGCAGCAGGCCGAGCTCATCGCGCAGGCTAAGGAGAACGGTGCAGACCAGGGCTTTCTCG
>CAYYOK010000135.1:0-8617 GCA_964473205.1 uncultured bacterium | reverse complement strand
TCATCCCCACGGCGTTCCACGAGGACGGCAGCTTCGACGAGGCCAGCCAGCGGCGGCTCATCGACCACCTCGTCGCGGTCGGCGTCCAGGGCGTGGCGCCGCTGGGCTTCCTGGGCGAGGGACACAAGCTCACCGAGGCCGAACGCAGGCGCGTCATCGAGGTCATCGTCGACCAGGCGCGTGGGCGACTGAAGGTGCTCGTGGGCGTGCGCGCGTTCGGCACCGCCAGCGCCGTCGCACAGGCGCAGGAGGCCAAGCAGCTCGGCGCCGACGCCGTCTTCGCCGCCCCGCTCGGCGTCCAGAACGACGACGCCCTCTACGCGTACTACCGCACCCTGGCCGAGGAGTCCGGCATCGACGTGATGATCCACGACTTCCCGGAGTCGTTCGGCACGGTCCTCTCACCGGCCCTGATCGCGCGGCTGGCGAACGAGGTGCCGGGCATCGTCGGCATCAAGCTCGAGGAGCCGCCCGTCCTGGTGAAGACCAGCCAGGTCCTCGCGCAGGCGCCGCACCTGGCGGTGCTGGGGGGCCTGGGCGGCGTCTACTTCCTCGAGGAGCTTCAGCGAGGCGCGGTGGGCATCATGACCGGCTTCGCCTACCCCGAGGTGCTGCTCGAGATCTGGCGTCACTACACCGCGGGCGACCACGCCAAGGCGGCGGAGGTGTTCGACCGCTACTGCCCGCTGCTGCGCTACGAGTTCCAGCCGAAGATCGGCCTGGCGTTCCGCAAGCACGTCTACAAGCGGCGCGGAGTCTTCGCGACCGACCACATCCGGCCGCCCGGCCTCAGGCTCGACCCGCGGTCGGTCCAGGAGCTCGAGGCCACGATCGCCCGGGTGGGGTTGCCGCTCGAGCCGGTGGGGGCCGCCTGATGGACCTCGGTCTCACCGGGAAGCGCGCCGTGGTGCTGGCGGCCAGCAGCGGCTTGGGCAAGGCCGTGGCCCGCGAGCTGACCCGCGAGGGCGCCGTGGCGGCGATCTGCTCCCGCGACCAAGCGCGGGCCGACGCGGCGGCCGAGGAGCTGCGGGCCGGCGGGGCCGAGGTCCACGCGTTCGCCGCGGACGTCGCCGACCCGGCTAGCCTCGAGCGCTTCCTCTCATACGCGGTAGCGGCCCTCGGCGGTCTCGACCTGCTCGTCTGCAACGCCGGCGGGCCGCCGCCCGGAGGCTTCCTGGACCTGGACGAGGAGGCCTGGCGAACCGGCTACGAGCTGACGCTGATGAGCGTCGTGCGCAGCGTGAGGCTGGCGTTCCCCCACCTGAGGGACGCCGGCGGCGGCTCGGTGCTGGTGCTCGGCTCCTCGAGCGTCAAGCAGCCGATCCCGAACCTGCTGATCTCGAACGTCTACCGGCCGGGCATCCGCGCGCTCGTGAAGCATCTGGCCATCGAGCTGGCGCCGCACGGCGTGCGCGTGAACATGCTCTCCCCGGGGCGCATCCTCACCGACCGCACGCGCCAGCTCGACGCCGCCCGCGCGCGTCGCGAGGGCCGCAGCGAAGAGGACGTGCGCGCCGAGACGGTCGCGCAGATTCCCCTGGGACGCCTCGGCGAGCCCGGGGAGTTCGCGCGCGTCGCCGCTTTCCTCCTGTCGCCGGCGGCGTCGTACGTGACGGGCGAGAGCGTCCTGGTGGACGGGGGGATGGTCAGGGCGCTGTAGGGAGGACGGCGCCGTCTCGAGCCGCGCGCCGCCACCGGCAGGGTCGGGCGGTGCGGTTGTCCCCTCCCGCCCGTTCCGTCACGATGTCCCGGAGGAGGACCCAAGATGGGCAAGCGCACACCAGGCAAGTCGTCCCGCAAGCCGCCCGAGCCCTCCGACAGCCACGCCGAGATCGATGACTGGATGCGGCGCGTCATGCCGGACCTGAACCCGGTCGTGAAGCGCGTCGACGAGATGATCCGCCAGGCCCACGAGGACCTCCAGTACGCCGTCAAGTGGAGGAAGGCCTACTACGGCCTCCCCGACCGCGGCTGGATCATCGAGCTGGTCGCCTACGACGTCTCGGTCAATGTCGTGTTCCTCGGCGGCGCCCGCTTCGACTCGACGCCGCCGCTCGGCGAGGGCGACGACTCGCGCTACGTCAAGGTCAAGACCGTCGAGGAGGTCGACACCCCCGAGATGCGCGCCTGGATCGAGGAGGCTGGGCGCGTGGAGGGGTGGAGGTGAGGCCAAGGGGCGCTGACCTTCCCAGCCCGAGCCGCCGGCTTTCTGACGTCCACGCATAGGCTCCGGCCCGCCCTCGCTCGGTGGGCCGGACGCCGTCGACAGCCGGCCGGGTGCGTCCTCGGGGGAATCCCACGCGCTGCAGGTCGGCGGCGGGGGCATGATCGTCTCTATGCTAGGAGCGATCGTCGGGGACATCATCGGTTCGACGTACGAGTTCTTGGGGGAGAAGCGCCACGACATCCTCCTCTTCGCGCACGGGTCGACGTTCACGGACGACACTGTGCTCACCGTGGCGGTGGCGGAGTCGCTGCTGACCGGACGCGACTACGTCGACACGTTCAAGGAGTTCTCGCGTAGGCATCCCAACCGGGGTTACGGGACTCACTACTACGTGTGGATGAAGTCGGAGAACCGTCAGCCGTACAACAGCTGGGGCAACGGGTCGGCCATGCGGGTGAGCCCAGTGGCGTGGGCGCGGGACACGCTCGAGGACGTGCTCGCGGAGGCCGAGCGGAGCGCGGCCGTCACCCATGACCATCCCGAGGGGATCGCCGGTGCGCAGGCGACCGCGTTGGCGGTGTTCCTGGCTCGCGTCGGGGCTGACAAGCAGGAGATCAAGGCGCAGGTGACCGCCAGGTTCGGCTACGACCTCGACCGCACCCCTGACGAGATCAGGCCGGAGTACGAGTTCGACGTGTCGTGCCAGGGCTCGGTCCCCGAGTCAATAATCTGCTTCCTGCACTCCGAGTCTTACGAGGACGCGATCAGGCTCGCGGCGTCTCTGGGCGGAGACGTCGACACGATGGCCGCGATCGTCGGCGGGATCGCCGAGGCGTACTACGGCGGGGTGCCGGACGAGCTCGCGGAGCGGGGCATCGAGTACCTGACCGACGATCTGCGCGACGTGGTGGTGCGGTTCAGGGATAGGTACGTAACGAACCGTTCTAGGTAGAACGAGCCCCGGGCGTCCGCCGCCCCACCAGAACGTGCCAATCGTCCCTGCCGCGTTCGTCGGCGGCGACGTGATAGCCGACCAGCTCGAGCTCGAAGTCGGTCAGTAGTTCGGACAAGTGGGACGTGACGAGCCATACTCGTCCCTTCTCCCTGATGGGCCTCGAGATGATCCAGACGGTGCCGTCGGCTGCCAAGACCCCAAGACTCGAAGAGAGCATCGCGGCCACGTAGTCGATGTAGCCGTCCACTGTCGCGAGACCCGGCGCGGCCTCCTCTTGCTGGTCATGCCATGCCAAGTAGGTAGGGGGATGCAGCACCAGCGCCTGAGCGCTGGCGGGAGGGGGCCACGACTCCGCCGCATCCGGGGCGTGTGTGCCTTGGCCGAAGCGCATGTCACGCGCATCTATCTGATGAACGAACGCAGCGCCTGGCTCGATGTCGCCTGACCACGACGCGATGCCGAGCCTGCTCGCCACGAGGCCGATCGTCCCGGCGCCGGCCGTGATATCGACCAAGCGGTCGCCAGGCTGCAGGTACGTGGCTAGCAGGCCTTCGATGACCTGCGCGGGCAGTCGCTCTGCCGACCTGTCCGACCTGCTCTGCGTCGGGAAGGTCCAGACGTCTCCGGGAGGCGCCATGGGTGTCGGCGGCTCCGGTGCAGGTGGAAGCCATCCGCCCTCTAGCTCGTACGCGGAGTCAGCAGACCGCTCTGCGGCGGTTCGGCTGGACCGCAACCGCCTAGCCATACGTTCCACCTGCGCGGACACACCGCGAGGTAGGAGAACACTAGTCGCTCCAGCACGCAACGCCCGCCAGAACGGGGCCATCGCGCGCTCCCTGTCGGCTTCGGACGACAGGCCGTTGACCAGCCTGCAGACGCTAAGCGGTAGGCCGGCTTCCAAGGCTTCCAACACGTCAGGTTCGAACCTGCCGATCGAGAAGAGGTGCCTCATGACGTAATCGGGTGTCACGCCAGCCGCGGCCATGGTCTCGCGAAGACATGCTGGCCACTTGGTCGGAGGTAGGCGCAAGGCTCGCCTCAGGGCGACGCGACTCGCGTGCTCAGACTCCCCTTCGAAGCAGGCGATGAGCGAACGGTAGAGGAGCAACGGCGTTCGTCGCATCGACGGAGAGTTTCCCAGATCGACTCTCTCTGTTCAACTCAGTTGACCTTCAAGGCGGCCGAGAATGCCTTCATCAGCTGCGCGGCTTCGCGCGCATAAGGAGCTGAGAACGTGGCAGATACGAGTGCGACCACCAGGGATGAGACAGTGTGCCGGCCCCCTCTCCGCGTGAGGATCGCGATGACCATCACCAGGCTGCAGCGGCTCGCTGCCACCGCTGAGACACGGGCGGCGAGGGATGCGGCAGGCAAAGCAGCCCATCTGCTGGAAGGGTTCTTGAGCGATCCTGCCAGCGCACAGCGCTCGATGAGGCTCGGGTTCGTGCGTGCCGCTACTGCCGCCGAACTGGCGTTCGCCGCGCATATCGCTCGACTCTTCGGGCTCGCACTACGGCTCGACGGCTGGCAGCAACGGGGCGGTGTCGATTGGGGAGGAACGCCAGAGCTGATGCAGTACGCGGGGGACTTCGCTCGCGAGTACCTACCCGGCTTCCAGAAGATGCTCATCGACGCGGCGCGCGCGTACCTCGACGACGTGTTACCGGTCGAAGGATCGGTGCTCAACTGAAACCTCGAGTCATGCGGAAGACGTCACACAGCGAGCCGCCAAGCCGTCTCCGACGACTGAAGGGAGAACCGGTATGAGCGAGATCGACCCGGACAGAGAGTGGTTGGCGCGTCTCGCTCAAGAGGGCGCTCGGATGAAGCTCTCGGTCCGACAAGTGCCCGGTTCCACAAGTTCCAGCACCGACGTCTATCTCCATCACCGACCAGAGTTCGTCCGGCCAGATGGCCAGCCCTGGTACGTACGCCGGACTAAGGCCAGGAAGACGCGCAGACCACGTCGACGCGCTGGGTAGTACGTGATGAAACCGTCAGAAGCCCCTTACTACGATGCCAGTCCGTGGGCAGTTCGACCTTCGGCACCCCAGGTGCCCATCGAAGGCCGCGCGGCCTCGGGGGAAGGAGCGCCACGATGCTCATCTGGGGAACCAAGCCCGTCAAGACGACGCTCGCCACGGGTAGCTTCCATTGCCCGGGTTGCGGCACTACGACGTCCTATAGGCACATCCGGGCCCGCAGGCACGGACACGTCTACTGGATCCCCTTGTTCCCGATAGGGGAAGGGGTCGAGTACGTGGAGTGCGACAACTGCAAGGCGACGTGGCAACCGGCAATCCTCGATCGACAGGGCCGGGACCTCTCGAGCTCGCGGGACCTTCTGGGGGCCGCCATCTTGGCTTCGGCCGTTGCCGTCGCAGCCGCCAACGGCCGCGTCGACTCCGAGGAGGTCGACCTCATCTGCACGGTCATCGAGTCCGTGACGGGGTCGAGGCTAGACCCCAAGGAGGTAGAGAGCGCGGCGAGGAGCGCTGGCGGCGCGCAGTTGCACACCGCGCAGCAGCTCCTGCATCGGGTGGAACCCGCGCTCAGCGCCGAAGGCAAGGAGCTAGTGGTGAAGGTGGCCATCTTGGTGGCGGGGGTCGACGGAGAGTTCGATGACTCTGAAGGCGCCGTCGTCGCGAGCATCGCCTCCAGCCTTGGCATCACGAGCGACCACCTTCGAGGCATCGTCGCCGGCCTGAGCAGCGCTGCCTGAGATGCCCGGCTCACCGTGGTCCCTTTCGGCCTCGCCCGAGAACTGGAACCGGAGGCTTCGGACTCGGGCACGGTCCGAGCCGCCGCGTCGCATCGAGCGGGCGAAGCCATGACTCCCCTGACCGGCCTGGACGATGTCGGTCGCCAGCTGATCGAGACGATCCACGACGTCCTTCAGATCGACGAGGAGTGGACCTCGTGGCAGGACGATGGCTTCATCTGGTGGTCACATCGACTCGCACAGCGGTTCAGGGTAGATGGACCCGAGGAAGTCGACGGCGTGCGTACGTGGTGGGCCTCCTTCGAGACCTCGGTCCTGCGCAACGTGCCGGAGGGGAGCCCGGCCGTGACAGCCGCGATCGCGCTGCAGAACCGCATGAACAACCTGTTCACCACCAAGGTCGTCGACGGACGGCTGTCGCACTGGGGGCGCGCTTACGCGCTTCCGGAGACGGCGACGAGCCGCGCCAAGTTGGTAGCGGAGCGCGCGATCATCTCCAACGCGCTCGCTAGCGAACAAGCCGAGGTCCTCTCCGAGCTACTGGGCCGGCTCACGCAGACGGCCGTCGAGGTCGACGCTTCGGCACACCCAGAGAACGGGGCGAGGACGGAGCCCGATGAGATGCTCGGTGTGGTCCGGCGCGTGTACTCGCCCGCAGGGTCGATGCCGGTCGGAGCCCACAAGATGCCCGACCTCAACGCGCTCGCGGCCATGCTGGACGGTCCTGGCCAGACCACGTTCACGGACGAACGGGGTCTGAACCTCGGGATCACCGGTAGTTCGCACGGGTTCGCCTACGGCGTGCATATCGACCTGACCGCGAGGCATCCGGTCTTGGGTGCAGGCATGCTGGTGCTCTTGAGCATCCTCCTCGGCGATGCCGCGGAAGTCGCAGATGCCAACGATGTCGCTACGAAGCTCAACGACGGTGAACTGGTCACTCGGCGTCCGCTGATCAGCTTCGGCTCTTGGTCGGTCGCGGGGAAGCCGAGCGCGGCGGGGGAAGGCGGCTATCCCATCCGGCTGGCACATGCCACCTTCTACCCGGCGGCAACGCTCAACCACCAGGTGGCGCTGATGGCCGCCGCTGACGCGATGCAGCGGGTCGCGTGGTTGTCCGACGCAGTGGGGCGTGTCGACTCGGCGTCTTGAGCCGTGATTGGGTTCATGCGAGTTCACGGGGGTCCGGCGGGGACCACTGCTGGCACGACCTAGAGCGCGACGTTCGACCAACCAGAGAGTCGTGCGATCGAGCGATCGCGTCAGGGCTGCGTTGGCCACGCTTGAACCGGTTCTCGTCGAGACGACCGCGCAAGCGCAGTACCCGGCAGGGGGAGGTTGAGGCCGCAAGGGTCCCTCCGAAGAGCCTGGTCCAAGTTGGAGGATGATCATCGCCTCCCTCGCTGTCCACGACGGGCGCGGCGCGTCAGACCTTCGTGAGTCGGCGAGGGATAACCTTGGCTATCCAACTCATTCGGGGGGACCGAAGTGAAGTTCAACGTCCAGTTCTATGACGCCTTCTACCCGAGCCTCGAGAGGCTGACGAGCGCCGAGAAGGGCGCCGTCATGAGCTCCCTTGTCATGTTGGCCGAGCGGCCGGACCATCCCGGCCTGAACGTTCACCGGGTGGGTGACGCCTCCACCAAGTGTTGGTCGGCTCGCGTGAACGACGATATCCGGCTGATCTTCTTCCGCGAGCGACAGACGGTGGTGCCCGCTTACGTGGACCACCACGACGCCGCCTACAGGTGGGCCGAGGGCCGCGCGCTGGACGTCCACCCCGACACCGGCGCGGCCCAGATAGTCGTTGTCGGTGAGCGCTACGAGGAGATCGTCAAGCGGGTCGTCAAGAAGGAGGAGTACGACCCGATGGCGGCGAAGCCGTTCAGGCACCTGACGGACGCCGAGCTCCTGGCGTACGGCACGCCCAAGTCCTGGCTCGAGCCGTTGCGCAACGCCACGGTCGAGGCGTTCCTCGAGAACATCGGCGATGCCCTTCCCGCCGAGTCGCAGGAGTTCCTCATGGCCGTCGCAGCGGGGGAGACCCCACCGCCGCCACCGCAACGCAGCAAGAACCCGTTCACCCACCCCGACGCCAAGCGGCGGTTCTACGTGGTCGAGTCGGACGAGGACCTGCAGCGGGCCCTCAAGCTCGACTGGGAGCAGTGGATGCTCTACCTGCACCCCAGCCAGCGCGAGGCCGTCGACAGGGACTTCGCCGGTCCGGCCCGCGTCACCGGCGGGCCCGGCACCGGGAAGTCGGTCGTCGCCGTCCACCGCGCCGCCCGGTTGGCGCGCGAAGGTCGGGGGCGCGTGCTGCTCACCAGCTTCTCGCGGACCCTGGCAACGCACCTCAAGCACCAGGTCGACAAGCTCATGGCCGACGACCCGGCGCGCGAGCGCGTCGACGTCGTGCACCTGCACCAGCTCGCGGTCGACCGCATCACGGACGTGAGGGGCCAGGGTATGCAAATCGCCAACGGTCCCGCCCTGAGCCGAGCGGCGAAAGCGGCCGCCGAGGGCCTGAAGGCTGCCGGCGTCACGCCGGCGTTCCTCGAGGCCGAGTGGAACATGGTGGTGGACCCCTACGGCGTGAGCTCGTGGGAGGAGTACGCGGTGGTCGACCGCGCGGCCAGAGGCACCCCCCTGAACCGAGCCCAGCGAGAGACGGTGTGGAAGGGCATCGAGGCGATGCGCGGCGCCCTCGCCGCGGAGGGCCAGACCACCTGGTCGACGGTCTGCTGGGACGTCGTCGAGCACCTCGACGGGGTCG
>CAYYOK010000134.1:0-8686 GCA_964473205.1 uncultured bacterium | reverse complement strand
GCCATCTCGGCCTGCGTGCTGCCAGACAGCCAAGCGTTGGTGATCATCTCGCCGAACGTCTCCACACTGGCACCCGGCGAGTCCGTCGAGTTCTTGGTCAGCGTCACGCTGGACGGCGACACCAAGCCCGTCCTGACCTCGATCTGGGATGCGACCGGCGGCAGCTTCTCATCGACGACGACCAACCCAACGACTTACACCGCTCCGATGCAAGAAGGTGTCTACGAGATCACCGTGGAACTCACCATCTCGACCATCGGCGAGGCGCTACTCAGGTCAAGGGAGATCACAGTCATCGCTCCAGAGGAAGAGGAAGGCATCACCATCACCTGGACCGGAAACGTCGGCAGTGATTGGTTCGACCCCCAGAACTGGGACCCCGAGCAGGTGCCTGGACCCAACGACACGGTGGAGATCCCCTCCGGCAGCGACTCGATCGTCATCGGTTGGCTCGACGAGGAGCCCACCGTCGCCATCCGGGCTCTGAACCAGCACGGCGGCACACTGCTGATAGGTGGGGCCGACACCTGTAGTAACTGCCGCAACCTGGTCGTCCGCCGGGGGATCAACGCCGGCAGCTCTCAAGCGAGGATCGAGCTGCTGCGAAGCGGCCTGATCGTCGGCGAGGACTCCGCCATCCACACCCTGGCCGGCGTCTGGCCGGCGTCCGAACCGTACTCGGAGTTCCAGGGCGACGGTGGCGGGGGCGTCAGGTCGCTTTACGCCCACACCTGGGGTGAGAGCGGCCAGCCGAGCCCGGCGCTCGACCTAGCGGTGATGGACGGGTACGTCTACTTCGAGGATATGCACGTGACCGTCGCGCAAGGTGGGCGCTGGGTCTGGGGCGCCGGTCTGGGCGTCCGCTTCGACGGGACCGGGTCCGCCAGCCTCACCATCGGCAAAGACGCGGTGGTGCAACTCGTGGGGGGCGAGAACGCCTTCGGGGAACGCATCGTAGGTGGCGACGCCGCCGCGACCGCGCTGCACGTCCATGGACGTCTGTACAGCTCGGAACCGACGCAAGAGTGGCGCTTCTCGGTCCCGGTGTTCGTGGAACCCAACGCGGCGGGCCAGGACCCTGGCGAGATCGAGATCCCCATGGTCCGCTTCGAACGGCAGCTCGAGTCTCACGGCCTGATCGAGGTCGCCACGTCCCTGTACCTCCTGGACGCCGCTGGCCACCCAGGCAACACGCTGCATCCGAACTCGAGAACCGAAGCGGCCTACGCGGAGTCGTCCGCGCCGACGACGATCAGCGGCCAGCTCATCAGCGACTACTTGCGGGTCGGTGGTGGCTCGGGCGGCAGGCTGACCGTCACGGACGCGGGTCTTCTTCAGCTAGGCGAACTGAACGGAGGAGGAGCGCACACCGTGGCCATCCACGTCCCCACCGCCCTCGTCGGGTCGCCGATCGGGGTGATGTCGGGGGGGTTCGGGGACCTGAGGCTCTATGGCCCACATCTGCTGGTGGTGGACGTGTTCAGCGCCCCTTCCGCCGTCATCACTGCCGAGGCCGCCGGCGCTGCCCTCTCGGCCGGCAACGCCGACATCCGCACGATGCTCATCGACGGCGCGACCATCGAGGTCCGCGACGACGGCCACATCCATTCCGGCACCGGCATCCGAGGACGCGGCCAGGCCCGCCTCCGCATCGTCCAAGGAGGCACCCTGCGCTTCTCGGCGATCACAGTGGGCCCCGACTCCGGGGCCGGCGGCGCCCTGCACTTCGACCACCTCGGCGCCGTCCAGGCCTGGGGTGGCCAGAGCGTGCTGACTGCGACGACCTGCTTCACCACAGGTCCCGGCACGCTGGTCCTGCCACCCAACCACGTCCTCGCCGAGCTGACCCTCAACCAGCCCGGCGGCTGTCCATGAGCAGAGTGCCGTGAGACTCGCCTCCTAGGGGTCGAATCGCCTCGAGTACGTTCCTCAGGGTCGCAGCCGCTGCGCGTCCCTCGGGAACGCCCGCGCGAAGCGGACGTTGTGGATGCCGAGCAGCAGGGCGGTCAGGCGCTCGGCGCCGATCGCGAAGCCTCCGTGGGGCGGCATGCCGTGCTTGAAGACCTCGAGGTAGTCGCCGAAGTCGACCGGGTCCATGCCGCGCTTGGCGAGCTCCTCGACCAAGGTCTCGTACCTGTGCGCGCGCTGGCCGCCCGAGGTGATCTCGACGCCGCGGAAGAGCAGGTCGAGGCCGCGAGTGGTGCCGTCGCCGTTCGGGTACGTATAGAACGGTCTAGCTGCCTCCGGATACCTGGTGACGAACACGAAGTCGGAGCCGTGCTCCTCGAGTGCCCACCGCCCTACCAGCCGCTCCGCCTCAGGGTCCAGGTCCTTGCCGCCGGTGACGTGACCGTAGCGCTCGGCCACCAGCTCCCTGGCCGCCAGCAGCTCGATGCGCGGGAACGGTTCCGCCGGTAGTGCGGCAGGCTGCGCGCCCATCAACGCCAACTGCGCAGCGCAGCGCTCCTCGGCGCGCGCCATCACCGAGCGCAGCAGCCGCTCCTCGAGGTCCATCACCTCGCCCTCGTCGACGATGGGCCCGAACTCGACGTCGAGCGACAGGTACTCCGACAGGTGCCGATGCGTATGGCTCTTCTCGGCCCGGTAGACGGGCGCCGTCTCGTAGACGCGCTCGAACACCGCGACCATCATCTGCTTGTAGAGCTGCGGGGATTGGGCGAGGAAGGCCCTCTGCCCGTAGAAGTCGACCTCGAACAGGTTGGCGCCGCCCTCGGCTCCGGCAGACACGAGCTTGGGCGTGAAGATCTCGGTGAACCCCTCGCCGTCCAAGAACTCGCGGAAGCCCGCCACCAGCTCGGCCTTCACCTTCAGGGTCGCCTGCGCGCGCGGCGAGCGCACCGTCACGTGGCGGTACTCGAGCAGCGTGTCGGCCTTGGTGTGCCACTCCTCCTTGGCCAGCTCGACCGGCGGCGGGGCGGTGGCGGCGCTGATCACGCTCAGCTCGCAGCCGGAGAGCTCGATACCCCCAGGTGCCTTCGGCTGCTCGACGACCGTGCCGACTACCTCGACGTAGCTCTCGTGCAGTGGCAGCTCGGCTCCCTGAAGCACGCACTGAACGACGCCGCTGGCGTCTCTCAGCAGTACGAACCCGATGCCGCCGAGGTCGCGGCGCGTCAGCACCCAGCCGCGCACCAGCGCGCGCTCACCGATCGAGCTGGACAGTTGGCCGACCAACGCCCTGCTCTGGCTTGGGCGCGAGTTCGTGTTAGTGCCTGCGGTCATCGGAGCCTCCATCGGCGCCAAACGTCGCGACCCCCGGAGCTAGGCTCGGGGGTCGCCTTGTGACGAGCTGTGCTAGTCGACTAAGCCCCGAGCGCTCCCGGATCCGGATTAGCGTCCGAATCGACGTCCTGGTCGGCGCGAGGGGCGGAAAGCCACATGGGCGGAAGTGTAACAGGCGCGTTCGAGGCCGTCAACGCGAGGTTAGCCGCGCTCGTCCAGCTCCGACACCGGCGGCGAGACGTAGAGCGGCGGACCGGGACGTGAATCCGACCGGCTCCCGGCCGCGTACGACAACCTGAAGGGAGAGGCAGATGGGTGTGAGCGGTCCCAGCGGGACTATTGGTACGGCTGCTCGAACGGTGGCGTGGCTGGTGGCCGCATTGGCGCTGGCGGTCGTCGCCCTGGCGCAAGACGGCGGCGGTCAGGCCGGCAACGCGGAGAGCGTCGGCGTGTCGTCGGGAGTCTTCAGCGAGGAGCAGGCTGCCGCAGGCGCGGATGTCTTCGCGCGGCGCTGCGCCGGTTGTCACGGCGGTGAGCTGGGAGGTGGCTTCGGCCCGCGGCTGGCGCCGCTGTCGAGCTACTGGCCCGGTCGCAGCCTGGCGGAGCTGTTCTCGTTCGTGTCGGGGAACATGCCTTTCGACTCGCCAGGCTCGCTGTCCGCAGAAGAGTACGCGCAGGTCGTAGCTTTCGTGCTGTCACGCAACGGCTACCCCGCCGGCGAGGCCGACCTGGCCGCCGACGCGGAAGCCCTAGCAGGCTTCGTCATCGACGCTCCGGACGCGGAGTGATCGAGCACAGGTCAAGGGAGGCTGGTCAGATGCATCAGGTCCGTTCCTCGCGCAACCCCCTCAAAGTCTGGTCGCTCGCGCTGCTGTTGGCCGTAGCGCTGCCGCTCGGCGCCGTCTGGTCGCAGGATTACGACGCGCCCAGCGGCGACCTCGCCACGCAACTCGCGACCGCCATCCAGCACGCCGGGTTCAGCGCGTCGGCGGGCGAGCACGCCATGGCAGTGCGTCACCTCGGCCACGTGCTCAACTGCATCGCCGGGGCCGGCGGCGACGGCTTCAACGGCGACTGGGGCCACCCATGCGACGGCCAAGGCGCCGGCATCGCCAACGACCTGGCATCGCATCCCGCGGCCGCCGACCTGGCCATCGTGGTCGAGGCAGCGCGTCAGCTGGCGGCGCAAGGCGTCACCGAAGGCTCGTTGGGCTCGGTCCAGGCCGCCGCCAACGGCGTCAGGGCGCTCCTGAGCGTGTTCGCTCCCTAGCAGACCGACAGCTTGGATCCGGGTGGTGCCTCGCCCGGTGAACGCGCGCCCGCGGCGAGAACGCCGCGGGCGCGTCGCATGTCAGCCAAGCCGGGAGCCCGACCGTCGCGACCCGCTACCGCACGGTTATCGGCACGCCCGCCAGCACCTCGATCGTGACCCCCTCCAACACGTAGCGCAGCTCGTACTCTCCCGGCTCGTCCGGTGCCTGCAGCGACACCACCTGACCTTCCGAGGTGTAGGCGTAGCTGAGCCAGGCGCCGGTGTCCGCGCCGACCGGAACGATGGTGATGTAGTCGCCCTCGTGACCCGGCCCGGTCCAGGCGACGCTGAACCATTCGCCGGCGCTCACCGAGTCTGGCCCCGAGAGCGTCGCGCTGGCCTCAGTCACCGCGATCTCGGAGCTGGCGAGGGTCGCGTCGCCCTGGCCCGAGACGTAGCGCACCTCGTAGGTCCCGGGAGACCCCGGCGCGACGAGCGTCACGGAGCTGCCGCCGGCGGATAGGTGGACGAAGTCGGTCCAGGTGCCTTCCGGGTTGCCCACGGGCACGACGGTGACGTAGTCGCCCTCGCCACCTGGGCCGCTCCAGCTGACGTCGAAGCGCTCGCCCGCGACGACCGAGGCAGGAGCGCTCACGCTCGTGCCGACCGCGATCACGACGACCGGCGCCGCGGCCAGGGTCGTGCCGTCACCCGCGACGTAACGCACCTCGTAGTCGCCGGGGACTATCGGCGCGAGGAGCGTGGCGGGGTCGGCGTCCTGCGCGTACACGAACGCCGCGAAGACGCCTTCGGGCGCGGCGGCAGGGACGATGGTCAGGTAGTCGTCGACCGCGGCGGGCCCCTGCCAGCTGAAGCCGAAGGCGGATCCGGCCGGAACCTCGGCGGGCGCCTCGATCCGGGCTCCGACGACGATGGCCGAGAACGGCGCGCTGCGCCCGATCACGCGCCAGCCGCCCTCGGGCAGCTCGACCGTGAAGCGCGCCTCGAGCTCGCCCTCTTCGCGCGGGACGCGGGCCACCACGGTGCCGCTGGCGCCCTCGGCGTAGCTCAGGTCGAGCCACACCTCGTCGGGCAGGTCGACGGGCGCGATCCCGATCCAGCCGCCAACCCTCTCGGCCGCACCCTCGAACACCACCTCGGCCTGACCGCCGGCGATGGGCGCGCCGTCCAGCAACGTCAACCTGACCGTGCGCTCGGGTGCCAGCTCGAAGGTGAACTCGTTGACCTGCGAGACGACGACCGCCAGGCCGCCGAACGTCAGCTCGCCGTGGTTCACGTCGACGATCCTGGCGCTGTAGCCGCCGGCCGGCAGGTCGGCGAGGTAGATGCCGTCGCCCGCGTGCTGGAAGGTGTAGCTGCCCTGGGGAGTCACGAAGGCGAGGCTGGCACCATCCGTCGCCGGCGCGCCCTCCCGCAGCAGGGTCACCCGCGCTGCGACGAGCTCGGGTGCCGGCACCTCGCTCAGCACCGCGCGGCCCAGGGCGGCCGCGAGCTCCGCTGCGCTCGTGGCGTTCTCGAAGGTACCTATGCCTGCGAAGCTCGCGCTGGCGCGGTCGGCCAGGTCGAACCCGATGATGCGCAGGTCGAGGTCGATGCCGAGGTCGAGCAGGCTCTGGTAGGCGGCCCTCACGTCGCCGCCGCAGGCCTCCTCGCCGTCGGTGACGAGCACGATGACCTTGCGGCCGGGCGAGGTGCCGAGGTCGTCCGCGGCGAGCTCGAGCGAGTACGCGATCGGCGTGGCGCCGCGGGCCTGCGTGTCCTGCACCGTCTTGAGCAGCAGGCCCTGCTGCAGGCCGTCGACCGTCACCTTGAGGAGGCTGTCCTCGCAGGCGCCCGGCTCCATCGCCAGCATCGAGGAGCCGTAGACCCGCAGGCCCACGTTGAGGCCGCCGTCCAGCGGCAGCCGGCTGATGAAATCGGTCAGGGCCTCCTTGGCGGCGGTGATGCGGTAACGGCCGTCGGAGAGCTTGTTGAACATCGAGCCGGATGCGTCGAGGATCAGCAGCACGTCCGTCTGGTCCGTGCCGGTCTCCTGCGCGACCGCCGCGCTCTGAAGCGCCAGCGCTGCCAGCAGCGGCAGCAGGCCGGCGCGGACCAGGGTCGAGATGCGAGGGCGTCTGATGGCGTTAGGGAACATGCTCACCTCGTTCTTCGTGCTCGTCGCTTATCGCTGCTGAAGCCTGCGTTCCAAGGCACCGCGCAAGAGCGCGATGTGCGGCTGGTCCTTGGGCCGGTTCATCGCCAGCTTGAAGCGCAGCACCTCGCCCAAGCTCACGCACGGAACCCGCTCCACGCGTTCGGCGCCGTCGATCAATGCGTCTACGTCCTCCCCGAGCCAGCCCGACCAGACCTCGACGCCTGAGCCGAGAGAGACGCAGAGGTCATCGCGTCCCATCACGGGCGCGCCGAGCTTCAGGGCTAGCTCCCAGGCCGGTCCGCGAGCTATCACATCGACGTCGCCGGCCTCCGCGACGAGCCCGTGCAGCGCCATCACGGCGCTGCCGTGCACCACCCAGTCACCGTCGGGCAGGGCAAGCTCTTCGAGTACAGCATGTACCTCGGAGCGGTTCACGGCTCGAGCCGGCGGCTCGACTCGTACACCGCCTGCACCAGCTGCGGCCAGCTGCAGGCCGCCTCGAACTCGGTCGGCGTGAGCCACGCGTAGGCGTCGTTCTCGTCGTCGAGCTCGACCTCGCCGCTCACGTAACGTCCCTGGAACACGATCACGACCATCTCCTCGCCCCGGAGCTCCGTCAGGTAGGCGGTGACGGGCGCGGCGCCGATGTCGACGGCGAGCCCTGTCTCCTCCTCGACCTCGCGCACGGCCGCCGCCAGAGGCTGCTCGCCAGGCTCGAGGCCGCCCGTCACGACGTTCCAGTTGCCGCCGGCATAGGTGCTCGGCGACCGGCGCAGCGCCAGCATGCGGTCCTCACGCCACACCACGACGCCTACCGCCACGACGAAGCGCGGACGCGCAGCTGCGAGGACTCCTGTCACGGACGGCTTCATGGCACCTGAGCCAGGATATTGGAGCGGGGCGGCCGATGGTAGGCTCCGCCTCAGGCACGACAACCTTGCTGCCGCCAGCTCGAGGCGGCGACGCGGAGGCGACAGATGACCAAGACGCTGGTAGCTGAGTTCGTAGGCACGTTCACGCTGGTGTTCGTCGGGGTAGGTGCGATAGCGGTCGCGACGGCCGGCAGCGCGGGCCTCGTCGGGGTGGCCCTGGCGCATGGGCTGGCGCTGGCCGTGATGGTCACCGCGACGGCCGCCGTCAGCGGCGGGCATCTCAACCCGGCGGTGAGCATCGGCCTGTGGTCGGCGGGCAAGCTGCCTACCGAGCGGCTACTCGGCTACATCGCGGCGCAGGTCGCAGGCGCCTTCGCCGGCGCGGCGCTGATCCTCATCGCCATCCCGCAGCAGGTCAGGGCCGTCGGCGTCGGAACCCCGGCGCTCGGCGACGGGGTCGGCGCGCTGTCGGCCATCGTCCTCGAGGCCGTGCTGACGTTCTTCCTGGTGTTCACCGTCTTCGGCACCGCGGTGGACCGCCGCGCGCCGAAGCTCGGCGGGCTGCTGATCGGCCTGTCGGTGACGATGGGCATCCTCGTGGCCGGACCCCTGACGGGCGCCGCCCTCAACCCCGCGCGCCACCTCGGGCCTGCGATCCTCGCCGGCGGCAGCTTCCTCGGCCAGTTCTGGCTCTACTGGATCGGCCCGGTCCTGGGCGGCCTGGCCGCTGCGTTCGTCTACCGCACGTTCCTGGCGGAGGAGCCAGGCAAGACGACGGTCAACTAGGCGCGCTGAAAGGTGCCGCTGAGCCGGCGCCTAGGCCGCTGGGCGGCCATCTCGGTACCGGAGCGCTCGGCTAATGGGCGAGGGTCAGCGCCACTACGCTGTCGCCTATGCCGCCATCCGCTGCGCCGCCGTGCACGGCTAGGGCGACGCTGGTTCCCAGGGCGACGTTCGACACGCCCAGCCCGGTGCCGTAGGGGAGGGGCGCGCGCTCGAGCGGGTACTCGACCCCGCTGAAGCTGACCACCGCTCCCTCGCCGAGCGCCAGGAGGCTCACCGTGGCGCCTGGCTGCGTGGCAGCATCCGCCCTGTCGCCGGCCGCGACGAGCCGCACCTCGGCGCGGGCGACCCGCTGGACGAGCGCGCGCACTCAGTTGA
>CAYYOK010000133.1:0-8984 GCA_964473205.1 uncultured bacterium | reverse complement strand
GTCCCTCTCCGGATCACCCTCACTCTACGTGGACCAGGACGCGGGGGTCAGACCACCCGTACCGGGGCCGGAGCGTGAAGCTTAAGCTGGTGCTCGGGTCGGACGCCGCCGAGCGGATCGACCACAAGATGACCGCCCTAACTGAGGCGCGCTAGCAAGCGAACTCCCAGCCACCTCTACTAGGTGACGCGCCCATAAGGGTGGCAAGTGAGTCAAAGACGGTGATTCAACGGTCTTAGGGCGTCTGTGCGGGGCTGATGCGACTGAAGAAGACCAATCCATCAAAGGCCTCTGCCGGGACGAGATAGTGGTCCGTGGACCGGGTGGCCGCGCCTGCCCAGCGGAACACCTGCTCTCGGG
The DNA here is from genome assembly GCA_964473205.1 of uncultured bacterium. GTDB lineage: Bacteria > Deinococcota > Deinococci > Deinococcales > Trueperaceae > CAYMRL01. Next base: position 8,624 of record CAYYOK010000133.1, on the reverse strand, counting down.
AGAGCCATGCAGCGTCCGGCACGTTTCGAAGGCCTCGTATGTCCAAGAAGAACATCGGGACCCCTAAGCGTCCTAGCTCTGCTCCCATGGTGCCAGGCATCAGGGGAAGTAGGTAGGAGACCCAAGTGCCAGTGTCTGGGTCGACCGCCCGGCTCTCACCTTCGGAGAACGCGATTCCAATGGGTCTGTACGCATCGCCTAGCGCGCGTGCGAGGTAGGCGCCCATCGGGGCGCTGTCGTGTCTGCTTGGCTCGGCCTTGATGACGTGGCTGTTGTGGGCCCAGAGGACGATTCGTGCGTCAGGGTCTTCCAGCAGTCGCAGGGCGTTCTCCGCCATGCTCTGGTCGCGCGAGGGAAGGTTGTCGTAGTGAGACTCGGCGAGTTGTACCACGGCACGGGCGTTGACCAGGACCCAGGCTTCGTCTCCGCTCGCGGCATGGCCCCCGTCGATCGATCGCTCCAATAGATCTAGCGCCCGTCCAGCGTCACGCCTCAGGGTCGGGGCAACGCGCGCCAGGCCGGCCGGGTTCCAATCGTGCTCCAACGCGAGCGCCGGGGCGTATAGGCCCTGGGCGATGGCGTAGAGGTCAGGCCGGGCCTTTTCGAGGTACTCCAGGACCTCGCGGGCGGCGCTCCAGGGCGACTGGACGTCGATGCCGTGTAACGAGACGGGATGTGTAGAGGTCTCATTGTGGCGCCTGAGCCACTCGACCAGCTCGAGCATCCCCCGGGTGTTCCAGATCTCATACAGTTCGCTGAGTGCTGCAATCGCGTCATCCCCGTCGCCCTTGATGAAGCCGTCGACCGACCGCGACTCGGGCAAGTTCGCCTCCATGGCTATCGCGGTGAAGCCGTGCTCTTCGATTAGGTAGCGGACGATGCGATGCTTGAGCTCGAACACCTCGTGAGCGCCATGCGTCGGCTCGCCGAGGGCCACTACCCTCGCGCCGGCCACGAACTCGTCGAGGAATGCCAGATCGTCCATCCCTGAGCCGGCGCCGGTAGCGTGCATGGGCACGATGTGGGGGTGCAAGGCCTCGAGTTCTGCTTGGGTGAGCCCTATTGGCTGAGCGAGAGCTTGGGCGGACAGCAGCGTTACCGCAACGACGCTCGTCGGCAGTTTGGCGAGCATCCAAGGTTGCGTCCGACGGCGTCGCATTCTGTTCGCTCGTTGAGCAGGCATGTTCGGGTGCACGGTCAAGGGAGGATAGCTTCCGGCGTACGAGAGCCGCGAGGAGTGGCGGCTCGGAGCGAGGGAGCACGTTTGAAGTATTTACGAGTGCTTTGCCTAGCGCGGCCTGAGGCGGGCGTATCACAAACGGTCATTTTCGATACACCGCGGCTACGGCGCAGCGCGCGGCGCCCCGAGGTCGCCGTAGTGCTGCATTTTCCGTGTCGGAATCTATGTAGCGTAAACCCTCCCTTCTTCGTATTTCAGCGCACCGCCCTAGCCCTGCAGGCGGGAAGCGGTCAGGTGACTGCGCACAGGTCTACTCTGAGCAGAGACCGGGCGACGCGACCAAGGGATGGCGCGCGGGGTGAGATGGCTATGGTGGCGTGGTGGACGAAGAGCTGTTTGACGAGCTTCTGGATAGCGTCGAGGAGGCTGGCGCCGTCCTCCGCGGCGATCGGGAACCGGCGCGCAGTACTCGCTACATTGACGCCGATAAGGAACCGGGCGAGAGCTGGATGGGTTCTGACGACTCGACTTCGGGGCAAGGCTGACTACCGCGATTGGGCTTGAGCTCGCGCGTAAGGTTCGCACGCCGCTCGGCGGCACTAGGGATTCGGTCTATTGCACCGGCTCCACGGGCGTTCTGCGGCGCCAAGGGAGATCGAACGGCACGACCCTAAGGTCCCTCTTGGCGAGCTTCCCGAACGCGTTCATCGCGTCTTGCGCTGCCTCATGCTGAGCTTCGATTTGCTCTCCTACAAGGTCCTGCATCGTGCGTTCGAGCTCCCCCTGTTGCCGCTGGTAGCGCCGCAGCAACGCCACGGCGTCCTCTGACAGGAGGAACGTGCCGCGAGCTAGGGCGTCCTCGAGTTCGCGTTCCGACTCCCTCCACCTTCTCCTAATCTCCTCGGCCACATCATCTGGAAGCGGCCTGTTGCTTGCCTCACCGGAGTAGAAGACGTACAGGTCGTCGACCTCCGCCGTTCTCTGCCTCAACTGGATCGAGAGGGCGTCATGCGCCCTCATGTAGGCGTCAAGCCTCCGCTCCCACCAGCGAGTCAAGTCCCGTAGCCTTTGGACTTTCGCTCCTCCTCCAAGTCCGTGGGCCGGTTGGGGTTATGCCGCCATGGTGGTGACCTCCTCTTCCTCGGTGGCGCCTGGTGCGGCTTCTTCGAGCTTGCTCATGTCGAGGTAGGCGCGGCCGGCGAGCCGCTCCTCGCTCTGCTCGACGCACAAGGCGGTGACTAGCCTGAGGCAGGCTTCCGGGTTCGGGAAGATCCGAACGACCCTGGTCCGGCGTTTGAGCTCCTGGTTGAACCTCTCCAGGCCGTTCGTCGATCGGATGCGCCGGCGGTGCGACTCGGGGAACGAGAAGCACGCCAGCCCGTCCTCGAGGGCAGCCTCCAGCCACTCGGCGACTGCCGGGTGAGTCTCGGCCCAGCGCCCTATCACCTCGTGCTTGAGCTCTCTAGCCCACTCGAGGCTGGGGGCGTTGAACACCGCCCTGACGTCCTCGGAGAGGGCCCGCTGATGCCTCCTGCCGACCTTCCCGAGGGCGTTCCTGGCGATGTGAACCTGGCACCGCTGCCAGGCTGCGCCTTGGAAGTGCCGCGCGATGGCGTTGACCAGGCCGCGGTGATCGTCGCTGGTCACCAGCCTCACGCCGCGCAGCCCGCGGTCCTTGAGCCTCCTGAAGAGCTCGTCGTAGGTAGCTTCGCTCTCCGTGTCCGCCACCTCGACCGCCAGCAGCTCGCGGAAGCCGTCCTCCCTGACTCCCTTGACGATCAGCACGCCCTGACTGACGACCTGGCCGCCTTGCCTAACGTGCTCGTACCTGGCGTCGACGACGAGGTAGGGGTAGGCGACGTCCAACGGCCGCTCGCGCCACGCCGTCAGGTCGCCGTCCAAACCGCCGACGAGGCGGGAGACGGTGCTCTTGCTGAAGCTCGTGCCGCACAAGACCTCGGTGACGTCCCTGACCTTCCTGGTGCTCACCCCCTCGAGGTACATCTCCATCAAAGTCCCCACCAGAGCCTTCTCGCTACGCTGGTACCGCTCGAACAACTCACTCTTGAACGTCCCCTCGCGGTCCATCGGCACCGCCAAAGTCAGCGTCCCAACCCTCGTCTTGAGCTGCCGACTCCTGTACCCGTTGCGGTAGCCAGCGCGCCCCTCGGAGCGTTCATAAGGGCCGGCCTGCAAGTGCTCGGTGATCTCCGCATCCAAGAATCGATTCAGCACCGCCTCGACCAAATCACGCAGGAAGCTCGGGTCATCGACCAGCGCCTCACGCGCAACCACCGGCAGTCGCATATCCTCCAGATGAGCCATCGTCCACTCCGATCCCAATGGGTTACTAGCCGTTTCCCATCTTGGAGGAGCGATGGCTCCTTTCGCCATCAACAGCTCAGGGGCCGGGACCAACACGATTTACACAGGCTACGGGGCGCAATCAGCTCGAGGCCGGGGAGTTGACCGTTCATGGGGTACTGCACGCCGAAGCCGAGGTAGGGGCGGTTGGCGTCGCCAGCCACGGGCGCGGGCGCGGGAGTGGGAGTGGGTTCGGGGCGGGTCGGTTCGGGCCGCGCCTGCTGCTGGTAGGGGCTGGTCGTGGTCGGGTAGGGGGTGGGGACGGCAGGGGTGGTGGCGGCACGAACCCGTCGGCCGCGCGCGCCGCTCCGAGCGCCGCGGCGAGGAGCAGGGCGAGGAGGTGTCTGCGGGCCATGGCCGAGGATGCGCACGAGCCTCCCAATCGCCGCACGCGCCGCATACGCTCTGGCGTATCGGGGGCGCGCTATGCGCTCTGGCGTATGGGGTGGCGTGGTGGCGGGCTTCTCGGGTTGGTGGTCGTGTGGCGGTTGTGCTGGGCGTTGTTACCTTCGGTGCATGTCGCGTGTTGGTGATATCTACGAGTTCTTCAAGCGCTTCGCCGGCTCACATGACCTGACCGACGCGCGTACGTTCGTGCGGTCGAGGCTGAGCCTGCAGTTCGGTGACGCGTGCCCGGTCCCGGTGAGCTTGCGTGACGTGCGGGAGCGCTGCTGCCTGCTCGACGTCGACGAGGGCATCTACACGCTGGCGTTCGCAGACGTCTTGGACATCGCGCCGCCCACGGTGACCGAGCTGGCGGTCGTGAAGGTGCGCGTGGGGGCGTTGCCGTACGGCCGCGCCGCGCCGAGCGCGCCGGTGGGTGAGGCGGCGCGCGGCGCGCGCGAGGCGGATCCGCGCCTGGTGAGGGGGCGGCGTCATGCCCCCGCCGCGGCCAGGGTGGTTGAGGGTGGCGCCCTGCCCGCCTTGGCTGGCCGGTTGTTCACGGCCGAGGAGATCGTGGCGGAGCTGGCGCGGCCGGCGCCCGCTGGCGACTGAAGGCTAGGCCCCCTGGGGGGTGGCAGCAGGAAGAGGAGGCCCCGCATCGGGGCCTCCTCTTCTTCATGTTCATGCCGCCTGGCGCGGGCGGCCGGGGCGGGCGAGGGGGGTGATGGTGGCGGCGTCGATGCGGGTGATGCGCACCTTGTTGCCGTCCTTGTCCTGCCAGCTCGCGCGCTCGGCGGCGCCGGTGGCGAGGACGCTGTCGCCCTTGGCCAGGCGCTTGGCGGTGGGGTCCTGGGTGGTGATCTCGACGAAGTGGGTGCGTTCGCGCTCCCCGTACCCGGCCTTGACCGCGAGGGTGAAGCGGGTGTGCTCCTGGCCGCGGTAGGCGTGCGTGACGGGGTCGCGGGTGAGGTTGCCGCTGAGCTGGGCGTGGTTCTGGCCGTTGGCGAGGCGCTCGAGGCCGCGGCTGTCGGGGGCGGTCGTGGGGTGCTCGCCGCTTAGGAGCTTGACGGTGTCGAGCACGATGGTGGTGCTGGTGCGCGGCTGGCCGTCCTTGCTCCAGGTGTGGCTCTCGAGGCGCCCGAGGGCGTGGACGTGCGCGCCGCCTGCGAGCAGGTTGTGCATGGCGGCGGCGTAGGCGCCGCGGAGCTGCACGGGGAGGTAGAAGGGGTGCTTGCCCTTCTCGTCGGGCGCGTCGCCGGCGAGGGTGGCGCGCAGGAGGGGGAACTCCTCACCGACCTGGGTGAGCTCCAGGTCGGTGAGGGTGCCTTTGAGGGTGAGGGTGTTGGTCTCGCGCATGGCGCTCTCCTTTGGGCGTCACCGGCCCTGGTAGGCGGTGAGTGCCTTGACGAAGGTCTTGCTGCGCCACTGGCCTTGCTGGTTCTTGAAGTTGTTGGTGACCAGGGGGCCGCGCAGGTAGAAGCCCTGGCCCTTCTTGGCGGGCTCGAGGGCGATGGCGGCCTCGTCGAACGCCTCGAAGTCGATGAAGTGGGTGCGCTCCTGCCACTGGTCGTTGCGGTCGAGGTAGCGCTCGTTGACGGCGATGCGGCCGGTGACGATGAGCGTGTCGGTGGGGGCGGTCTTGGTGTCGGCGACGAGGTTGCCGAAGATCTCGACCTCGTTCTCGCCGTCGCGTAGGAGCGCCTGGTCCTTCTTGTCCTTGGTGATCTCGAAGTAGTCGGGGTTGAGGATGCGGATGTCCTTGGCGATGACGTCGAGGTCCTGGCGCTTGGCGCCGGCCTGGTCCTGCCAAGTGCGGTGCTGGAGGCGGCCGGTGACGAGGATGGCGTCGCCTTCCTTGAGGATCTCGACGAGCTTCTCGGCGCGCTTGCCGAAGAGCTTCACCTCGCGGTAGGCCGCGACGCCGCGCCCGTTGGGGCGGGCGACGTTGGCGGTGGGGATGAGCATGTAGGGCATGCCGCCCTGGGTGTAGCGGAGCTCGGGCGTGCGGGAGACGCTGGTGACGGCGCGGATCTGGTTCATGTTCCCTCCTTGGGAAGAGTGCTTGTCTCGGGCCCGCCCCCTGCGGGGGCTAGCGCTCAGCCTTGGGTGACTTGGTAGGCGGCGTTCTGCTCGACCGGCCCGCTGGGTAGGAGCGTGGGCGGGCGCTTGGCGGGGACGTTCTCGAAGAACGCCTTGCCGCGGGGCCCGCGCTGCTTGACGTAGTAGCGGGGCACGAACTTCGGCCGGGACGCGTGGGGGTCGACGCGGGTGGTGGGCAGGAGGCCGTAGCGGTCGGTGACGAGGGTCTGCAGCTCGGGGCTCCAGACGTGCTCGCTGGGGTGGAGCGTGACGAGAGTGGGCGCCTGGGTGGTGCAGGGTCGGCACGGCTTGGAGAAGGCGTCGATGAGGCGGCGCTTGATCTCGAAGGCGGGGCCGTTGCGGCCGACGCTGCCGCGGGTGGTGAGGGTCAGGTCGTGCCCGCGCTTGAGCGCCTGGTAGAGGGCGTTGAGGACGTTGCGCACGCGCTCGTCCTTGGCCGCTAGGCGCTCGTCGAGCCAGGCGCGGTACTTGGCGATCGTCTCGGGGTGGTTGCGCGGCACGGGGTGCCCGCCGCTCTTGGAGCGCAGGTCGAAGAGGCAGGCGAGCGGGCTCTCCATGAAGTCGACGCTGATCGCCTGCTCCTTCTCCTCGGACGTGAGCAGGTGCAGGGGGACGATGCGGATGCGCTCCTTCAGGGGGCGGGAGGTGGATGCGCTCGGCGGGCCTTGGGTCGCCTCTGGCTGGCCGGCGTCATCGCCGGAGGCCTCGGCGCCCGGCGGGATGGGGGGGTCCTGCTGCTGCGCGGCCTGGCTGGCCACGGGGGCGCCCTCGGCGGTGGGGTCGGGTTGGGTGAGGGGCGCGCACCGGTAGGTGCCGGTGGGCAGGTTGGCCGCGGCCCAGGTGGTGGCGGCTTCGCGGCCGGGGAAGGGGCCGTAGGCGCCGGCCTTGTCGCCGGCTTGCTTGAGGGCGATGACGATGTGCACCTACTACCTCCTTCCTTCGCCTGCGATGGGGTGCCGCCTGGCGCCGCAGGTGTCAGGCGGCTACCGCCTCCTTCAGGCGGCTATGACGGCGCGGCGGGCGCAGGGGGAGGGTTCGGTTGCGCGAGTCGTTGCGGGTCGGTCGCCGAGCGCGGTTGACCGGGCGGGCGGCGAGCCAAGAGAATCACGTGACAACCGGCATCGGCGTGAGCAGGCTTGGGGGTGGGTTCATGTGGGTAGCGGCGTTCGCTCTAGTGGTTGGGATCGTAGTCGGGGGCTGGGTGTGGTCGTCGTCGGCCGGCGGGGATCGAGTCGAGGGTTGGCGTGGGTACTGGAACCGCTTCGGGTCGGGTTATGCGTCGGCTGAACCTGGCCATGGAGCGGCGGAGGGCGTGGTGCAGCCGCTTGCCATCGAGGATGCGTTGGGGCGCGTCGCGGGGCTGTGGGTGCCGGCGTACCTTCCGGGCGGGTTCTCGTTGGACGACGGGGTGGTGTTAGTCGGTCCGGAGCCCGGGCTGGTTCAGGTCGTTCTGCGTGGCGGGCTCGATCGGACCATTGCGATCTTCGCCTGGGCGCGGCCTGGAGCCTGGTGGCGCCCCGCGGCAGGGTCGCGGCATGCGGTGACGTTGCCGGACGGGACTCCGGGAGAGCTGATCCCTGGCCTACCTCAGGTCAGCTACCGGGAAAGGGGCGAGGCGCCTATCGTCCGTTGGGGCGCCGCGGCAGCGAAGTCGGTCCTCTTCCGGCGCGCTGGAACGGGGTTCGAGGTGAGGGTCTTGCCAGCGGCGGCCTTGCCAGATGATGAGCTCTTTTGGGTGGCGGCGTCGCTTGTGGAAGTCGCTGTGATTGATTGAAGTCGGTGGGGGCGGTTCCCATGTGGTGCTTGGGCGCGCCCGTTAGGGGCGCGCCCGAGTGTGCTGGCGTGCTAGCGGTTCAGGGAGATGGATGCGGCGATCTTCAGTAGTTCCTGGTCGGTAAGGGCGTCGCCCGGGCTAATCTCTACGTCGTACAGCCACTGGCCGCGCTGGAGCAGTGCCCGCTTCGGGCCCTCGGAGTCCCATCTCTGAGTGACGCGGGTACGGTCTTGGCTGATTGAGATGTGCCAGAGGCCCTGGACAATCAGGCCGGTAGTGTGCTCGTCTAGCCGCACGTCTCTGGCTCCCCCGGCGCCGACTGGAACTACTAGGTCGGGTTTGGGTTGGGCAACCGTGACCATCAGCATCTCGCCGTTGCGACCAATGTAAGTGATGATCGGTGGGTTGCGGCCAAGCTCGGGAGTGGCTTGAATGAACCGCACTGGGTTTCGTAGAGACTCGTTCCTCACGCAGCCTGCCTCGGCAGGCGCTGGTTCTGAAGGTACTCCATCTCGATCTCGATGGGTGGCCGGTAGCCGAGCTCGCCGTGCAAGCGCTCGCGGTTGAACCACGCCACCCACCGTGCTGTCGCCGTCTCGAGCTCTTGGCGCGAGTCCCAGCCGATGGCGCGGCGGTTGACCAGCTCGGTCTTGTAAAGCCCGATGGTGCTCTCCATCAGGGCGTTGTCGTGGGCGGTGCCGACGCGACCGATGCTGCCAGTCACGCCATGATCTAAGAGCTTCTCGGTCAGCGCCAGCGAGACGTATTGTCTGAGTTCAATCGGTCGTTGCAACACCGTCTTGTTGGAGTGATTGTAGCTGC
>CAYYOK010000132.1:0-9121 GCA_964473205.1 uncultured bacterium | reverse complement strand
TCACGCCCGGCGACCAGAGCCGCCTGCGGCTCGAGCTGACGCACGCGACCGGCGCTGCTGGGACGATGCGCCTCGAGGCCTCCGGTCACGGGCTGGCCGAGGCGCCAGCGACCGTCGAGCTGAGCGAGGGCGGACGCGCCGTGCTCGATCTGCCGCTGAGCCCGACCGAGCTCGGCGATCACGTCTACCGCTTGCAGCTCACCACGCCCGACGGTGCGGTCATCGCGCGCGAGTTGCGCCTGAGCGTACTGCACACCGATCCTGAGACGGCGCAGGCTACGCGCCTGGTGCTCGCGCCCGGCGAGTCTTTCCTCTTCGACGACGCCGTCCTGGCCGGCTTCCGGCCAGGTACGACCCGCGCGAGCCTCGCCGCCGGCCTCGGAGCGGCTCTCGACACGCCCGGGCTGATCCTGCGGCTGACCGGCTACCCGTACGGCTGCACCGAGCAGATCGCCTCGAGCCTGCAGCCGCTACTGCTGGCGCCGAACGCCGTCGCTCGGCTCGGACTCGCCACGCAGGCCGAGGCACGAGTCTGGCTGCAGGCCGGTGTCGATCGGATGCTCACGCGTCAGGGCCGCGGCGGCAGCTTCGGCTTGTGGTCGGCCGGCGGCTTCGACCTGTGGCTCGACGCCTACGCCACCGACGTGCTGCTGCGCGCCGAGGCGCTGGGGGTAGTGGTGCCGGCGACCGCCCTGCGCCTCGCGCTCGACAACCTCCGCAACGAGGTGGCGCAGGCCGGCTCGATGCAAGGCGGCGGCGCGTCCTACGCCTACGCCCTCTACGTGCTGGCCCGCGCCGGAGAGGCCGCCATCGGCGACCTGCGCTACTACGCCGACGTGCTGCCAGATCGCTTCGACACGCCGCTCTCGGCGGCGCAGCTCGGGGCGGCCCTGGCCGCCTACGGCGAGCGCGACCGCTCGGAAGCCATGTTCGCCCGGGCGCAGGAGCTGGCTCTCGCAGAGATGGAAGACGACGGTTGGCGCGAGGACTACGGGACCGTCTTGCGCGACCGCGCCGGCCTGCTGGCGCTCGCCGTCGAGGCCGGCAGCGTGGTCGTCGACCGCGCGCGCCTGGCCGGGCTCGTCGCCCAGGGCGGCACGCCCTCCCACATGTCGACGCAGGAGGCCGTCTGGGTGCTGCATGCCGCCACGGCGCTGGGCAGCGCCGCCCAAGGGCTCGAGGTGGACGGGAACGCGGTCAGCGGCGACGTCCTGCGCCTCTACGACGGCGTCGCCAGCGAGCTGAGGAACGTCGGCGACGATGAGGTGACCGTCACCGTCACGACCTTCGGGGTGCCGGAGGAGGCGCCTGCAGCCGGGGGCGTCGGCTACACGATCACGCGCAGCCACTACACGCCAGCCGGCGCGCCGGCCGACCTCGGCTCCGTGCGCGCCGGCGACAGGCTCGTCGTCGTGCTCGAGGTGCGGCCCGACCGCGGCGTTCCCGGCGGGCGGCTGATGATCGACGATCCGCTCCCGGCAGGCTTCGAGATCGACAACGCCAACCTCCTGCGCGCCGGCGACGTCCGCGCGCTCGACTGGCTATCGGTGCACGCCGGCGCCGAAGCGACCGAGGCCAGGTCCGACCGTTTCCTCGCCGCCGTGACCTGGACCTCGCCGGAGCCGCTGCGCCTCGCCTACTTCGTGCGCGCCGTGTCTCCCGGCGACTACCACTACGCCGCGCCGCTGGTCGAGGACATGTACCGGCCGGTCAACCGCGCCGTCGGCGAGACGGGGAGGCTGACAGTAAGGCCGTGAGCCGGAGCAGGGGCGCAGGGGTGTCGCTGGTGCGCGCGCTCGCTCGTGCGCATGCGGGCACGATCGGGCACGCGCGCTCTGTCGAGCGCGGTGGCCCCGTCGAGCGCGCTCGCTCAGCCGTGCGTGCCCTCGCCGCACCCCTGCTCATCGCGATCGGCCTGACCTTCGCGTTCGACCGCTGGGTCGCCACCACCGAGCTCCCGGCTCTGACGCCCGAGACGTCGGTCGAGGTGCTGGCGCGCGATGGGCGGTTGCTGCGGGCGTACACGGTGGGCGATGGACGCTGGCGCCTCGCCGTGACCGCCGACCGCGTCGACCCGAACTACGTGGCGATGCTCATCGCCTACGAGGACCGGCGCTTCTACTCGCACGACGGCGTCGATCTGCTCGCCCTGGCGCGCGCCGCGCTGTCGTCGGCCCAGAGCGGCCGCTTGGTCTCGGGCGGCTCGACGCTGACGATGCAGGTGGCGAGGCTCCTCGAGGACGGCGCGACCGGCACCCTGCGAGGCAAGCTGCGCCAGGTGCGCTTGGCGTTGGCGCTCGAGCGCCAGCTGAGCAAGGACGAGATCCTCGCCCTCTACCTGAACCTCGCGCCGATGGGAGGCAACCTCGAGGGCGTCCGCGCCGGCAGCCTCGCCTGGTTCGGCAAGGAGCCCCAGCGCCTCACCGAGGCCGAGGCGGCGCTGCTCGTCGCGCTGCCGCAGGCGCCGACCGCTCGCACGCCCGATGCGCATCAGGAGGCGGCGCGCTCGGCAAGGGACCGCGTCTTGGAGCGTGCCGTGGCCGCCGGAGCGCTGACCGGGGAAGCCGCGGGCGCGGCTCGAGCCGAAGCGCTGCCTCGCGCCCGACGGCCCTTCCCGGCTCTCGCCCCTCATCTCGCCGATCGCCTGCGCATGGCCGATCCCGCAGCACGGCTCCACCGAACGACGATCGACGCCGACCTGCAAGCGGCGCTCGAGTCCTTGGCGCTGGCAGCGCTGCGCGGGCTGCCGCCTCAGGCTACGGTGGCCCTGGTCGTCGCGGATCCCGACTCCGGCGCGATCCTCGCCACCGTCGGCTCGGCCGACTACACCAGCGACGCGCGAGACGGCTTCGTCGACATGACCCAGGCGCTGCGCTCGCCCGGCTCGACGCTCAAGCCGCTGATCTACGGTCTGGCGTTCTCCGACGGCATCGCCCACCCGGCGACGCTGCTCGACGACCGCCCCGAGGACTACTCCGGCTACGCGCCGCAGAACTTCGACGGCATCTTCCGCGGCGTGGTGAGCGCACGCGAGGCGCTGGAGGCGTCGCTCAACCTGCCGGCGGTGGCCCTGACGGAAGCCCTCGGGCCTGCCAGGCTGCTGTCGTCGTTGCGGCAGGCCGGGGTCGGCGCTGTCGTACCGGGTGACGCTCCGGGACTGGCGATAGCGCTCGGCGGCATCGGCGTCAGCCTCGAAGGGCTCGTGCAGCTCTACGCCGCGATCGCACACGGCGGCGAGGCGCGGGCGCTGACGGCGCTCGGTGGGGAGACCGCCACCGACCCTGGCCCCAGGCTGATGACGCCGGAGGCGGCCTGGCAGGTGGCCGACGTCCTGGCCGGCGCCCCTCGGCCGGCTGGGCTGCCGAGCTGGCCACTGGCGTTCAAGACCGGCACCTCGCACGGCCACCGCGACGCGCTCGCGCTCGGCTTCGACGGCGCGCGTGTGGCCGGCGTCTGGGTAGGGCGACCCGACGGCTCGCCGGTGCCGGGGATGTACGGGGTCGAGGTCGCGGCTCCGCTGCTCTTCGAGATCTTCGCGCGCCTCGGCGGGGTCGTCGCGCTGCCGCCCTCGCCCCCGGGAGCGCTGGTGACCACGGACAATAGCGACCTGCCCGCGCACCTGCGCCGGCTCGGCGCGCGCCTCATCGAGGCCGAGGACGCGCCGCGCCTGACCTTCCCGCCCGAGGGCGCCGCCCTCACGCCGTTGCCCGGCGGCATCCCTGCGCGCGTCGAGCGCGGCCAGGCGCCGTTCACCTGGTTCGCCAACGGCCTGCCGGTGGCGTCAGGCAGCTACGAGCGCGAGCTGCGTTTGGCGCTGGATGGCCCCGGTTTCGTGACGTTGTCGGTCGTGGATGCCGTGGGGCGGGCTGCGCGGGTGCAGGTGGAGCTGCGCTGAACACCAGCGAGCCGGTTCGACGCCGCGGCTTAATCGGCGTCCACGCCGCCTAAGTGGGTGCTGAGGAAGCCGAGGGCCAGGCGGTTGACCTCGCCGAGCACCTCGCGGGCGCCGGCGGCCTGGCTACCGCTTCCGAGCAGGCGAGTCAGCAGCGGGCTGGTCAGCGCCAGGTCGGTGAGCCCGAGGTGCCTCGCTCCCGCGATGTGGACGTTCGAGACCTGAGCATCCTGGCGGCCTAAGAGCGCGACGTTGCCCGCGTACTGCGGGAGCTCCGCCAGCCGGCCCCAGGTGTCGTCGGTGTAGACGTTCAGCACCGGCACGGGGTAGGGCGCCGCGTCGATGACGAACTCGCCTCCCGCCACGCCGACGATGTCGGCCAGCAGCGGCGCCTCGAGCGCGATGACCGCCGCGATCGCGCCGACAGCGCGTTCACCGCCAGCACCATCGGCACCGGCAGCGCCGTCCCTGCCCGCCACGCCTCCCTCGCGAGCGCGCACCCGACCCACGCCGAGCGCCGCCGACCCGCCCAACGAGTGCCCGATCAGACCGATCCGGCTACCGTCCACGAGCGCGTGGACGGCGGCGACGGCCTCGTAAGCAGGTTCCGCCCCGATGAGCCAGTCGATGACGAGCTCGATGTCGGCCGTGCGCACGGCCAGCCACTGGCGGTAGAGCGCAAGGCTGGCCTCCTTGTCCGTCTTGGCGTCCTCGCGCCGCAGGTCTCCCAGGTAGCCGGGGTCTATCCACGTCCTGACGCCGGCGGCGTCCACGACGAAGATCGCCTGTTAGGCGTGCCCGATGGCGGCGACGACGAAACCGTGCGACGCCAGCTCGAGGTAGAGCGATTCGTTGCTGTCCAGCACGCCCAGACCGCCGTGCGAGAAGACGACCAGCGGGTGGCCTCCACTATGCGCGCCTGACTGGACTTCGGGGTACCAGAGGCCTACGGTCACCCGGCGGTGCCCGCCCGCCGTTCCGTAGGTCTCGGTGCGAGACGCATCGGTGAGGGTGACCAGAGCGCGTGCGACGCCGTAAGGGCCGGTCGTTGGCAGCGGCCCGGTTCCGCGTGGGAACACGAGGAGAGGGAGCGCAGCGAGGATCGTCGCGACCGCTAGGATCGGGACGCCGCCGCGCCAACGGGCCGGGTGGAACCTGGGCTCCACATCCGCACCCTACGCGCGCACGCCGTGGCGCGCGAGGGCCAATCGGCCTGCGTGGGCTCGACGACCCGTCGCGTAGCGGCGCCAAGACCCTGACGCTCGGTGCACGGCTCGCGTTCACCCGGTACGTTATTCTTACCGGCGACTCTACTCAGGCTCCACGATCTGGAGGCGAGAGGCGGACATGTCGGACGAGCTCCAGCGCCTGATGCGGCTGGCGAACATCGCCGAGCTGTACTACCGCGAAGGCTTGACCCAGAGCCGCATCGCGGAGCGGCTGGGCGTGTCGACGATGCAGATCTCGCGCCTGCTCAAGGAGGCCGAGGCCGCCGGGGTCGTCGAGGTGCGCATCAACTACCCGCTGCCCGTCGACGAGGAGGCGGGCCGCGAGCTGCAAGCCGCCTTCGGCCTCGGCAGCGTGGTGGCCGTCAAGGTCCGCGACTCGAGCAACCCGAAGCACGAGGTGGCGCGCGCAGCCGCGTTGAGGCTCAGCGCGCTCGTCGAGCCTCATCGGACGCTGGCGGTGGCGTGGAGCTCGACCCTGGCGCTGATGGCGTTCGAGCTGCCGCACACGACCGTCGAAGGCCTCAACGTCGTCCAGATGATCGGCGCCCTGACCCTGGCGGAGGACGCGAGGAACCCCTACGACGTCGTCAGCGAGTTCGGCGCCCGCTTCGGCGCCCAGGTGCAGAAGCTCCACGCACCGACGCTGCTGCGCTCGAGGGAGGCGCGCGAGGCCCTCATCAACGACCCCTCCGTCAGGAACGTCCTCAACCGCGCCCGCGCGGCCGACCTGGCGGTGTGCGGGATCGGCGCCGCAGGTCCGGACTCGACCTTCCTCAAGCTCGGCTACCTCTCGGACCGCGAGTTCGAGGACCTGCGCGCTCGAGGCGTCGTCGGCGACGTCCTCGGCAACCTCATCGACGCGCAGGGCAACGCACTCGAATGGTCTCATTCGGACATGCTCGTGTCGGTGTCGCTGGAGGAGCTGCGGAGGATCCCGCAGGTCCTCGCCGTCGCGGCCGGTCCTACCAAGGCGCGCGCAATCCTGGCCGCGCTGCGCGGCGGTTACTGCTCGCACCTCGTCACCGACGCCGACACGGCGCGCGACGTGCTGCGCCTCCTCACACCCGACGAGAGGCGCGCCGGCGTCGTCTATAAGACGCAGGTGCGATCGTGATCGAGACGCTCTCGTACGAGCGTGGCGTCCTCGAGCTCCTCGACCAGACACTGCTGCCGGCCGAGACGCGCGTGCTCGCCCTCAGCAGCGTCGAGCAGGTGTTCGAAGCCATCCGCAGCCTGCGCGTGAGGGGCGCCCCGGCCATCGGTGGTGCGGCCGCCTACGGCATGTGCCTGGCGAGCGAGGCGCTGCCAGCCGAGGTGGATCCCGGCCAGGCCTCGGCCGCGCTGCAGAGCGCGCACGACTACCTGGCCGGTTCCAGGCCGACGGCGGTCAACCTCTTCTGGGCACTCGACCGGATGGCCAGAGCCGCCGCGAGGTTCCTCGCCCAAGAGGGCGCTTTCGACCTGAGCGCGCTGAGAGCCGAGCTGAGGCGCGAAGCCGATGAGATCCGCAGCGAGGACGCCGTCATGTGCCGCGCGATCGGCGCTCACGGGCTCGAGCTGTTGGGCGGCGCGGCGGCGGTGATGACCCACTGCAACGCCGGGCGCCTGGCGACCATGGGCATCGGCACGGCGCTGGCTCCCGTCTACCTGGCGGCCGAGAGCGGGCGGCGCATCCACGTCTACTCCAACGAGACGAGGCCGCTGCTCCAGGGCGCGCGCATCACCTCGTGGGAGCTCAGCGAGGCGGGGCTGCCCGTCACGCTGATAACCGACGGCATGGCGGCTCATGTGATGCGGCAGGGCCTGGTGCAGGCGGTGATCGTCGGCGCCGACAGGGTCGCAGCCAACGGCGACGTCGCGAACAAGATCGGCACCTACGGCCTGGCCCTGCTCGCCGACGCGCACGGCCTGCCGTTCTACGTCGCGGCGCCGTCCTCCACCGTCGACTTCGGAACGCCGACCGGCGCGCAGATCCGCATCGAGGAGCGCCTGCCAGACGAGGTGAGGCGGCTCGCCGGCCACGCCATCGCTCCAGAGGCGGTCGAGGTCCTGAACCCGGCATTCGACGTCACCCCGGCGAGGTTGATCAGCGGCATCGTCACCGAGCGCGGCGTGGCGACAGCGCCCTACGAGACCAACCTGCCGCTACTGCTGGGCGGCGACCAGGAGGCAGCATCTTGAGCCAGTCGAACGATGTCGGCGGTATCGACGGACGCGCCGAGGAGAGGTTGCGCGCGCGCTTCTGGGACCTGAGGATCGAGACCCCGTCGTGGGGCTACGGAGACTCCGGCACGCGCTTCAAGACGTTCGCCAGGGCCGGAGCGGCGCGCGACGTGTGGGAGAAGATCGCCGATGCCGCCGAGGTCCACGCCCTCACCGGCGCCGCGCCGAGCGTGGCTCTGCACATCCCGTGGGACGCTGTAACCGATTACCGGGCGCTGGGCGACTTCGCCGCGCAGCGCGGGCTGAGGATCGGCGCCATCAACCCGAACCTGTTCCAGGACGACCGCTACATGCTCGGCTCGCTGTGCAATCCCGACGCCTCGGTTCGTGCTCTCGCGATCGAGCACCTGCTGCACTGCGGCGAGGTCATGGCCGCTACGGGCAGCCGCGTGATGAGCCTGTGGCTCGCCGACGGCACCAACTATGCCGGCCAGGACGACCTCGCCAGACGCAAGGAGCTGCTGGAGGCCGGCCTGCGCGCCGCCTACGACGCCCTGCCGGCCGGCGCACGCCTGCTCATCGAGTACAAGCCGTTCGAGCCGGCCTACTACCACACCGACCTCGCCGACTGGGGCATGGCGTATGCGATGGCGCTCAAGTGCGGCCCCCGCGCGCAGGTGCTGGTCGACACCGGCCACCACTTACCTGGCGGCAACGTGCCCCACATCGTGTCGTTCCTTCTCTCCGAGGGCAGGCTCGGCGGCTTCCACTTCAACGCGCGCCGCTACGCCGACGACGACCTCATCGTCGGCACGGACAACCCCTTCGAGCTGTTCGACATCTTCGTCAAGCTGCGCGAGGCAGGCGCCGCCGCCGAGCAGGTCGAGTTCATGATCGACCAGAGCCACGCCATCGAGCCCAAGGTCGAGGCGATGGTGCAGAGCGTCGTGAACTGCCAACTTGCCTGGGCCAAGGCTCTGCTCGTCGACCTAGAGGCGCTGGCGGCCGTGCAGGCGCGCGGCGACGTGCTGGCCGCCCACCGGATCCTGACCGACGCGTTCGAGTGCGACCCTCGCCCGTTGATGCGCGAGCTGCGCCAGAGGCGCGGTCTGAGCGCCGACCCGATCGCCGCGCTGCGCGCCAGCGGCTACGTCGAGCGCGTCGCCGAGGAGAGGGGCACGGCCTCAGGTGCCGACGGCGGGTACCCGACGTAGCCATGGTCAGACCGAGCCTGACAGCGGCGCGAGCCTGGAGCCGTCGGCGCCGGTGACAGCGGCACCGACCACAGAGCCGACGACGGTCTTGGCGGTCGACCTCGGCGCCGAGTCGGGCCGCGTCTGCGCCGTCACCGCCGCAGACGGGAAGCTCCACCTGCGCGAGGTTCACCGCTTCCGCAACCTGCCCGTCAGGGCCGGAGGGACCCTGTACTGGGACGCCCTCTCGCTGTGGCGCGAGGTCGAGAGCGGGGTGCGCCAAGGACTCGCGACCGATCCCGCCAGCGTCGGCGTCGACGCGTGGGGCGTCGACTACGGCCTGCTCGACGCTCAGGGGCGGCTTCTCGGCAACCCCGTCCACTACCGCGACGCGCGCACCGACGGCCTGCTCGACGCGCTCTTCGCGCGCATCCCTCGTGAGGCCGTCTTCGGCGCGACGGGCATCCAGTTCATGCCCATCAACACGTCGGTGCAGCTGCTGAGCCAGACGTTGGGCGAGGACCCCCGGCTGACCGCGGCGCGCAAGCTCCTTCTCATGCCCGACCTGATGCATATGTGGCTGTGCGGCGCGCGGGTGAGCGAGTACACCAACGCCACCACGACCCAGCTCTTCGATCAGGCCG
>CAYYOK010000131.1:4764-9250 GCA_964473205.1 uncultured bacterium | reverse complement strand
CACGCGTGGGCGGACCGCGCCGAGGTGCCGCGGATCCGACCGCATGACCTGCGGCACACGTACGCGTCGATGGCGATCGCCAGCGGCATGGACGTCGCCGAGCTCGCCCGCCGCCTGGGTCACACGAACCCCGGGTTCACGCTCCGGCAGTACGTGCACTTCTTCGAGCTCGCGGCCCCGCGAACGGCGCCCACGCTCGCGCAACTCACCGGCACGGCGCGCGGCGTTCAGCCTGGCACGGCGATCCCAGAGCGCCCGCCGAACTAGACTAGGGCCACACCGTGGGCAAGCCACTCCAGATCCGCCTCACACGCGGCAAGGTCACTCTGATCGACCTTTGCGACGCCGACCTCGCTGCAGAACTGTGGCACGCGCACCCGGGTCCCGATGGCACCTACACCGCCCGACGCACGAAGTACGCGCCGAAAGGGCACCGGACGCGGCTGATCCGCTTCGTCATGCACCAGCTGATCCTCGAGCGGATGCTCGGGCGCCCACTGCGACCCGGGGAAGTCGTCGACCACATCAACCACGACACCCTGGACAACAGGCGCACGAACCTTCGGCTCGCAACGCCGCAGCAGAACAGCTGGAACCGCGTGCCGCATCGAGGATCAACCAGCCGCTATCTCGGCGTGTCGTTCGATCGCGCGAAGAACGGCGGGCGGTGGCGCGCCCAGATCCGCGTCAACGGCCATCGCATCCACCTCGGGTGGTTCAAGGACGAGTCGGAAGCTGCACAGGCGTACAACAGGGCAGCCGCGGAGCACTTCGGGGAGTTCGCGAACCTCAATCCCGGGCCGCAAGGGGGTACGCCCGGGGGTAATCGGGCCTGTTGAGGCTCCGAACTGAGAGAAGCCCGACTCAGGAACGTCGTCCTGGTCGGGCTTCATCTTGGCTCGGCGGGTAGGATTCGAACCTACGACCAATCGGTTAACAGCCGATCGCTCTGCCACTGAGCTACCGCCGACCGCGCGCGCTCTTCGAGCGCGTGCTCCTCGGTCGAGAGGGCAGACAGCAGTCTAACAAAGCAGGTCGGTAGTGACAAGAAAACGCAACGCGGCTACCATCGAGCATGCCTGAGAGCGCTGCCGACCCGGTGGCGGCCTACCTGGCCGGTCTGCCCGACTCGCGGCGCGGCGAGGTCGAGCGCCTCCACCGCGTCATCACCAGGACCGCACCGGAGCTGTCCGTGAAGCTCTGGGACTACGGCGGCGGTCTGATCGGCTACGGCGAGTACCACTACCGCACCCGCTCGGGGCTCGAGGGCGACTGGTTCATGGTCGGGCTAGGCAACCGCAAGTCGTACGTGTCGCTCTACAGCATGGCCATCAAGGACGGCGACTACCTGACCGCGGCGTACGCCGCGCGCTTCTCGAAGACGAAGCTCGGCAAGAGCTGCTTCAACATCCGCCAGCCCGAGCTCGTCGAGGACGACCTGGTCGCGGAGGTGGTGCGAGAGACGGTCGCCTACTTCGAGAACCGCGTCGCGAGCGGCTGACGGCCCGACACGCCGTCCAGCCGGCGCTCATCGGCTCAGATCGGGCCGCCCCGAAAGCACCTCGTCCTGCGGCACCTCCCGCGGCCGCGCGGCTGCCACCTCCTGCGCCTCGTAGAGCTGCGCGCCCTCAGGCAGCGCCTCGTCGTTGCCCCAGGCGAGCAGCATCAGGTTGAGCAGCGCGGCGATCTGCTCGTCGTCGAACTCGCCGTACGGGCGGTGGCGCAGGCTCTGCCACTCGCCGTAGTAGTAGGCTTCGCCGCGCGCGCCGAACAGCATCAGGTCGATCAGGTACTCGCGTCCACCGTCGGCCGCGAACAGCTGGGGCACGTAGTCGAGGGTCAGGTGGCAGCCGGCGCAGCGCGCCTCCCACGACACCTGGGCGCCTTCCCACCACGGGTACGCCTCGGCCTCGGCGACCGCGACGCCAGGCTCGGCCGCCAGCGCCAGGCTCAGACCCTCGCTGCGCAACCATGCGAAACCGGTCGCGGCTAGCGCCAGCAGCAGGCCGAGCAGGAGGATGGTCCTGCGCTCGAAGTTGCTCTCCATCGGGGTCTACCTCCTTCACACCAGGTTCCTAGCCCATCGGCTCCGAGACCGGTTCGCTCACACCAGGTCGAAGGCCTCGGTCTGGACGAGCCTGCGCGGCACCCCGAGATACGCCAGCGCGCGCTCGACGGCCGCGATCATCGGGTTAGGGCCGCAGACGAAGACCATGCGCTCGAAGCCCTCCTTGGGCAGGTGGCGAGTGAGCAGCGCGTCGTCGATGTAGCCGGTCTCCCCCTCCCAAGCGACGGGGGCCTCGTCGAGGGTGTAGACGACCTCGAGCCTGATACGGGCCTTGAGCGCCTCGAGCTCCTCGCGGAAGGCGAGGTCGTCCCAGCGCTTCTCGCCGTAGATCAGCAGCAGCGGTCGTTGGTCGCCTCGGTCGGCGAGGGTGCGCAGCATGCTCATGAACGGCGCGATCCCGATGCCGCCGGCGATGAACACGTAGCCCGGCGCGGCGTTGAGGTCGGTCGAGAACGACCCGTGCGGCCCGTCGATGTACGCCGGCGTCCCCAGCGGCACCTGGCCGATGCGGTTCGTGAAGTCTCCGAGCTCCTTGATCGCGAACTCCGGCCGGTCGGGGCGCTCGGCGCTGGACGAGAAGGAGAACGGGTTCTCCCTGACGTTGTAGGGGCTGTGGAGCTTGAGGTAGCCGAACTGGCCCGGCTTGAAATCGATGCCGGCGTGCGCGCGGCTGCTCAGAGCGAGCGACCAGACGTTGCCGCGCTCCGGCCTCACCGCCGTCACTTCGAAGGTGTGGTTCCTCGCCAGAGCGGGCTTGACCAGCCGCAGGTAGGCGATCAGCCCGACTGCGGCGGCGCTGATGGCGAGCAGGACGAGCTCCTTGTACAGCACGTCGGTGTAGCGGCCTAAGAGGCGGACGTGCAGATGAGCCAGCACCAGGGTGCCGATACCGAGCAGCGCGTGCGAGACGCGCCACGCCTCGTAGCCGAGCCGGAGCTGCTTGCGCAGCAGGGACAGCAGCACCAGCCCGATGAACGCGTACAGCGCCAGGTTGCCGGTTCGGGTGCCCCAATCGCCGCCTAGCGGGTTGAGCAGTTGGAGCATCGCCGGCTCATGGATCGTCAGGATGACCGGATGCGCCACCACGAACAGCAGCGCGACGAACGCCATGAAGCGGTGGTGGCGCAAGATCGTGTCGATGCCGTAAGGCTCCGAGAGCCGCTTGAAGCGCGCGAGCAGTGCGAACTGCAGTGCTAGCTGCACCAGCCCGATGAAGCCGAGCGCCAGCGAGAGCTCGACGAGGAACGGCCTGGCCGGCGGTGTCGGCCTGATCACCATCACGAGAAGTGGGACTAGGGTCGCGAAGAGATAGAGGAGAGTCAGGTTGGTCGGTGAGCTCCGGTGCTTCATCGGCCGGCCTCCCTCGACACCACGGTAGGGCCGAGAGGAGCAGGGGCTGTAGTGTCAGCCGTCCCGCTGCGAGCGGACCGGCGCGTGAAGCTGGGCGCTCGAGGCCTAGCGGCCGGCAGCCCCACTCCTCGCCTGAGTTCGCATATCATCGCGCCGATGCGCTCTAGGCAGTTCGGCGGCATGCGGGGCTTCGCCCTGCTCTGGTCGGGTCAGCTCGTCTCGGCGTTGGGCAGCAGCCTGACGTCGTTCGCCATCACGATCTGGGCGTTCCAGGAGACCGGGCAGGCGACCACCTTGGCTCTCGTCGGGCTGTTCGCCTTCGGCCCCTCGATACTGGTGGGGCCGCTGGCCGGCGCGCTCGTCGACCGCTGGAACCGCAAGCTGGTCACCGCGCTCTCCGACGTGGCGGCAGCCATGGCCACGGCCGTGCTGTTCGCCCTCCACGCGACCGGCACGCTCGAGGTCTGGCACCTCTACCTGCTCGGCGCCTGGTCGGGTGTCTTCGGCGCCTTCCAGTGGCCGGCCACGTCGGCGTTGATCAGCCTGCTGGTCCCCAAGGAGCAGTACGGTCGGACGGCGGGCCTGATGTCGTTGATCGAGAGCGCGCCGTTGATAGTCGCCCCGTTCCTGGCGGCCCTGATCTTGGCCGCCTTCGGTCTGAGCGCGGTGCTGCTCATCGATATGGCGACCTGCGCTCTGGCCGTGGCGTCGCTGGCGTTCATCCGGGTCCCTCAGGTCCAGCCGACCGGTGAGCAGGGGCAGGTCAGACCGCGGCTCGGCGAGGAGCTGGTCTTCGGCTTCAAGTACATCGCCGCACGACGCGGGCTGCTGGGTCTGATGCTGATGTTCGCCGTGGTGAACCTGGTCTCGGGCATGACCGGGATCATGTCCTCGGCCACGGTGTTGGCGCGCACCGGCAACGACGCGGTCGCGCTCGGCTCCGTCCAGTCCCTGGCGGGCGTCGGCGGGCTGGCCGGGGGCCTCCTCCTGGGCGTCTGGGGCGGGCCGAGGGTCAAGGTCTACGGGGTCTTCGCCTGCCTGATCGCCTTCGGCCTGCTCGGCACCGTC
>CAYYOK010000131.1:0-4754 GCA_964473205.1 uncultured bacterium | reverse complement strand
CTGGGAGCGTTCGTCTACCTGTTCTGCGTGCCGATCCTCAACGGCTGCAGCCAGGCGATCTGGCAGAGTAAGGTCGCTCCCGCGGTGCAAGGCAAGGTCTTCACGGCCAGGCGCATGCTCGCGCAGGCGCTGCATCCGATCTCGCTGCTCGTCGCTGGACCGCTCGCCGACCGCGTCCTCGAGCCGGCCATGAGCTCGCCGTCGGCCTCGCGCTTGGCCGAGGCTTTCGGGCCCGTGGTCGGCACCGGAGCGGGCGCAGGGATGGCCTTGCTCCTCCTGGCATCGGGGCTGCTGCTGGCCGCCGCAGCCCTGGTCGGCATCCTCAACCCGCGCGTGCGCAACGTGGAAGCCGAGCTCAGCGACCACGATGCCGACATCCGACCCGCCGGCAAGCCGGCCAGCGTCGCCTCGTCAACTTAGGCGAGGACCAGCAGACTCGCGGTAGACGATCGTCAGGTCGGCGACATCCATCAGCAGGTCGATACGCCCGATCTCGACGTTCTCGACCTCGAGACCCGTGCGCGAGCGCAGGTCGGCGAAGAGCTCTGCGCGCCGCCCCGGCGCCAGCAGCTCGAGCCTCTCGTACCTGACGGGCTGGCGAGACTCGAAGCGGAACCCCCAGCCCTGCTCGACGGCGAAGACGACCGCGATGACGAGAGCGTTGCTGGCCGCGGCCAGAGCGACGTCTCCGGCGGGCACCAGGAGCGCGTTGACGACCGGCAGCGCGATCACCACGAAGAGGTAGGTCATCTCGCGGAACGACGTCTCCTCGGTGCGGTAGCGGAGCACCGAGAAGATGGCGAACAGGCCGAAGCCCACCCCGATGCTCAGCTCGCTGCGGGCGAGCAGAGCCATCACCGAGTACACGACGACGTTGAAGGCCAGGTAGGAGAAGACGTAGTCGCGCTTCGGGCTGCGCCGGTAGTAGATGCCGGCGATCAGCACCAGCGCCGAGACGAGGTTGAACGCCGCGCCGGCCAGGAAGCCGCTGACGTCAGGCGACATGCGGCACGCCCTCGTCGAGCTGCCGCAAGGCCCGCAGGCGCGGCTTGAGCCGGTTGTGCTTCACCTCGGGTCGCAACAGCCCCACGCCCATGCAGTACTTGCTGAAGCCCGCCGGCCGCAGGCCCAGCGCGCGCAGCCGCAGCATGAACGGCGAGCTCAGGTCGATCCTGGCCTGTTTGACCTCGGCTATCGCGATCGCCTCGGACTGGTAGCGCTTGGCGTCGTCGCTGTAACTGAGGCCCAGGTCGATCGTGACGCGCTCGCTCCGACCCTTTCTCACCAAGGTGATCCGCCGGTAGCCGTTCCAGAGCGTGGGCACCAGCCTTCCGCCTGCCAGGACCCGCGTGCGATGCGAGCGTATCAGGGCCTCGCTGACCGGCAGCATCTCTACGTCCAGCGCCTCGTCCCACGCGCTCGCCTCGGCTCGCGTCTTGGTCGTGACCCCCTTGTTGCTCCTGTGCTTGACCTCGAGGAAGAGCTGGCCCGTAGCGAGGTACTGCCGCTCGCGCACTTTCACCCGCTCACCCATGCCCCGGTGATGCGCCGCGAAGAGCTCGAGGGAGGCGGTGTCGAAGTAGCGGGTGAGGTACCCCTGCACGGAGCTGCCGCACACCTCGAGCACCGCGTAGTCTCGCTCCAACCCCGTGATCGACTCGGCGAGCGCGCTGGCTCGGAACATGAACTTGGTGTCCTGGCGCCGCATGAGGCTGGCGCTTCCCAGCTCGGCGAGCCCGATCCTGTCGAAACCCGACAGCGGCCAGGCGGCTGCCGCGCCGAGCAAGTCGGGCCGCCCACCAGGCGCTGTGTCACTAAGTCCTGTGTCACCGAATCCTGTGCCGCCATGCCCTGCGACGTCAGGCCCCAACTCGTTGGCTACTCCCCGGACCATTCGTACCTCCGACCTCGCAGGCAGAGCGCTGGCGCTTCTGCCGCACCCGGCGCTACCAGCGCCATCCGGCTACCAGCCGAGGATGGCAGCCGTGGCGGAAGGCGCTGCGAAGGGTCTGTGTAGCTCTCGTGAAGGCGCTGCCAGGCGTGCTCGAAGCGCTGAAGTTTCGGATCGGGCCTGGGGTGCATGGATGGGCAGGCGCACGTCAGCGGTTACCATCGGCGCATGACGCTGAACGATTACCAGGCTGGCGCGAGGACCACCGCCCTCTACTCCGAGGAGGTGCGCGTCCTCTACCCGGCTCTGAAGCTGGCGGGCGAGGCGGGCGAGGTCACAGAGAAGCTCGGCAAGCTCATGCGCGACGAGGGCTACCGCCCCGGTAGTCAGCTAACCGAGGCTCAGAGGAGTGCCCTGGCCGCCGAGCTGGGCGACGTGCTGTGGTACGTGGCCAACCTCGCCGCCGACCTCGGCCTCGGGCTCGAGGAGGTGGCGAACGGGAACCTGCAGAAGCTCGCCAGCCGCAAGGCCAGGGGCGTCCTGGGCGGCAGCGGGGACGACCGCTGAGCCGTTCTCGGCGCTGCTCGGGGCCGCTCTAAGCTCGGGTGGCGCGCTCAAGGCGCCGCGCTAGCCGCGGGACCGCTTGACGCCGTCACCCAGCAGCTCGAGCAGCACCGCAGCCTGGTTGCGCACCTCGTCCTTGGCGCCGTAGACCATGGTCACCGTCTGTGACGCCGCCATGTCCCGCAGCTTGTCCAGGTCGGGGTTCCCCTTCACCTCGGCCTCGTAGCGCTCCTTGAACTCCTCGAACTTGGCCGGCTCGTGCCCGTACCACTTCCTGAGCTCAGCGCTCGGCGCCAGCTCCTTGGCCCACCAGTCGATCGCGGCGCGCTCCTTGGTGACGCCGCGCGGCCACAGACGATCGACGAGCACCCTGACGCCGTCTTCCGGCGCCGCCTTCTCGTACGCACGCTTGATCTTCAGCATGGTCTGAGGCTAATGCCGCGGGCGGCGGCGTGTCACGCCTGCCGGTACTCAGGCCTAGCCGGAGTAGGCAGATCCTATCGGCCCACGCCGAGCAAGGGTCGGCCTAGCGCCGGATCTGCGCTCACTTCTGGGCATCCGACGCTCAGGCCACCACACCGCTGCGAACCGTCTCGACCCAGGAGGCGAAGGCCCTCATGACCGTGCTCAGGAACTCCTTGGTGCCGTCCACGGTCACGTTGCCGTCCTCGTCGATCAGGTCCTTCGGCACGAAGCGGATGAACACCTCCGGCTGTCCCATGGCGGGAGCGTCGAGGTAGGCCAGCATGTTGCGCAGGTGCTGCTGTGCAACGGCGGTGCTGATGTTGCCGGGCGACGCCCCGGAGACGAGCACCGGCTTGCCGGCGAACGAGTTCTCGCCCTTCGGCCGCGAGGCCCAGTCGATGGCGTTCTTCAGCGCTCCAGGCACCGAGCGGTTGTACTCTGGCGTGACGAAAATGACGGCGTCGGCACCCTCGATCTCGCGCTTGAGCCCGACGACGCTCTCGGGCAGCGGGTCCGACTCGTCCTCGTTGAAGTAGGGAACCTCGTCGATCCGCAGGTACGAGAACCTCCAGCTGGAAGGCGCCGCCTTCTCCAGCGCCTTGGCCAGCCGCCGGTTCAGCGACCCGTGACGCAAGCTTCCGACCAGCACGGCAACTGCGACTGCCACGGTTCCAGCCCCTCTCACGCGCCGGCTGCCGAAGCGTGCCGTTGGCGCCGCGCGCTTGGGCAACTGGGCTGCCTCAGCTTGCGCCGAGACTCGGTGAACGCCGTGAACGGAACCTGAGCGCCGTTAGCCGCCCGTAGTGCCGGGCAGGCGCAGCGGCGACAGCTCGCGGTCGAGCGTGGCCCGGTACCACTCGAAGTTGCCGGGAAGCTGAAGCGCGCGGCCGAGGTCGGCCTCGCTCTCATCTACCGTGAAGCCTGGCCCCGCCGTCGCGACCTCGAACAGCACGCCGCCCGGCTCCCTGAAGTAGACGGAGCGGAAGTACTTGCGGTCACGCACCGGCGTGGGGGCGAGACCAAGCTGAGCAACGAGCTCTCGGACCGACTCCTGTGTAGCCTCGTCAGGCACGGTGAACGCCACGTGGTGCACGGCGCCGACACCGTCGCGACCCTTGAGGAACTGCCCGGTGGCGCGGACCTCGACGGCACCGGTACCTTGCGACCTGAGGGTCACGATGTTGCCGGACTCGCCGGCGACGGCGTAGCCGAGGCGCTCGAGCAGCCCCACGGTAGGCCCCGACTCGAGCACCCAGAGCTGCACAGCGTGCAGGCCGCGGATCGCGTGCTCGGCGGGCACCGGAGCGCCCTCCCAAGCGACCGCAGCGGGCGGTCCCGCGACGGTCACGAGCTCGATCCTGATGCCGTCCGGGTCGTTCAGCTCGAGCACCCGCGCGCCAGCACCCAGTACCGGTCCCTTGAAGGCCACGCCCTGCGCCACGAGGCGGTCGAGCCAGAACGCCAGACTGGACAGCGGGATGGCTAGGCTCAGCTTCCCCACCTGGTGCACGCCGGCCTGGCCCTTCCCGCCTCGGGGCCAGGGGAAGAACGTCAGCAGCGTGCCGGGCGAGCCGACGCCGTCGCCGTAGTAGAGATGACGGGTCGTGGGGTCGTCGTAGTTGACCGTCTGCTTGACGAGGCGCAGGCCGAGGACGCCGGCGTAGAAGTCGACGTTGGCCTGCGCGTCGCCGGCGATGGCGGTTAGGTGGTGCAGTCCGCTGACCATGTCCTGAGTCTCCTACGAACGGCGAGGGGCCAGTCGCAGTCGCGCCGGCCCCTCGCTTCGCGCTCTGCGCGTCTAGCTCAGCCGCACTTGCTGTAGCCGCAGCTCTCG
>CAYYOK010000130.1:0-9311 GCA_964473205.1 uncultured bacterium | reverse complement strand
TGTAGGGGCCGTCGATGATCGCCTGGCGGTCGATCGCCATGGCGATCGCGCGGCGGACGCGGACGTCGTTCAGCGGCTCCACGCGCTGGTTCAGCGCGAAGTAGAAGACCGCGAGCTCCTCGGTGCTGTGGAGCCGGTCGGCGTACGCGGGGTCGTTGATGACGTCGAGCAGCAGCGCCGAGGGGATGCCGACGGCGTCGAGGTTGCCGGCGTTGAACTCCTCCCAGGCGATCAGGTCCTCCGTGATGATCCGGTAGTGCACGCCGTCGATGTGCGGCCGGCCGGCGAAGTAGTCCTCGTTGGCCACCAGGTCGAGGTGCGAGTCGCGCACGCGGCCCGCGAACTTGAAGGGCCCGGTGCCGATGGGGTTGCCGGACAGGTCCTCGCCCGGGCCGAGCTGCGAGGCGATGTGCTCGGGCACGATGTGCGCCGCCGGCATCGCCAGGTGGTGGAGGAACATCGCGTACGGCCTCAGCAGCGAGATCCGCACCGTGTAGTCATCGACGACCTCGATGCCGATGACCTCGTCGACGTCACCGTTCACGAACTCCTCGACGCCGACGATGCCGGTGTCCTGCAGGACCCACGTGAGCGGGCTCGCGGTGTCGGGGTCCAGCAGGCGCTCGAAGCTGTACTTGACGTCGCGGGCGGTGAGCGGATGGCCGTCGTGGAACGTGACGTCGCGGTGCAGGTGGAAGGTGAACACCGTGGCGTCGTCGTTGACCTCGACGCGCTCGGCCAGGTTCGGCACGACGTCCGTGCTCTCGTAGTCGTAGCGCATCAGGCCGTCGTAGATCTTGGCGACCATGTCGCCGGTGTCCACACCCGCGGCGAAGGCGGGGTCGAGCGTCTCCCAGTCGGTGTTGTTCCTCAGGTTGAGGATGCCCTGCGCGAAGCCGAGCGACAGCACGGCCGCCGCGACTAGAGCTGTGAAGATGCGAGTCGCACGCGTCACTTGTCAACCACCAGCCTTTCAGGCCCTTGCAGGTTGGGCACGACTGTATCACGGGCGGCCAAGGCGGCCCCCAGGGTTAAGAGCCGATGGGGAGCGGATTAACACCAATCCAGGGAGAGGTCTAGACCAGTCCGTGGGGTGGTCTGCGATGCCACATTATGGCGCATAGCCTGGAAGGCCCGGAGCCATGAATGTCCGGACTTTGATTCCGAGATTTCGCGGTCAGCGATGACCGACGTGGTGATCGAGTGCACGTGATGTGAGATAGGTATCCACTCAAGAGCTAGAGGATAGGGAGTAGTCTGCGCAAGGGAGTGTCAGCCCCAAAGAATGTCTAGACCTGAGACGGCATCGAGAGGTGCTGCGGACCGCAGCTTCAGCTCTTGTGAAGGCCATCTGGATATGCAGGCCGTCGTCGACCCGCAGCTTGGGTATTGCGACCAGCACGGAGAGCTGCTGTTGGGGACGCGCTCGCTACTTCGTGTGTCGCCCAGCACGAACCGGAGCCCGTGGCCATGAACAACAATGAGGTCGTCAGCTTCATCTGGGGCGTCGCGGTCCTGATTCGTGACCCTCAAGTACGGGGCAAGTACCAGGACGTCCCTTTCATGGGATTTCGGCGCCTCGACTGCGTCCTTGCGTTGACCAAGGAGGCCGTCCTCAGGGGACAGGCGGAGCTGAGCGCGAAAGATCTCCAGGACCTGGATGGTCAACTGCGACTCGCGTCAGGCATAGCCTTCTACCACTTCACGCTACGACCTCGAAAAGTTGCTCGCCGATACGCCTCACCTCGCCGCCAACCTGCGCAACTACATCGCCGGCGTCAGCCCGAACATGCGCGAGGTGTTGGAGAAGTTCGACTTAGACAACACCTTCACCAAGTTGGACGAGGCGGGCCTGCTCTTCTTGGTGCTACAGCGCTTCGAGGAGATCGACCCGCACCCGGACAAGGTCGTCACGCACGCGGCCCTCAAGACCCTCGTGGCGTTCCTCAATACGGAAGGCGGCGACCTGCTGATCGGGGTCGCCGACGAGCGCTCGATCGTCGGCCTCGAGGTCGACCTGTTCGAGAACGAGGCCATGTACCTCCTCCACCTCTCCCAGGTCGTGTGCGGCGCGTTGGGGGACCGGGCCGGGAGCTGCAAGAACCCACGCACATACATCGTGCAGGGCAAGGCGGTGTGCGTCGTGAGCTGTCAGCGGGGCCCAGCCGGTCTTCCTCAGATGGAAAGGTTCGGAGAACTCGCCCGGTGAGGACGTTATGTTCGCACCGGTCCTCGGACTTTGAGGCTGCCGCAGGAGGGCGCCCAAGTGTACATACACACTCGCTTCCCGGACAATCCGGTCGGATAGTGGGGACCATGGACCGGCATTGGATGCAGTACAGCCGAGGACTGAGTGAGGAGAAGCCTAGAGCGCCAGTCCTAGCTGGGTTGTGATCTTGTCACCGAGACATCCGTGGGGGGGCCAACTCGGATAATGACTCCGAACGACAAGGGAAAGCATCTTCTAGACTTCCTCAAAGCGACGGCCGTCATCCGCCGGAGACGCATCACCAAGTACGGCGACAACGACCAGGTCGTATGGCTCGGAGACCTGCCAAAGGACCGACCTGAGTGTCGCTCGCCCTTCGCGAACGACAAGGACGAGTTCGGTGGGCTGTGGCTGGAAGTTCGCAAGCAGCGGATGCCCGTCAGGCCGCCAGTGCCGAAGGAAGTTCTGGACTGGGTGCGGGACGAGGGCCTTGATCAAGTCGTACGTGAGCCAGAGCTGCTACCTGAGATCACGGTGCTGGTTGAGCGGGTGGTGCCAGACCCTGTTGCTCCCGAAGGGAGCGGAAAGACCGTCACCGAGCAGGTGCCGGAGGTGCGGCGTCTCGAGGATTACCCGAACGTCGAGGAGAACTGGCTCGAGTACCTCGTCGAGAAGTGGGAGCCATGGGCGCAGGCTATGCGCCGGTGGCAAGAGGTCCAGAACATATATGAGAAGCTCGATTTCATGCGTCGCCGGCTCGAGGAGGCCGAAGAGCGCTACGAGCTGGTGCTCGCCGTAGGCTACTTGCAGTGGCATGACCCTACTGGCGTCTCGGTCGCCCGCCACTTGCTGACCGCGCCGGCAGAGATCGCTCTGGACGCAGCGCGGGGAGTACTCAGCGTCGCTCCAGCAGCATCTTTCGATGGGTTCCGAGTGGAACTCGACATGCTGGACCTACAGCATCGGCCTCGCCTCCGCCATGACCAGCTAGGCAAGCGGCTGGATGAGCTCGACATACAGGCCTGGGACTTCTCGCTAGTCGCGCCGGCGCTTCGCGAGATCGCGAACAGCCTCAGCGCTGACGCTGAAGTCGAGGAGGAGCCCCGCGGGGTGGGCCGCTTCGGACAGAGGCCCCGAATATCCTTCGCGCCCGCACTCGTCCTGCGTGAGCGGAGACCAACCGGTTACGACGACCTGGTCGGCAAGTTCATCAGAGCTGCAGAGGAAAGATTAGAAGGGACGACTCCGTGGCTACGCCTGCTCCAGGAGGGTGAGAACTCGCCCGATGGGCCAAGTGGTGCGAGTACCACCTCGACCGACTCTCCTATCGACGGCGGCAGTTACCAACGCTTCCTGTTCCCGCTCCCGACCAATGAGGAGCAGCGGAAGATCGCGGCCCTCCTTAACTCCGAGGCATGCGTACTCGTAAAGGGTCCGCCCGGTACCGGGAAGAGCCATACGATCGCGAACCTCATCTCCCATCTACTGGCAAATGGCGATCGCGTGCTGGTGACGGCCCAGGCGCCGAAGGCTCTCACAGTCCTGCGCAATCTTCTTCCGGAGGGTATTCGCGACTTGTGTGTCACGGCCTTGGGCTCATCGAGGGAGGACCAACGCCTTCTCGAGGAGTCCGTACGCGGGATCATCCGCCGCAAGAGCGAATGGCAAGGACCTCAGGTCGCACAACACAAGATCGAGGAGGCGGAGAGTCAGCTCCAAGAGCTCGAGGCGAAGTTGGCCCGAATCGAACGTGACCTGCGCGAGTTCCGGGAGGCGGAGACGTACTCACATGAGCTGCCAGGTGGGTACTCGGGCACGGCTGCCCAGATCGCACGGCGCGTAAGAGACCTGGAGCGAGAGTTCGGCTGGTTCCCGGAGACCAGTGAAGATGCTCAGTACCCCCTGGATCTTGAAGACAGTTTGTTCCTCGTCGAAGCTCACGCCTCCTTCACTAGCGACCTCCGGGCGGAGCTTGCACTTGACATCGGGAACGTTGAACTGAAGAGCCCCGAAGAGTTCCAGGGCCTAGTCGAGCGCCTCAGGACTGCGGAGGATACCGCTCGTCGAGCGAACGCCGGGGCAGATGCGGCGAAGCGAGATTCTCTCGAGCCAATAGGAACGGAAGAACTGAGGATGCTGCGCTCCACCATGCGAGAGCTCACCGAGCTCTCGCTCCGTACGGGCCGCATCCTCGGCGGGAAACTGGAAGATATCCTTCATGACCTTCTGGTGGCCGCCGACAGTAAATGGGTTCGTCTCGCAGTTGAATCTCGGGAACTGCTGCGGGACGTGGATGACCAGCTGCGAGCACTGGGCCCGGTGCGCGTGGAGCTCCCCAGCGATGTGGCCGAAGATCGTCTCAGGGCTGATGTCGAGCGTCGCCTGGCACATTTCGAGTCAGGTGGGCGGAAGGGTATTGCTTTCCTCGCACCGCAGGTGGTTCGCGAGACCGCCTACATAGCAGAGGGTTGTCGAGTCGACGGACACAAGGCCGACGAGGTCTCGCGACTGCGGTGCCTCCGTGACTACCTTGACATGCGTCGCAGGGTCCGCGAGCTGCGGAGGTTGTGGGCTGAGTTCAACCCGGAGGGTTTCGGGTTAGAGCAAACCGTAGACAGTGTCGGGGACCTGACCAGCGCGCTGGAAGGACTGCTCGAGTTCTTCAATACCGGTTTCGTCCAATCCCTGAGTAGTGTCTTGGGGCAATACCGCACAGACTTGCAGTCCACGGAGGGTCGCCAGGAGTGGTCACGAGCCATCGACGCGCTCATCGCATCGAGAGAAGAGCTCGATCTCCGGTCGGAGCTGGAGCGGCTCGTGGAAGACGTACGCGGAGTGCGACTGACCGGAAGAGCCCACCCGGTATTGGGTCACCTAGAGCAGGCGGCAGAGAGGCGCGACCCCGTTGCCTGGCGTGCCTCGTGGCAAGATAGGGAGCGAATCAGACAAGAGAAGAGTCGACTAGAGCGATACGAAGAGCTGCTTAAGAAGCTGGACGACTCGTGTACGGGCTTGGGCGACCTGCTCCGGACGACCGCTGGAACGGCGGAATGGGGTCCAAGGATCCGGAGGCTCCGGGAAGCATGGTATTGGGCTGCAGCCCGCTCGTGGGTGCGACGAATTTCTGACGCCTCCGCCTATGAAGCGACTGTAAGGGAGTACCATAAACTCAAGAGGCAAATCGAGAAGGCTACGGAGAACCTAGTCTCGTTGCGGGCTTGGAAGGCCTTCTTCGATCGGCTGGACGAAACGACTACGCAGAGCCTGAACGCCTGGACCAGGGCCATCAGCCGGGTAGGCAAGGGCACCGGGATCCATGCGAACCGCCATCGGCGCACTGCACGGAAGTACCTGATGGATTGCGTCCCCCGTATCCCTGCTTGGGTGATGCCGCTTCACAGGCTATGGGACTCGGTGGAGGCGGTGCCAGGTCTCTTCGACACAGTGATCGTCGACGAGGCTTCGCAGGCAGGCGTGGACTCCCTATTGCTCTTCCTGCTGGCTAAACGGATCATAGTTGTAGGTGACGACAAGCAGAACAGCCCAGAAGCAGTGGGCGTTCAGGAGGACGACATCGCGCGGCTGGCAAGAGAGCATCTGGCCTCTTTCCGCTTCAGCGCCGAGTACCGTCCTGACACGAGCCTTTTCGACCATGCCGAGCGCACATTCGGTAGCCACGTTACGCTTCGCGAACACTTCCGCTGCGTGCCGGAGATCATCCGCTTCAGCAACGCTCTCTGCTACCGCGATACACCGCTGATTCCGCTGCGTCAGCCGCCACCTGGCCGACTTCCACCTCTTCGCTCGGTGTTCGTGGCTGAAGGTGCGTGCGAGGGAAACCACGCGAGGATACTGAACCGCGCCGAAGCCGAAGCTCTCGTCGACACGATTGCGCGCTTGGTGGAGGATCCCGCATACCGTGGGAAGAGCATGGGCGTGATAGCACTGCAGGGTCACGCCCAGGCGCAGGAGATCGAGAGGCTTCTCGCCAGAAGGCTCGATCCCAAAGTCATCGAGGAACGCCGGCTGCGGTGCGGAGAGCCCGCAACCTTCCAGGGTGATCAGAGAGACGTCATGTTCCTCTCTCTGGTGATTGCCCCTAATGTCAACTTCAGAGCGCTGAATCGCTTACCGGACCAGCGGCGGTTCAACGTCGCGATGAGCCGTGCGCGCGACCAGGTCTGGCTCTTCCACAGCGTCAGATTGAGCGACCTTAGCCCTGAGGACCTGCGCTACAGGCTCATCCAGTTCTTCGAGCGCCCGGGGGACGCGGCGCTCGAGGAGGTGTACGAAGACCGCGAGCGGCTGGAGCGAGAGGCGATGGGTTCTAGGAGCCTCGGCAGCCAGCCGACTCCTTACGAAAGCTGGTTCGAAG
Organism: uncultured bacterium; assembly: GCA_964473205.1. Lineage (GTDB taxonomy): Bacteria > Deinococcota > Deinococci > Deinococcales > Trueperaceae > CAYMRL01. The sequence goes on along the minus strand of CAYYOK010000130.1, from coordinate 2,727 downwards.
TTGACGTGGCTTTGGAGTTAATGCGCCGCAACTATAGGGTTCGTCCGCAAGTCGATGTAGCTGGACGTCGGATCGACCTCGTCGTCGAGGGACTCAATGCACGACTTGCCGTCGAGTGCGATGGGGATGCGTGGCATGGACCCGAGGAGTACGAACGGGACATGGCTCGCCAGCGGCAGCTTGAGCGCTCAGGTTGGACTTTCGTGCGCATACGGGAGTCAGAGTTCTACCTGGACCGGCAGAGGGCGGTCGACAGAATCGTGGAGACGTGCGAACGACTGGGAATCAAGCCAGTCGGATTCGTTGATGATCATCCAGAGAAGCTCGCCGGCACGCTGCCTCACGAGCTCTCTTGGACCGCTCCGCCCGAACAACTCGGGCCCGCGGATGGGAACGATGGGGAGATCGAACTTGATGATGACACGGAGCAAGAGGCCGAGGAGAGCGAGGTCTCGTCGCCTACAGACGGCCCTTTCACCGGCTTTTCCAAAGCGTTAGGGTTCCCTGATCCAAGGGAAGCATCTTTGGCCGAGGTACGGGAAGCACTCCGCCAGATCATCGAGCGGGAAGGCCCGCTTTCGAAGAAGGGCCTGTACAGGCTGTACATCGAAGGCTGTCCAGGGCTGCACCGAGCCAGCAGCACCGTTCGCCAGCAGATCAATAGGGCGATTCAGGCGTTGATCAGGACTGGCGAGGTCATTCTGGAGGATGAGCTCCAAGACCGCTCGTTCGAAGGACAGGGACAGGTGCTTCGCCTGGTCGGGACACCCCCAGTGGTGGTGAGGCCTCGTGGGAATCGCGATCTGCGTGAGATTCCGCCTTCCGAACTGATAGAAGTCCTGCGCAAGCTGTATCCCGCTGGTCGTTTAGGCTCCCATGATAGCGAGGCTTTGTGCCGTGCCTTACTCGAGCATTACGGATTCAGTCGTCTAACCTCACCGAGGCGAGCGTACCTGTCGAAGGTGCTCACTCTTCTTTGATGAGCGGCTCCTCATTGGGAACAACCTCCCACCGTAGCTGTTTCTAATCGGCGCGGACGTATCAGCTCACAGAGCGGCGGGATGGACTACCTAGACTCGCCGAAGCAGCGTATAACACCTAGATGTGATATCACACATATGTGTAATCACATCGATGTGTAATGATAAGGCGTGCCTCATAGCCGCCCGGACATCATCGACCGCGAGGAGGAGCTGCGAACGCTCGCCGACCTCCTGGACGGGCCGGGAGCGAAGCTCGCCCTGGTCACGGGCCGCAGGCGCGTAGGCAAGACTTACCTGTTGGCGAGAGCCTGGCCTGAGAAGAGGGCGTTCATCTTCACCGCCACGCAGACGACGCCTGAGCAGAACAGGCGCCAGCTCATCGAGGACCTGGCTGCGTGGTCGGGCGAGGACCTCCGGCCGGAGGACCATCCCACGTGGCGCTCCGTGTTCGACCTGCTATGGCGCGTGCGCTCGCCGCAGCCGCTAGCGGTAGTCCTCGACGAGTTCCAGTACCTGGGCGCGGGCGAAGACGGCCTGGCCGAAGTGGCGTCGGCGCTCAACGCGACGTTCGAGCGCGTGAGGGTGGAGAGGCCTTTCGCACTCGTGCTGAGCGGCTCCGCGGTCTCGACGATGGAGTCGTTGGCCTCCGGTGGCGCCCCGCTGTACGGGCGCCTCGCGACGCACCTGCGCGTCCGGCCGCTCACCCCGTACGACACCGCACGGTTCGTGCCTGGGTGGGACCTCAGGGAGCGCGCCGCGGGGTACGGCGTCCTCGGGGGAACGCCGGCCTACTGGGCGGTCCTGGACCCCGCCCTCGACCTCCGCTCGAACGTGGCGCCCCACCTCCTCTCGCCCCAGGGCACGATCCGCATCCAGCTCGAGACCCTGATCGCCCAGGAGGAGGGGCTGGGGGACCCTGCGGCCTACAACGCCATCGTCAGGGCTGTGGCGGCCGGCGCCACGACGAGGCCGCGCATCGCTGACTCGACCGGCCTCAAGGCCGACGCTTCCCTGGTGCGGCGACTCGACAGGCTGGTAGAGGTCGGCCTGCTCGAGGTGGTCGAGAACATAGGGCGGGGGCCGAAGGAGCCCGTTCGCTACCGCGTCGCCGACCCGGCGCTGCGCTTCTTCCACGTGTTCGTCACGCCCTACGCGTCGCTGCTGGAGCGCGCGGACCCGCTGGACGTCTACGACCAGGTCGTTGCGCCTCGCTTGGACACGTACCTCGGGCTGGAGTTCGAGCGCTTCGCCGCGAACACGTACGACAGGCTGGCTTCGGCACGGGGACTGCCGCTGGTCCAGCGTTGGAGCAGGTGGGAAGGCCAGGACGCCAGCAGGCGCTCCATCGAGGTCGACGTCGTGGCACCCCTCGCCGACGGCGGGGTGATGACCGGCTCGGTCAAGTTCACGCGGTCGCCGGTCGGGTCGCAGGTCTTCTACGACCACCTGGACGCCCTCAGGCGCGCGGCCGACGCCGGTCAGAGGTGGGCGCACGAGGCCCTGAACGGCGGTCCCATCCTGTTCCTCTCGGCGGCGGGCTTCGACGAGAGGTTCATGGAGACGGTCAGGGGCTACGGTGGTCGGATCATCACCTGGTCGCTCCAGGACGTCTACGCGCCTTCCTGAGCCTCACAACCACCCCTTGTCCCGAGCGATGCGCGCCGCCTCCACACGGTTGGATGCCCCCAACTTCCCGATCGCCTCGGAGAGGTAGTTGCGCACCGTGCCCTCCGACAACCCGAGC
>CAYYOK010000129.1:0-9416 GCA_964473205.1 uncultured bacterium | reverse complement strand
CTCCGCCATCCGCGCCCGCGGCGAGGCGCTGCGCGACAACCCCGACCTGGTCTCGCTGGTGACCGCCGAGCGCTGGAACGGTTTCCTGCCCACGACGATGATCCCTGGGGCTGCCGTGCCGTTCATCAACGTCGACGGCATAAGGTGAGGCTTTGAACAAGCGCGTCAGGATGGTCCTCGCCGGGGTCGGTGCGATCGCGGGGTTCTTGCTCTTCTACTTCGTGAGCAAGTAGGCGTTGCCGAACAACATCGTGCGTGCGCATGGTCACCAAGGGACTTCACTTGACATTGTCTCGTGTGTAATACTCTTAGCCCGGCACCTTAGAAAAAGCTAAGGTTGGGATGTAGGGATGCCAAGCCTATACACAGTTCTCTATTACGAGGACGGGGACGAGTGCCGAACACAGGAATTCCTAGATGGCCTCACTGGGGATTGCGGAGTGAAGGCCTATCTCCTCTTAGAGAGGTTAGCCGACAACGGACCTAGTCTTGCCAAGACCCGATTCGCCAAGTCGCTCAAAGGTACCCCGCTTTGGGAACTGATTGACCACTGCCAGAAGCGCGCGATCCGCTTCTATTACTGGCAGTCCGGCCCAGCGGAATACACGATCGCCTGTGGAGAACTCAAAGAGGGTCACAAACCAAGTAGGCAAGTCCTTAGATACGCCAAAGCGTGCCGCGAGAACTGGAAGAGCCGAGGAGCTCATGAGATATAGCGGATGGCACCGAGGAGGCAATGGACATGACGAGCAGAAAGGGATTCAGCAAGAAGGCACTGTCGGAACGAGTCGAGCAGGACGCAGAGTTCGCCGAGCTGTACCGAAAGGCCATTGGAGATACCATTGGTGAAGCTCTTCGGGAGGCGCGGCGGGCCGCCAACCTAAGTCAGAGGGTTGTGGCTGAAAGAATGGGTGTCTCGGAGCCGCGTGTCGCTCAGATTGAGGGCGAAGCAGGAGCGTCGCTCAGCCTCAGGAGCCTGAAGCGGTACGCGGCAGCGGTGGGCTGCCGGCTCGATATCGCCCTAGTAGATGTGAGCTCGAACAAGGCCGTCTCGACTGTGATCGTAGGTGACGACCGAATCGAAGAAAGCCCGCATTCACCTTCAAGGATGCCCGAGCGCTTCGTGGTGGTCTACCAGTCACGCCGTCGTGAGGACGAGGCGTTTGTGAGGGGGCGGCCGTCGAGAGGCCCAGAGGAATTGATCCAGTTCGCATTCTCTGCTCCTGACGCCAAGAGGCCAAGTTCGGTCTCGTCGTCTCGATGGGAGGGCCATGTCACCGCAGGCTACTAGCGCTGACCCTGGGAGAGTTGGGGCATGGAAGATAGACCCTGGAACGGTCGAGCTGATTGACTTGAGCTTCAAGCGCCTCGATATCGTCCTGGACAAGAAGGACGTCGGTGAAGCAGGGGTCGCATTCGATTTCAACGCGTTGCGTCCTGCCCCTGATCAGGTTGCGGTGATGCTGAGCCTTGAGGTGGTTGAGCCCGATGTTGCGGTCATTCAGGTTCAAGCAGGCACCATCCTAACGGTAACGTTTCCAGAGATTCCGCCCGAAAACACTGAAGAAGCTCTTGCCGACATGGCTGCGCAAATCGGTCCAGTAGTGATTTACCCGTACCTCAGAGAACTGGTTGCCGACCTAACCCGAAGAGCAGGATTCAAGGCCCTGACGCTGCCTATCTACCAGATCGGCAGTTACTTCTCCATAGACCCAGTGACTCTCAAGCTTGAAGCGGCGTCAGAGACCCCTAGCGATGAGCCGGTTGGCAAGAAGGCTGTGAAGAAGTCGGGCGGTAAACGCGTCGTTAAGAAGCGCAAGCCGGCCAGCCGCTCGAAGCCGTGATCCCTACGGTTGAGCGCCTAAGTAAGCAGTACTGCCCGCATAACACTTTTGGCCGCGCGAATACCTACTTAGCCACTTGAGCCCTATTCAGGCGAAATGGATACGTCGGTGAAAGAGTTAAGGACGCGGCTCCGAAGAGGCCGCGTCCTTCGACGTGGTAGCGATGCGGGGGCTCGAACCCCGGACCTCACGATTATGAGTCGTGCGCTCTGACCGGCTGAGCTACATCGCCGAGCTGCCGGCCGGGCCGGGCCCGACCAAGCCTATAGATTATCGCCCACGCGCCTGCTGCCTCGCAAGCGACCTGCATGCCGAGCCTCCGCCTCGGCTGAGCCGCATTACGTATGACCCTGGTGCGCTGGGCAGCCGGCTGACTACGGTGAGCCCGAGGCCAGATGAGCGCTTCTACGACCACGGCACCGCCCCCTGCCATCGCAGCGCAGGGGCTTGCCAAGCGCTTCGGTCCTGTCGCTGCCGTGCGTTCGGTCGACCTGGTCGTGCCGGAGCGCTCGATCTTCGGCCTGCTCGGTCCGAACGGCGCCGGCAAGACCACCACCCTGCGCATGCTGGTGGGCCTCCTGCAACCTACGGGCGGCCACGCCAACGTTCTCGACCTCCCGCTGGGGCATCCCGAGCTGCGACACCTCGTCGGCTACCTCCCGCAGCAGCCGCGCTTCTACCCGGACCTGAGCGCCAGGGAGACGTTGCGCTTCATCGGCCGGTTCTTCTACCGGGCAGGTGCGTTGCTCGAACGCAGGATCGACGCGGCCATAGAGATCGCCGGTCTGGAGGAGCGTGCCGACCGCCCGGTCGGGGTCTTCTCCGGCGGCGAGCGGCAGCGTCTCGGCATCGCGCAAGCGCAGCTTCATGAGCCGCGCCTGCTGATCCTCGACGAGCCGGCGGCCGGCCTCGATCCTCTCGGTCGCAGGGACGTGCTGGTCCTGCTGCAGCGGCTGCGAGCGACCACCACGGTGGTCTTCTCGACGCACATCCTCGACGACGTGCAGCGCGTCAGCGACACGGTCGCGATCATCGACCGCGGCGTGGTGGCGCGCCAAGCCAGGCTCGAGGAGCTGCTGGCGAGCATAGAGGGAGTCGCTTACCGGCTCCGAACGCGGGGACCGACCGACGACGTCTTGGCGAGGGTCCGCGAGCAGGCCTGGGTCAGGAACGCGGACCTACGCTCGACCGACGGAGTCGCCGACTGGGTCGTGACCGCGCTCGACGAGGAGCAGGCCGAGGCCGGCCTGCTGCGCCTGGTGCTCGCCGACCCGGATGTCAGCGTTCTCGACTTCGGCCGCGTCCGGCTCGAGCTCGAGGAGGCCTTCGTGCGCGTGCTCGATGAGCGAGCACGCGTTCTCGACGAGCGACCGCACATGCCCGAGGCGGGAGTGACATGACCACTACGAGCGCCGTGAGTCCCTACCGACCGCCCACCGCCATCGGCTGGTGGTCGGGGCTAGCCAACGTCTTCCACCACGAATCGCGCCTGTGGTGGCGTGGCCGTCGCTGGTGGGCGCGGCTGGCCGTCTGGTCAGGGGCGCTCACCGGCATCCTCTGGACCTTCCTGCGGGTCGCTGCCCGAGTCGAGAGCAGCGGCGCCGGCCTCGGTCCTGCCGCTACCGACGTCGGGGTGGTCTTCCCGCAGTTCGTAGGCTTCGCGATGACGCTGTCCACCATCGGCATCGCCGTGCTGACGCAAGGAGCCATGCTGGACGAGCGCCGGTCCGGCACCCTCGAGTGGCTGCTGGTCAAACCGGTCAGCCGCTCCGGCATCGTCGTGGGCAAGTACCTGGCTCACCTGCTCGCCGTTCAAGTCGTGTTCGTCCTCGGCCCATGGACCTGCCTCTACCTGCTGCTCTCGATCGAGACCGGCGCTCCGTGGCCGGCTGGCGGTTTCCTGGCCGCCGCAGGCATGGCCGCTCTGGCGCACGCTTTCACGGTCGCGCTGGTGACCCTGCTCGGCACCGCTTTCGACAGTCGGGCGCTGGTCGTCGGCGTGCCGATCGGCGCGGCGCTGCTGTACGACGTCGTTCCGGTTCTGCTGCCGAAGCTAGGCGGCAGGCTGCCGCTTCCCTGGGAGCTGACCGGCGCGATCGTCCAGGCCGCGGCGGGCGAGAGCATCGTCTCGGCGCTGCCGATCGCGGCCACGTTCGCCTGGATACCGGTGGTGCTAGCGGCGGCGGTCTGGAGCTTCGCGCGGCAGGAAGCGCTGTGACCTGCCCGTAGCCTCCACCGACGACTCGGTCCCTTATCGTGACGCATGACCAAGCCGGTCCTGCCCCGCGACGGCGGGGAGCGCAGCGAGCTGCCCGACCTGTCGCGGTTCGCTGCGGTCCTGTTCGATCTCGACGGAGTTTTGACCCCCACGGCCGAGGTGCACATGCGCGCGTGGGCGGCACTGTTCGACGACTACCTGGCCGCACGCGGGGCCGCGCCTTACTCGGCACAGGACTACTTCGACCACATCGACGGCAAGCCGCGCTACGAGGGCGTGGCGCACCTGCTGCGCTCGCGCGGGATCGAGCTGCCCTGGGGCGACCCTGCTGACCCACCGACGGCCGACACCGTGTGCGGCCTCGGCAACCGCAAGGACGAGCTGTTCAACAGCATCCTCGCCGAGGAGGGCGTGGCCCCGTACCCGGGCTCCGTGGCGCTCCTCGACCGGCTCGAGGAGCGCGGGACGCGGGTGGCCGTCGTGTCGAGCTCGCGCAATGCCGCACGGGTGCTGGCGGCGGCGGGACTGGACCAGAGGTTCTCGGTCGTGGTCGACGGGGTCGCGGCTGCAGCCGAGGGCTTGGCGGGCAAGCCGGACCCGGCCACCTACGAGCGGGCCGCGGAGCTGCTTGGGGTCGAGGCTGGGCGCTCGGTTGTCGTCGAGGACGCGTTTTCCGGTGTGGAGGCCGGCCGGCGCGGCGCTTTCGGGTTGGTGGTCGGCGTCGACCGGGGTGCCGGCGTTCCAGAGCTGATCGCTGCGGGCGCCGACATCGTCGTGAGCGACCTCGCCGAGCTGGTCGACGCGGTAGCGACAGGACCGCTCGACCGCCGCCTCTACCCCGTCGACGAGTGGCGCCTGATCGAACGCGCCAGACCGACCGCAGCACGCCGGGGACAGCTCGAGACGGTGTTCGCCCTCGGCAACGGCTATCTCGGCTTGCGCGGCAACCCTGAGGAGGGCGGCGAGGCGCACGAGCACGGCACCTTCATCAACGGCTTCCACGAGACCTGGCCGATCCGCTACCCCGAGGCGGCGTACGGCTTCGCCGAGGTCGGGCAGACGATCCTCAACCTCCCCGACGCGAAGACCATCGAGCTGGAGGCCGATGGTGAGAGGTTCGATCCCGACACGAGCGCTCTGGACGACTACGAGCGCGTGCTGGACATGGCCGCGGGCACGCTGGACCGACGCCTGGTGTGGCGACTCGCGAGCGGCAAGCGGCTCGAGGTGCGCTCGCGGCGCATGGTCAGCTTCGAGTCCAGACACCTGGCTCTGATCGAGTACATGGTGACCGCGCTCGATGCTGACGTCAGGATCACGCTGCGCTCGCTGCTGCTGGATAGGCAGATGCCTAGCGACGGGGGCGGCCCAACCACCTTCGACCCCCGCCGCTCAGAGGACATGACTGGCGCGCTCCAACCGCAGCGGCACGGGGCCGTGGGCGCGCGGGCCCATCCCGCAGGTGCGCGGGCCCATCTCGTGCACGCTACGCGGGGCTCCGAGCTGGGCGTCGCTGTGATGGCCGAGCACGGCTTGAGCAGCGTCGGACCTGCGCGAGTCACTGCCGACGCGACACCCCAGCGGACCGAGACCACCTTCGACCTGGCATTGCGCCGAGGAGAGACCGCGAAGCTTCACAAGCTGGTCGCGTACCACGACGGCGCCGCCGCCGATCTCGACGGCCTCCTGGCCGCCTGCGCCAGCACCCTCTCGGAAGCCGCTGCGCTCGGCGCTGACGAGCTGTTCGCCCGGCAACGGCGCTGGCTCGACACATTCTGGGACGATGCGGACATACGCATCGGGGGCCAGCCGGCGATCCAACAGGCCGTGCGCTGGAACCTGTTCCAACTGCTCCAAGCCGCCGCGCGCGCCGACGGCCGCGGGATCAGCGCCAAGGGCGTCACCGGCAGCGGCTACTCGGGGCACTACTTCTGGGACACCGAGATCTACGTCCTCCCCTACCTGATCCACAGCCGTCCCGAGATGGCGCGCGCCGCCCTCGAGTTCAGGCACTCGCTGCTGCCCGCCGCCCGCCGCCGCGCCGCGACCATGAACGAGGCGGGCGCGCTGTTCGCCTGGCGGACGATCAACGGCGAGGAGGCCTCCGCCTACTACCCGGCAGGAACAGCGCAGTACCACATCGATGCCGACATCACCTACGCCGTGGCCAAGTACCTCTGGGCGACTGCCGAGCGCGACTTCATCGCTGCCTATGGCGCCGACATAGCCGTGGAGACGGCCCGCATGTGGGCTACCCTCGGGTTCTTCGCGCCCGCGCCCGTGACCGCGGCTCGGCCAGCGCCCAGGGACACGGCAACCCGCGAGACCTTCCACATCCACGCCGTCACCGGCCCTGACGAGTACAGCGCCGTGGTGGACGACAACTTCTACACGAACCTGATGGCGGCGTTCAACCTGCGCTTCGCGGCCGACCTGGTCGAGGACCTCGCTAACACTGATCCTGGAGCCCACAGCGACCTGATCGAGCGCCTGAGCATCGACCCCGCCGAACCGGCCGCGTGGCGCCGCGCCGCCGACGCCATGGCGCTACCCTTCGACGAGCAGCGCGGCGTACACGTCCAGGACGCGCGTTTCCTCGAGCGCGAGCCTTGGGACATCGCCGGCACGCCTCCCGAGAAGCGTCCGCTCCTGCTTCACTACCACCCGCTGGTGATCTACCGGCACCAGGTGCTCAAGCAGGCAGACCTGGTGCTCGCGCTGTATCTGCATGGGCGGCTCTTCGATGAGGCGCAGAAGCGCGCCGACTTCGACTTCTACGACCCGCTCACCACCGGCGACTCGACGCTTTCCGCGGCGGTGCAGTCGATCATCGCGGCTGAGGTCGGCTACCAGGACCTCGCCATGACCTACTTCGAGCGCATGCTGTACGTCGACCTCGCCGACCTGCACGCCAACACGGCCGACGGAGTGCACATCGCTTCGACGGGCGGCGCGTACCAGGCGCTGGTGGCCGGCTTCGGAGGGATGCGCGACGACGGCGGCGTCCTGCGCTTCGACCCGCGCCCGCCGGCCGGCTGGACGGAGCTGGGTTTCACCGTGCGCAACGCCGGCTCGCAGGTGCGCGTGACGATCGAGCCGGGGTCCGCGACCTTCGAGCTCCGTAGCGGACCCGCCGCAACCCTGCTGGTGCGGGGTCGGGAGATCAGGCTCGCCGGTTCGGAGCCCGTGACGGTCGTGTTGGATTAGCGCGACGGTCGAGTTGGATCAGAGCGTGGGGTGTGTCTGCGTGTACCCCTACGCTAGGCACAAGCCTAGGCTAGGGCTCCCGCGAGCCGACTCCAGGTGGCTTCGTCGATCGGAGCCAACACGGTGTAGGCAACTGCCTAGCTTAGGGGTCCCGCGAACCGATCCCAGGCGGCTCCGTCGATCAGAGCCAACACGGTGTAGGCAACTGCCTACCGTAGGGGTCCTGCGAACCGACACCGCGACCCACCCCGAGAACCGAGAGCACAACCGAGACCCCAGCCGAGACGACAACAACCGCAACATAGTGGCCTGTTCAACGCCGGCACCACGACCTCCCCTGCTACAGTGGCCGTCGATGATCGAGCCCTCGCTCGACCTTTATGGGGCCACGTTCGACCGAGTCGATGGACTGCTGCACGAGCTGCTCGCCAAGAGCCGCGCGCGCTATGCGTTGATCATCGACCGGAAGGGCTTCGTGCTGCTGCATGCTCGCGCCCTGTGGGCGCCGAAGCCTCCCTCGCTCGACTCGCTCGCCACGCTCATCGCTTCCAACTACTCGGCCAACCGCGCCATCGCCAAGCTGTTCGGCGAGGACGGGTTCAAGGAGACCGTTCAGCAGGGCTCCGAGGTCGGCACTTTCATCGAAGAGCTCGGTGACGAGGCTCTGCTCGTCGCCGTGTTCGACTCGAACGCCCAGCTGGGTCGAGTCAAGGTCGCGACCAAGCAGGCGGCCGTCGAGATCCGCCAGGCGATAGAAGCCTCGGACGAGAGCGCGCCGACGCTCGAGTTCGACCAGGAGTGGAGCAGCAACACCGCAGCGCTGCTCGACGGGCTTTTCGGACAGAGGGAACGATGAGCACGATCAACTTCAACGCCCGCGAGATCAACTTCAAGATCGTCTACTACGGCCCCGGCCTGTCGGGCAAGACGACGAACCTGAAGCAGATCTACGAGCAGGTCCCGGCCGAGTCGAAGGGCGAGATGGTCTCGCTCGCGACCGAGGACGAGCGCACGCTGTTCTTCGACTTCCTGCCGCTCGACCTCGGCAAGGTCAACGGCTTCAAGACGCGCTTCCACCTCTACACGGTGCCGGGGCAGGTGTTCTACAACTCCTCGCGCAAGCTGATCCTCAGAGGGGTCGACGGGGTCGTGTTCGTCGCGGACTCCGCCCCCGACCGCCTGCGCGCCAACGCCGAGAGCCTGCGCAACCTGCGCGAGAACCTCAAGGAGTACAACCTGATCCTCGGCCAGGTGCCGTTCGTGATCCAGGTCAACAAACGCGACCTGCCCGAGGCCCTGCCGATGGACACGGTGATGCACGTGCTCGACCCGCAGCGCGAGGTGCCGTCGTTCGAGGCCGTCGCCGCCGAGTTCCAGGGCGTCTTCGAGCCGCTGCGCGCCGTCTCGACGCTCGTGCTCGAGAAGCTCGCTCAGAAAGCCTCGCAACCCGTCTAGCCCAGAGCGTTCCAGCGCGGGAGACGCTACAAAGGGCGTGTTATCTTCGCGTTGATGAAGCGCACGCCGCTACACGACGCTCACCTACAGCTCGGGGCCAGGATGGTCGACTTCGCGGGCTTCGAGATGCCGATCCAGTACCCGGGAGGCATCAACGAGGAGCACTTGGCAGTTCGCTCCAACGCCGGGCTGTTCGACGTCAGCCACATGGGCGAGATCCGGGTGACGGGCGTGGAGGCGCTTGACTTCCTGAGCTACGCCACGCTGAACGACCCCGCCAAGCTCCGCGTCGGCCGCGGGCAGTACAGCATGCTGCCGAACGCGCGCGGCGGGCTGGTCGACGACATCTTTCTTTATCGCGAGGGCGAGGCGGACTACCTCGTCGTCGCGAACGCCTCGAACGTCGGCGTCGTCGTCGACCACCTGCGCTACCTCGCCGAGGGTGGCGAGGTCACCATCGTCGACGAATCCAGCGAGTGGGGGCTGCTCGCGCTGCAGGGCCCGAACGCCCCGCTGCTGCTCGGCCGCCTGGTCGAGGACGACCTGACGACCCTGAAGCGCAACTCGGTGGTCTCCTCCACCCTGTCCGGCTGCCCCGTCAGGCTCAGCCGCACCGGCTACACCGGCGAGGACGGCTTCGAGATCTTCTGCCGCCCCGACGACGCCGAGGCCGTGTGGGGCGAGCTGACCCG
>CAYYOK010000128.1:0-9474 GCA_964473205.1 uncultured bacterium | reverse complement strand
CCACCAAGAAGCGGGTCAAGCGCAGCCTCACCGAAGGCAAGGCGTTCATCCACGCCTCGTACAACAACACCATCGTCACCATCACCGACGTCGACGGCAACACCGTCGCCTGGTCCTCGGCCGGCTCGATCGGCTACAAGGGCTCGAAGAAGGGCACCCCGTACGCCGCCCAGCTCGCCGCCGCCGATGCCACTCGCAAGGCTCAGAACATGGGCATCTCGCAGGTCGACATCGTGATCCGCGGCACCGGTTCCGGCCGTGAGCAGGCGATCCGGTCGATCCAGGCCACCGGCGTCAACGTCCGCAGCATCATCGACGACACCCCGTCACCGCACAACGGCTGCCGCCCCAAGAAGCGGAAGCGCCCCTGAGTCAGGGCCTCGCATCCGTTTAGTGGACCTGTCCACTGAACGGAGCTAGAAGGAGAAACATGGGTCGATACAGAGGACCGATCGTAAAGATCTGCAGACGCGAGGGCGCGAACCTGGCCGAGACGCCGAAGGTGCAGCGCTACATGGAGAACCACCCGTACCCTCCGGGCCAGCACGGCCAGCGCCGGCGCCGCAAGCCCAGCGACTACGGGGTGCGTCTGCGCGAGAAGCAGAAGCTTCGCTTCTACTACAACATGAGCGAGAAGCAGTTCAGCAACCTCTTCGCCGAGGCCGCCAAGGCGGAAGGCTCGACCGGCTCGGTCTTCCTGCAGCTGCTCGAGTCGCGCCTCGACAACGTCGTCTACCGCCTCGGCATCGCGTACACCAGGCGTCAGGCGCGTCAGTTCGTCGCTCACGGCCACATCCTCGTCAACGGCAAGCGCGTGGACATCCCGTCCTACCGCCTGAAGCCCGGTGACACCATCGAGGTCGCCGCCAAGGCCAAGAAGAACCCGTTCATCCACGCCAACGTCGAGGACCGTAGGCGCGGCAAGCTCAGCCCGTGGCTCGAGTTCGATCCCGAGACCCTCAAGGGCAGGTTCTTGCACCGCCCCTCGCGCGAGGACATCGTCGTCCCCGTCAACGAGCTGCAGGTCATCGAGTACTACTCGCGCTGAGCGGCGTAACGCTCGAGAGTCGCTACCGAGGAGGTACCGGTGCAAGTCATACCTGATTTCAAGTCCAGCATCTCTGGTGACTACGGCGAGTTCGTCGTCGAGCCGCTGCCGCGCGGCTACGGGGTCACCCTAGGCAACCCGCTCAGGCGCATCCTGCTGTCGTCGATCCCCGGCACGGCCGTGACCAGCGTCTACATCGAAGACGTCCTGCACGAGTTCTCCACCATCGATGGGGTCAAAGAGGACGTCATGCAGATCATCCTCAACCTCAAGGACCTCGTGGTGAAGCTCCACGAGGACGACTCGGCCACGCTGACCCTGCGCGCCGAGTCCCCCGGCAACGTCACGGCCGGCAGCTTCGAGGTCCCCTCGCACGCCGAGGTCGTCAACCCCGACCTTCACATCGCCACGCTCGCCAAAGGCGGCAAGCTGGTGATGGAGGTCAGGGTCGAGCGCGGCACGGGCTACGTGCCCGCCGAGGTGCACGGCACCAAGGACCGCATCAACTCGATCCCCGTCGACGCGGTGTACACGCCGATCAGGCGCGTCGCCTACCGCGTCGAGGACACCCGCGTCGGTCAGCGCACCGACTGGGACCGCCTGCACCTGCGCGTCTGGACCGACGGCAGCATCGATCCTCGCGACGCCTTGGATCAGGCCGTCGCCACCCTGCGCGAGCAGCTCAACGTCTTCAACGGCGAGGGTGGCAACGGCGTCGAGGAGCAGATGCCCGTCTACGTCGCGCCCTCCAAGCCGGCGGAGGAGACCGCTGCTCCCGCCGGTCAGGAAGTGCTGAGCCTCGAGAGCCTCAACCTCTCGAGCCGCGTGCTGCACTCGCTGCAAGAGGACAACATCGACTCGGTCAACGCCCTGCTCGCCCTCTCGGAGCGCGAGCTCAAGAAGGTCGGCGGCGTCGGCGAGAAGTCGTTCGAAGAGATCAAGGAACGGCTCGCCGAGCGCGGGCTCAAGCTAAGGGAGTAGGCGCGACATGCGACACCTGTCATCCGGCCGCAAGCTCAGCCGCTCGAGCAGCCACCGCACCGCGCTGGCTCGCAACCAGGCGACCGCGCTGTTCAAGCACGGCCGCATCAAGACGACGCTGAGCAAGGCGAAGAACCTGCAGCCGTTCGTCGAGAAGCTGATCACCACCGCGCGCGGCGGCGACCTGCACGCCAGGCGCCTCATCGCCCGCGACATCTTCGACCAGGACGTCCAGCGCAAGCTCATGAACGAGATCGCGCCGTCCTACGCCAACCGTCCCGGCGGCTACACCCGCATCCTCAAGCTGGTGTCGCGCCGCGGCGACGGCGTGCAGGAAGCGCTGATCGAGCTGGTCGACCAGTGAGCCGGCGGGCCTGTGCCCGCTGAGCCTCTTCGTCTCGCGCGCCGCCGACCTCGTGTCGGCGGCGCGCTCTGCTAGCGCATGGCGGGCTTGCCATCGCCGGACCGGGTCGGGTCACCGCCTAGTCTGCCCAGCGTGTTCGTCATCGGCGATAGCATCTCGCTGCACTACGGTCCCTACCTCGAGCGCTTCCTCGCCGGGAGCCTGGCCTACCGGCGCAAGGCGGCCGAGGCCGTCGTCGAGGGAGCCGCGACCTCGAACCACGTCTCTGCGGACGGGCCGGCGCGTGGCAGGGCGGCTCAGTCGGCCTCGCTCGACTATCCCCACGGACCGTTCGGTGAGAACGCCGGCGACTCCGGCATGGTGTTCGCCTACCTCCGGTCACGCCCTCAGGCGCTGGCGACCGCCGATGTCGTGCTGCTCAACTGTGGACTCCACGACCTGAAGGTGGATAAGCAGAGCGGCAGGCATCAGGTGCCGCTCGGGACCTACCGACACAACCTAGCTGAGATCGTCGAGCTGCTGTCGGACTCGCCGGCGCGGCTGGTCTGGTGTACTACCACGCCCGTTCACGACCCTACTCACGCCGAAGCGGGCGCCAGCCTCGCGTTCGGCCGGGTGCAGGCGGACGTAGTTCGCTACAACGCCGCCGCGACCGATCTGATGCTTGCCGCTGGCGTGCCCGTCGTCGATCTCCATGCCCTCACCCTGGCGCTCGGCGACGTTGGCGGGAGTGAGGTCGAGGCGGGTGGCCTTGGCAGTACCCGCGGTACGGCCGACCTAGCCGACCTCTACGTCGACCACGTGCACTTTGCGCCATGGGTACGCGCCGCTCAGGGGGCCTTCTTGGCCGGGTGGCTCATGGCGAGGTTCGGCGTCGACGAGGCGTGAAGCCTCGGTCTGGCAGGCGGCAGCGGTAGCAAAGTCCCTGGCCCTGTACGGCATCGAGCACCTACCTTCGCGCCAGGGGTATCGGGGTGGTGAGTCCGTTCATGCAGTGGTTCGCTCCGCTGACCGCAGGAGCCGTGGTCGGGCTGCTTCTTAGGCGTTTTTCTCCCAAGACGGTCAAGGCGAAAGTCATCCATGGCGCCGCCTTCGTCGGGCTATTGTTCCTGGCGGTGACGCCGCCCGACTTCTTCGCCTACACCGCTGTCATGGTCACCAGGTTCGTCTACGGGGTCGTCGCGACCACCTTCAGTCTGAGGCCGGTGAGGTAGCTTCCCCGAGTTCTACCGCGAAGGTCTCGCCCGCGCCCGAGGCGATGCCCGCCGCCGGTGCGAGGTCACCGGCGCCTCAGCGACAACGCGACTGCGTGCCAGACGAGACCCACTCCAACGAGCCCTAGCCCGGTGATCCACACGGCCGCATCCACGAAGAACGCCAACGCGACACAGCTAGTCAAGCCTGCCGCCGCTACCCAACGCGGGTAGTAGCGGTCTTCGCTCGGCAGTACCAGGGCTGCCAGGTTGGTGATGGCGTAGTAACCAAGGACGGTGAACGCGCTGAAGGACCAGGTCGTCCTGACATCGCCGATGGCGGCCAGCCCTGCCACGAGAGCGCCGACGACGATCACGGCGGCTGTAGGCGTGCGGCCAGACGCATCGAGACTGCCGAGCCGCGCGGGCATGTCACGTCTTCGTCCCATGGCCAGCAACACCCTCGACAGGCCGAGGAGCAGGTTCAGTAGGACCCCTATCATCGCGGTGATCGCGCCTATGGCGAGTACGAGGGGCGCGAGCGGAACGCCGAAGCCGCGAGCCGCGACCTCGAGAGGGGCGGCGCGGCTGTCCGCAGCGGACAGGCCATCTGCTCCGGCGGCGCCGACTCCGACGATCGCCACCGCTCCGTACACGACCAGCGCGGCCATCAGCGCGGCCACGATCGCCCTGGGGATGGTGCTGCGGGGCTGGCGCACCTCTTCGCCGAGCGTGGCGATGCGTCCGTACCCCGTGTACGCCACGAACATCAGCGCAGCGGCGTAGAGGAGAGCAGAGAGGCTGCCGCGTCCCTCCTGAGGGTCGAAGAAGGGCGCGAAGTTGGCCGCTCCTCCACCGAGGACAGCAGGCATGCCGGCGATGACGAAGAAGGCGAGGCTGGCTAAAGTGATGGTGACGATGACGATGTTCGTGCGGCTCGAGTGGCGAACTCCCGCGAGCACGACCAGCGTTAGGACCGAGACGAGCAGGATGGCACCCGGGACGAGCCAGGCGCGGCTCTCCGAACCGAACGCGTTGAGTACGTAGCCGGCGAAGCCGAGGGCGGCGGTCGCGGCCGACGCGCTCTTCGCCAGCAGGAACAACCAGCCCGCGGTGAAACCGAACCAGGAGCTCAGGTAGCGGTAGCCGTACTCGTAAGTGCCTCCCGACACGGGATGGTTGGCCGCGAGCTGCGCGCTCGAAAGGCCGTTGAAGGTCGCGACCACCGCACCGATCGCGATCGCGAGGACGACCGACGGCCCCGCGATCCCTGCTGCGATGCCGATGGAGACGAAAACGCCCGTTCCGATGATGGAACCGAGTCCCATCATGGCCGCGCCGAACACGCCGACTTCCCTTCTCAGGCTCTGTCCGGCACCGCCCATGCGTCCCTGACCCGTTCCCAGAAGCCGCCGACTCGCCTACGTCCTCAGCACCGCGTCCGCGAAGCTCTCGCCAGCACCTTCCCAGCCGACGCCGAGCAGCTCCGCCACGGTAGCGCCGACATCCGCGAACGAGGCGCGCGTGCCCAGATCGACGCCAGGCTGGCCCGGCGCGTACGCCAGCAGCAACCCGTGCTCGCGGGTGTGGTCGGTGCCGTGCCAGGTCGGGTCGTTGCCGTGGTCGCTGACGAGCATGAGGACGTCACCGGGAGCGCAGGCCGCCAGCAGCTCGGGCAGCCTGGCGTCGAACTCTGCCAGCGCCCGCGCGTAGCCCGCCACGTCGCGGCGGTGTCCGTAGAGCGAGTCGAACTCGACGAGGTTGGTCATCACCAGCCCGCGAGGCCGTTCTCGCATCAGCTCGAGCGTGCGGTCGACGCCCTCGAGGTTGCTGCCGGAGGGGACCTCGCGCGTGAAGCCGCGGTGGGCGTAGATGTCGGGGATCTTGCCGACGCCTATGACCTCGCGGCCGGCGGCCTTCAGAGCGTCCAGGACGTTGGGCGGCGGCGCCACCGAGTAGTCGTGGCGCTTGTCGCCGAGGCGCACGAAGGCGCCGGGCTCGCCGGCGAACGGCCTGGCGATCACCCTGGCGACGGCGTGCTCGCCGACGAGGATGGCGCGGGCCGCCTCGCACCAGGCGTAGAGCGTCTCCAGCGGTACCACCTCCACGTGCGCCGCCACCTGGAAGACGCTGTCGGCGCTGGTGTAGACGATCGGGAAGCCCGTGGCGAGGTGCTCTTCGCCGAGCTCGTCGAGCACGACCGTGCCAGAGGCCGGGTAGTTGCCGAGGTGACCGCGGCCGGTGGCCGCGTCGAACGCCGCCATGACAGCTTCGGGGAAGCGCTCGAAGGTGCGGAACGGTTGCTCGAGCACGACGCCCATGAACTCCCAGTGGCCGGTGGTGGTGTCCTTGCCGGGCGAGAGCTCCACCAGGCGCCCGTAGCTGGCCAGGGGGGCGGCCACGCCCGGCACCGAGGTGACGCCTGCGATGTCGCCCAGGCCCATGTGCTGCAGGTTGGGGAGCTCGACGCCGGTGGCCTGCGCGATGTGATCCAGCGTGTGGGAGCGCGCGTCCCCGAAGCTCTCGGCGTCCGGCAGCGCGCCGACGCCGACGGAGTCCAGCACGATCAGAGTGACGGTCACGCCGCGAGTATACGCAGCGGTCGCAGCGCGCTCGGCGGCGGCTGCGATAATGCACGCGTGAACCTCGCCGAGGCGATGAGGCGGTCGTTGGCCGCGCTGGCTCCCGGCACGAGCAACTGGCTCGTGGCGGTCTCGGGCGGCGCCGACTCGGTCGCGGCGCTGCACCTGCTCCTGAGCCTCGCGGCCGGTAGCGGAGGCGGCGAGGGCGGCTGGCAGGTCAGCGCGGCCCACCTCGACCACCGCCTGCGGCCGGGTTCGGCTGACGACGCCCGCTTCGTCGCGGAGCTGTGCGAGGAGCTCGAGGTGCCGCTGCGCAGTGCGGCCGTCGACGTCGCGCAGGTCGCGTCCGATCGACGCTGGAACCTCGAGGAGGCGGCGCGCCGGGTGCGCTACCGGTTCCTGCACGACGCTGCCAGAAGGATGGGTGCCGACGCGATAGTCGTGGCGCACACGCGCGACGATCAGGCGGAGACCTTCTTGCGCCAGGCCTTGCGCGGCAGCGCATTCCCGGCCGGCATGCCGGCGAGGCGCGGGAAGATCGTGCGGCCGCTCCTGACCGTCGGCCGCGAGGCGCTCAGGCGCTACCTGGACCAGCTGGGCCAGACCTGGCGCGAGGACCCCAGCAACGCCGACGTGGCCGGCCAGGAGCGCGCCTGGCTGCGGCACGAGGTGACCCCGCTGCTCAGGAGCCGTTACCCGCACGCCTCCGCCCAGCTGGCGCGCACGGCGGCCGGGTTGGGGGAGGCGCGGGACGCCGTCGACGAGGTCGCCGCCCGCCTCTACGGCACTGCCAGCCTGAGCGTGATCGCGGTCGCGACCGCTCCCGCCGCGCTGCAGCGAGCGGCGCTGGCGGGGCTGCTCAAGGCGTCGGGCGTCGAGCCGCGCTTCGATCTGCTAGAGGAGGCTCGCGCGGCCTTACGCCGCGTCTCCGTCCTCGACGACCCGACCTCGGCAGCGCCGTGGCGACGGAGCGTCGGCAGAGGCAAGGTGCTGCGGATCGCGTACGGCCGCGCCGAGGTCGTCAGCGAGGCGGAGCGCGACGGCCGCCTGCCGTTGCGCGTCGCCAGCCACGCCGCTCTCCAGCGGTCTCTGGAGCTGAGCGGCGGCGTGCCGCGCGACGTGCCGGACGAGAGAGCCGTCACGGGCCTGCTGCTCGAGCACGGCGAGCTCGCCCTCAGGCAGCGCGCCAGCGGCGACCGCATCCGTCTGCCGGGCGGCACCAAGCTGGTCTCGGACCTCCTCATCGACCTGAAGGTCCCGCGCGAGGAGCGCGATGCGCTGAGGCTGCTGGCCGCCGGGAGCGACGTGCTGTGGCTAGAAGGAGTCGCGGTCGCGCACGGGATCGACCTGGGTGGCGAGGGCGGCGAAGCGCGGGTCCTGGCGGGTGACAGGCGCTGGATGGGCCTGGCGCTCGAGCAGGCCGAGGTGGCGGCGGCTGCCGGTGAGCTGCCCGTGGGCGCCGTGGTCGTCCGCCACGGCGAGATGCTCGCGGCGGCTCACAACGCCTCGCATGTGGGTCACGACGCCACCGCCCACGCCGAGCTGATCGCCCTGCGCCGAGCCGGAGCCGCCGAGGGCGACTGGCGCCTCAGCGGCGCCACGCTCTACGTGACCCTGGAGCCGTGCCCGATGTGCTTCGGTGCGGTGCTCCAGACGCAGCTCGAACGCGTCGTGTTCGGCGCTGCCAACGTCCGCGAGGGCGCTCTCGGCAGCGTCGTCGACCTGCGCATAGGCAGGTGGAAGCGCGTGCCCGAGGTCGAGGGCGGGCTGATGGCCAAGGAGAGCGCCAGGTTGCTGAGGCGCTTCTTCGCCGGACGGCGCTGAGCCCGGGTTGCCGCGAACGCCTGCGAGAAGGCTGCCGTCGCTATCGCAACTTCGGCCAGTCGCGGCTGGGCTAGACTGACTGATTAGGACATGACAGCGATATGACCGCCGAGATACGCAACTTCTCGATAATCGCCCACGTCGACCACGGCAAGTCGACGCTGGCCGACCGCATCCTGGAACTGACGCAGAGCGTCTCTGAGCGCGACAAGCGCGACCAGATGCTCGACACCCTCGAGCTCGAGCGCGAGCGCGGCATCACCATCAAAGCGACCCCTACCCGCCTCTACTACCAGGCCGACGACGGCCGCACGTACATGTTCAACCTGATCGACACCCCTGGGCACGTCGACTTCAACTACGAGGTCTCGCGCTCGCTCAGGGCATGCGAGGGCGTGCTGCTGGTGATCGACGCTGCGCAAGGCGTGGAGGCGCAGACGATACAGAACGCCTACCTCGCCGTGGACAACGGCCTGGACGTCCTGCCGATCATCAACAAGATCGACCTGCCGGCGGCCGACGTGCCCGCCGCGGTCGCGGAGCTCGAGGAGGTCATCGGGATTCCCGGCGACCACGCCGTGCCGGTCTCGGCGAAGACGGGGGAGAACGTCGCCGCGATCCTCGAGGCGATCGTCGAGCACCTGCCGGCACCGAGCGGCGACCCGGCCGCGCCGCTGAGCGCGTTGATCTTCGACGCCGTCTACGACGCCTACCAGGGCGTGATCGCGTTCGTGAGAGTGTTCGACGGCACGATCAAGAGCAAGGACATCGTCAAGGTGTTCTCGACCGGCAAGGAGTTCGAGGTCGACAAGGTCGGCTTCTTCCGTCCGCAGCCCACGGTCGCCGAGGTGCTGGGTGCCGGCGAGGTGGGCTGGTTCACCGCCGGGATCAAGGAGATCGCCGACACGCAGATCGGCGACACCGTCACCAGCGCCTCGAACCCCGTCAAGACGCCGATCCCCGGCTTCAAGCCCGCCATGCCCGTCGTGTTCAGCGGTCTCTACCCGACCGACGGCGAGGACTACCCCAAGCTGCGCGAGGCGCTGGAGAAGCTGAGGCTCAACGACGCGGCCTTCAGCTTCGAGCCCGAGACCTCCGAGGCCCTGGGTTTCGGCTTCCGCTGCGGCTTCCTCGGCCTGCTCCACGCCGACATCGTCCAGGCGCGCCTCGAGCGCGAGTTCGACCTCTCGCTGATCGCGACGGCGCCGGCTGTCGTCTATCAGGTCGTCACCACCGATGGCGCCGCGTTCGAGGTCCAGAACCCCAGCGAGCTGCCGACACCCGACAGGCTCGAGTCGATAAGCGAGCCCTGGGTGGCGCTGTCGGTGTTCCTGCCGGAGGAGTACGTCGGCGCGGCCATGGGCCTGCTGCAGGACCGCCGCGGCGTCATGAAGGACATGCAGTACCACGGCCGGCGCGTCGAGCTACGCTACGAGGTGCCGTTCGGCGAGATCCTCTACGACTTCCACGACCGGCTCAAGT
>CAYYOK010000127.1:0-9503 GCA_964473205.1 uncultured bacterium | reverse complement strand
TCGTCTGGTGGTCGTTTGGTGCGCCCGACAGGATTCGAACCTGTGGCCTTTCGCTGCGTTGTTTGAGGTGGCGGGCGCTCGTCTGGTGGTCGTTTGGTGCGCCCGACAGGATTCGAACCTGTGGCCTTTCGCTCCGGAGGCGAACGCTCTATCCGGCTGAGCTACGGGCGCGCGACGTGCGGTTGGCTCCTTCGGAGCCGTCAGCCTTGCCAATATAGCACCGCCTCGGCGCGATGCGGCTGTTCCTCACCTGCGCGTCTGTTAGACTCGCGGGCGTGCGTCTCGCTGCTACCGAGCGGTCGGGACATCGGAAGGACTTTGATGAAGCTCTCTCGACGTAGCAGGACGATCGTCTTGTGGTTGATAGCCATCGGCCTACTGGTCGGCATGGTCATCTCGTTCACGCCAACCATGGGCCTGGGCGGCGCGAACGCCGCGCAGGGCACACCGCAACTCATCGTCAACGGTGAGACGGTGCGCGAGGCCGCCGTGTTGTCGGCGCGCCAGAACGCGTTGTTCAGCGCCGTTTCCGAGGGTGAGGTCGCCGACGACCTCGAGCTGATCCTGGTCGACGAGTTGATCAGGGACAGGATGCTGAGCCAGGCCGCGAGCCGCATGAGCGTCTCCGGCGGCGAGGTCAGGCAGGCCGTCGAGGACTTCCGCTCGTCGCGTGGCGTCAGCGGCCGCGGCAACGACCAGGCTTACCTGAGCATCCTGCGGTCGTCCGGGTTCACGGACGAGACGTTCCGCACTTACCTGCGCCAGCAGCTTCAGATCAACAAGTTCTACGACGGCATCGCCGGCAGCGTCACGGTCTCCGATGAGGAGATCGAGGCTTACTACCTCTCGCATGCGCTCGACTACCAGTCCGAGCCGCGGATAGTGGCGCGCCAGATCGTCGTGTCGGACGTCGAGACGGCTCGGGAGCTGCGCGAACGCGTGTTGGACGGCGCCTCCTTCGCCGACTTGGCGGCCGAGCACAGCCTCGAGCTCGCGGACCGCCGTGGCGCGCTCGGCGCCCAGGCCGGCGAGACCGAGCCTCGGCCCGTCAGCCGGCCGGCGCTGCCGACCGCGGTGGCGAACGCCGCCTTCGCCTTGGCCGGCGCCGGCCTCACCGATGTGATCGAGGCGCCGGGTGGCGTGTATCTGATCCAGGTCGACAGCTACCTGC
The DNA here is from genome assembly GCA_964473205.1 of uncultured bacterium. Classification (GTDB taxonomy): domain Bacteria; phylum Deinococcota; class Deinococci; order Deinococcales; family Trueperaceae; genus CAYMRL01. The sequence goes on along the minus strand of CAYYOK010000127.1, from coordinate 8,332 downwards.
CGGCGGAGACTCAGCCTTTCGAGGAGGTCAGGGACAGGGTCGCTGACGACGCCTTGACCGCCAAGCAGGCCGGTGTGGTCGAGGCTGAGCTTGAGCGGCTGCGCGCGCAGGCGGACGTCAGCTTCCCCAGCACCAGCGCTCTGAGCTTCAACGACGTGACGCTGGCACAGGTGGGTGAGGTCGAGATCACCCGCACTCAGCTCGCCCGCGCCACCTACCTCAACCCGCAGATCCAGCAGGCGCTCTCGCCGCAGACGGCGGACCTGATCGCGAACCTGTTCAAGCCCGCGGTGCTGCAGCAGCTGATCGATACCGAGGTCGCCTACCAGGGTGCCGCGAGCCTAGGCGTGCCGCTGGTCGGCACCCGTGCCGGCGTGGCCCAGGCCGCCCGCGACTACGTCGCGCGCGACGCCGGCGCCACCGAGGCCGAGATCCAGGATTACTACCAGACCAACATCGCGGCCTTCCGCATCAGCGCGGAGGCCGAGGCGACGCTCGTCGAGCTGCCGACCGCGGCCGCTGCTCAGGCGTTCAGGGCTCGTCTGATCGCCGGTGAGGAGCTCGGCGCCGTGATCGCTCAGATGGACGGCGGCACCGTCGAGGTGCTCGGTAGGGTGCTGCCGGGCCAGCTCGATGCCGACATAGACACCGCGCTGTTCCAGACCGACGCGTTCGTGAGCCTGCCCGACGGCGAGCTGGAGGTGTCGGACGTGCTCGTGATCGTCACCGAGATCGAGCCGAGCGACGGCGGAGAAGGCGCCGAGGACGCCGCTGACACCGGGGATGTCGAGGGCGAGGACGGCGAGCTGCTGGGCGACGGCGCCGCCACCGAGTCCGAGGTCGAGACCGTCGAGAGCTACGTCGTGCTCGTCGCCAAGCGCACGCCCGAGACCGTCAGGCCGCTCGAGGCCGTGCGCGCTCAGATCACGAACTCGGTGATCTCGATCAACCGCAACGCCTTGCAGAACGAGTGGCTGGACGAGGTCCGCTCCGGTCTCGACATCAGGGAGTTCGCCCTCTTCGGGCTGCAGGACCAGTTCGACTTCCTCACCGGTGCTGGCCTGGACCCGGTGGGCGAAGAGGCAGACGCCGCCGACGAAGAGGCAGGAGAGGCTGATGCGGCCGACGGCGAGCAGGACGGCGCTGCGGACGACGCGGCCGACGAGCAGGTAGACGACGCTGGCGACGCGGCGGCTTCGGGAGACGGTTCCGGCAGCGAGCCAGATGCGGCCGAGGCCTCCGACGACGCTGGAGACCCCGACGACGGCTCGGAGGGCTCCGAGTAGGATGCCGCGGGCGCTGCTCAGCGTCTACGACAAGAGGGGTCTCGTCGAGTTCGCCCGCGCGCTAGCCGGGGTGGGCTACGAGCTGCTGTCAACGGGCGGAACGCTGCGCGAGCTGGCTGGCGCCGGCTTGACCGTGACCGCGGTCGAGAGCGCGACCGGCTTCCCCGAGATACTCGAGGGCCGCGTCAAGACGCTGCATCCTAAGATCCACGGCGGCATACTCGCGCGCCGCGAGGAGGCGCACCTCGCCGAGCTGACGAAGCACGACATCCAGCTCGTCGACGTGGTCGTCTCGAACCTCTACCCGTTCGAGCGGACCGTCGCCAAGCCGGACGTCAGCTACGCCGAGGCATTGGAGCAGATCGACGTCGGCGGCCCTGCGATGCTGCGTGCGGCGGCCAAGAACCACCCATGGGTCACCGTGGTGGTCGACCCCGACGACTACCCAGAGGTCCTGGCGGGGCTGGAACGAGGCGTCTCGGCCGAGAGGCGGCGGGCGTTGGCGCTCAAAGCGTTCGAGCACACGGCCGCTTACGACGCTGCCATCGCCGCCTGGCTGCGTCGCCAGCTCGCCGGGGACGCTGGCCCGGCCGCCGCAGCGGCGGCCGCGAACGAGGGAAGCCGGGGCGCCTCGGATCAGGCCGCGGTCGTCAGCTCGGGTGCGATGCCCGACAGGCTGGTGCTGAGCCTCGACAAGGTCGCCGACCTGCGCTACGGCGAGAACCCACACCAGGCTGGAGCCCACTATCGCGAGGCGCCGGCCGTCGGTTCGGGTGCGCTTCCCGCTGGTGTTTGGGACGCAGCGAAGCTGCATTCGGGCAGCGCCCTGTCGTACCTGAACCTCTTCGACGCCGATGCCGCCTGGAGCCTGGCGTTCGAGCTAGGAGCCGGCCGCAGTGCGGTGATCGTCAAGCACGCCAACGCCTGCGGCGCGGCGGTGGCCGACGGCGTCCGCGCGGCGTACCAGCGGGCGTTCGAGGCCGACCCCAAGTCCGCGTTCGGCGGCGTGGTCGCTGTGCCGGGCGAGGTGGACGACGAGCTGGCCAGGCTGATCGTCGCCAACCCGAAGGCCGACGTGCTGATCGCGAGCGCGTACACGCCGGGCGCCCTGAGCTTGTTCGCCGCCAAGCGCAAGAACATGCGCGTGCTTGAGGTGCCGCCGCCGCGGGGCACCGGCCTGCAGCTGCGTCGCATCGATGGCGGCTTCCTGGCGCAGCCGCCCGACGCTGTCGAGAGTAGAAGCGACGCCTGGCGCGTGGTGAGTGCCCGCGCGCCCACCGACGCCGAGCTAGACGACCTCGAGCTCGCCTACCGGGTGTGCGCGAGGACGTCGTCGAACGCGATCGTCATCGCCAGCGGCGGCGTGGCCGTCGGTGTCGGCGCCGGGCAGCAGAGCCGCGTCGACGCCGTGGAGATCGCGGCGGCCAAGGCCGGGGCACGCGCTGCGGGGGCGGCCGCGGCCTCAGACGCCTTCTTCCCGTTCCGCGACGGCATCGATGCCCTCGCCAAGGCCGGCGTCGCCTGCGTGGTGCAGCCCGGCGGCTCGATCAGGGACGAGGAGATCGTCGCGGCGGCTGACTCGCACGGCATGGCGATGCTGTTCACGGGGCGCCGGCACTTCAGGCACTGACTCGGCCGGAACTCGAGACAGCGGTGTCGACGCCCTTCTCGTTCGCGGCGCTGCGCTACCTACCACATCTTGTAGCTGGACGTCGATGAGGCCCCACCGTTGGTCCTCGCGGCCTTGAAGCTGGGCGTCGGCCGATGGTAGGGTTCGGAAGTCTTAAGCCGCTCTAAAGGTACCTCCCCTTGACGCAGAGCCGACGCAGTGAAACGCCTGACATCGACAACATCTAGTACCTGCTAGCATCGGCGACGCAATAGGTTGTACCAGCTTCAACGAGCATCTCCGGCGCCAGCGAGCGTCTGAGATGGGAGGAACAACGTGACCAAGGCGACATCTCCCCAACGTCCCGCAGCCACAGCTGCCTTCAACGACCATGCGGTCGCTATCGCGAAGCGGCAGTACTTCCAGCCGGGAGACGAGAACGTCGAGGGGATGTTCCGCAGGGTCGCCAACTGGGTCGCGCAACCCGAGCAGCCGGCTGCGAGGGACGCCGCGGCCGAGCGCTTCTACCGGCTGATGATCGAGCAGCGCTTCTGCCCCGGCGGGCGGGTCCTCGCCGGCGCCGCTACGCAACACGGCAACGTGCTGAACTGCTTCGTGCAGGACGGTCGCCCCGAGCAGGTCGGCACCGACGCCTGGGTGCTGAACCTCGCCACCAAGCTCGCTCTCGTCACCAAGGTCGGCGGCGGCAACGGCGTCAACCTCGACCCCATCGCACCCAAGCGCCACTTCGCCGGCGTCACCGGCCGCCTCTACCTGACTGCGGCGCCCAGCCACCCCGACTACGACAAGATCCGCACCGGCACCTTCCTCGACCTGGTGCGCGGCGAGATGGTCACGCGCGGCTACCGTGCGGCCACCTTCGTAGAGCGGGACGCCGTTCCGGCTTCCGCGACGGTGCGCCGCGTGGCGGACTCCGTCGACGACATCTGGCTCGCCGCCGCCGACATGGCGCTGGGCCTGCTGCGCGGTCAGGACGTGCTCATCGACCTCTCCGACCTGCGCGCGGAGGGCACTCCCGTCAAGGGCTCGGGCGGCACCTCCAGCGGGCCGTCGAGCTTCGCTGTCGAGGTGTACGACAACTTCGCGGTCTGGGCCGGACTCGGTGGCGCTGAGCACGCCGGGCCCGTGGCGACGCTGCGGTACGTGTTCGCCCCGACGCTCAGGGCGATCAGGCAGGGTGGTTGCCTGGTTCCTGAGACCCTCGTCAACACCAGCCGCGGGACCTTGCGTCTCTCGGAGCTCGTCGAGCCTCATCAGTACGGCTGGCAGGATCATCACCTCAAGGTAGCCACCGACGAGGGTTGGCGCGACAGCCCGCGCGGTTTCAACAACGGCAACTCCGAGACCGTCATGGTCGAACTGGCCAACGGCCAGGTGATTCAAGGCACGCCGAGGCACCGGCTCAAGGTGATGAGGCCGAACGGCCAGCGCGAGTGGGTGAGACTCGAGGATCTGAGGCCCGACGATCACGTCATCCAGGTTCTCGACCAGCACACGGGCGCTCCAGTCTCTCTGCGTCCGGTGGAGTCGCCGCACCACAACGCGCACCGGATCCGTCAGCCCGAGCAACTCAGCGAGAGGCTCGCCTTCTTCCTCGGCTACCTGTGGGGCGACGGGTTCGTTTCCTCCGGTCGCGTCGGGCTGGCCGTGGCTCACGGCTCGCCGATGATGAGCGAGGCGCCCGTGCTGTTCCAGGAGCTGTTCGATCTGGACGTCAGCTTGGAGCAGAAGCCGAACGACGCCAGCGCGGTGTGGGTCACCAAGTCGGCGCACCTCATCGCTTGGCTCGAGGCGAACGGGCTCAGCAAGGGTCGCGCTCGCACGCTCGAGCTGCCCAAAGCGATCCGCATGGCGCCTCGGCCTGTCGTCGGCGCCTTCCTGCGAGGCTTGTTCGAGGCAGACGGTTCGCTCACACACGGCTATCCGACGCTCGGCAGCGCCTCGAAGCGGCTGATTCAGGACGTGGCCGTCATGCTGGCGGGGCTCGGTATCCCGAGCACACAGCGCGGCCTCGTTACTCGCTCAGAGAGGTACTCCCGTAACGCCGCCTACCACCTGAAGGTCGCGAGCAGCATCGGGCTGGCGAGGTTCATCGAGCGCGTCGGAGCGATGCCCGGATCGCGGTTCGAAGCATGCAACGAGCATGTGGCCGACACGACGCGCGAGACGAGTTGGCACCTGCCTCATGCCGAGGCACTGCTCGAGGGCGCGCTGCAGGCGCTACCCTCCGGCGCCAAGGGTCGGCCCGCCGCTCACACCGGACTGCGCAAGACCTTGCTCAGATACTCGCGCGGCGAACGCGGGCTCACTGCCGTCGCGTACAGACGCCTGCGCAGCGAGGAGCGTCTCGCAGGCCTCCTGCCCGACTTCGCCGAGGACGAGTACTACGTGCCCGTCCGCGGCGTCTCCGACGGCCCGCGCTCCCTCACCCTCGACCTCTCGGTCGACGGTAACAAGACGTACCTCGCGAACGGTGTCGTCAGCCACAACACTCGTAGAGGCGCCGGCATGGCGACGCTGAGCATCACTCACCCCGACGTCCAGGACTTCATCACCGCCAAGGACCTTGAGCGCGAGCAGGCCGAGGGCGACATCAGCACCTTCAACATCTCGGTGCTCGTCACCGACGAGTTCATGACCGCCTCGCTCGACGCGCGCCAGGGCGTCCTGATGGACATCGCCCAGCACGCTTGGGCCACCGGCGAGCCGGGCCTGATCTACATCGACCGCATCAACCAGTACAACCCGATGCGGGCCGCGCTCGGCGACATCAAATCGACCAACCCCTGCGTCACCGCCGACACCTGGGTCCAGACCCAGACCGGCGCGAGGCGGGTGCATGAGCTCGTCGGCAAGCGCTTCTGCGCCGTCGTCGACGGCAGGGCGTACGGCCTCGAGTCGGACGGCTTCTGGTCGACCGGCGTCAAGCCCGTCTTCAAGGTCAGGACCCGTCGCGGTTTCGAGCTGCGCCTGACCGGCAACCACAAGCTCAGCAAGGTGACTCGCTTGGAGCGTCATGCGCTCGAGACCGAGTGGCATGAGCTCAGCGAGCTGACGGTCGGCGACCGCATCGTTCTCCAAGACCAGCGCCAGGGCGCGCCCTGGGCAGGCGAGGGCTCGCTCGTCGAGGGTTGGCTGCTCGGTACCCTCGTCGGTGACGGCACCTTCATCACGGACAAGGCACGCCCGATGGCCGCGCTCGACTTCTGGGGCGAGGGGCTCGAGGAGTTCGTCGAGCTGGCGGTCGACGCCCTCGAGCAGATCGGCGAGGAGCGTCCGTGGGTGACGATGGGTGAGGGCCGCGCGCGCGTCGCCTCCGCGGCGTTGGCATCTCTCGCCGCTCGCTTCGACATCGTCCACGGCGGCAAGTCGGTCACCGACGCCGTCGAGCGCGCCGGCTACGACTTCTACCGTGGGTTCCTCAGAGGACTGTTCGACGCCGATGGCTCGGTGCAGGGCAGCCAGGCCAAGGGCGTTTCGGTCAGGCTCGCGCAGTCCGACAGCGCGCTGCTCGGCCGCGTGCAGCGGATGCTCGCGCGCTTCGGCATCATCGCGACGCTCTACGCCGACAGACGACCGGCGGGGCAGCGCAGCCTGCCCGACGGTCGCGGCGGCAACGCCCTGTACGAGTGCCGCGCCGACCACGAGCTCGTCGTTTCGGGCGAGAACCTCGCCGTGTTCGCGGCGAAGGTCGGCTTCGAGCACCCCGCCAAGCAGGCCAAGCTGGAAACCGCGCTGGCCGGCTACAAGCGCCGCTTGAACCGCGAGCGCTTCTACGACAAGATCGTCAGCATCGAGCCCGACGGCGAAGCCGAGGTCTTCGACGTCACCGTCGAGCGCGTCCACGCCTTCGACGCCAACGGCATCGCCGCCCACAACTGCGGCGAGATCCCCCTCTACCCGGGCGAACCCTGCGACCTCGGCGCCATCAACCTCGCCGCCTACGTGGCGCGCCCTGGTGAGGGAACGGCCGGCTTCGACTTCGAGGCCTTCGCCGCCGACACCCGTACCTGCGTGCGCTTCCTCGACAACGTGCTCGACGTCAACGTCTTCGCGCTAGAGGACAACCGCGAGATGAGCATGAAGCTGCGCCGCCTCGGGCTCGGCGTCATGGGCCTGGCCGACGCGCTGATCCGCATGGGCTACGCTTACGACTCCGACGCCGGCAGGCAGGCGGTCGACGAGGTCATCTCGGCCATGCGCGACGCGGCCACCTCCGCGTCGGAGGACCTCGCCAAGGAGCGCAGCGCGTTCCCGCTCTACGACGACTCGAGCCTGCGCACCCCGCGCCGCAACGTGGCGGTGCTGACCGTCGCCCCCACAGGCACGACCAGCATGCTGATGGGCGTGTCCTCGGGCGTCGAGCCAGTGTTCGCGCCGTTCATCTACCGCAAGATCGGCACCGACTACCACGCCCTCATCCACCCGCTGTTCCAGGAGCTGCTCGAGCGCCACGCGCCCGCCAGCGGCTTCGAGAAGGACGGCGCCTGGGACTGGGACAAGGTCGTAGCGGCCGTGCAGGCCAACCACGGCTCGGTGCAGGGCCTCGACTTCGTCCCCGACGACGTCCGCGCGGTGCTCATCTGCGCTCACGACATCGCCGCCGGCGACCACGTCAAGATGCAGGGCGTGGTGCAGCGCGCCTTCGACGGCGGCAAGGACGTCGCCAACTCGATCTCCAAGACCATCAACCTGGTCAACGAAGCCACGGCCGCCGACGTCTTCGACGCCTACGCCGAGGCCTTCGTCAGCGGCTGCAAGGGCATCACCGTCTACCGCGACGGCTCGCGCGACTTCCAGGTGCTGTCGACCTCGACGACTCCTAAGAAGAGCGAAGCGGACTCGGGGGCCGCCGCTCAGGCCGCTGCGAGCGGACACCCAGGCCCAGTGGCGACGCCGGCGCCTGCACCCGCACCAGCGCAGGCTCCCGCTCCCGCCCCGAGAGTCGCGGGGCAGCGCACCGCCCAGCCGCAGGGGCACTACGACCGCCTGCCCGGCGAGCCGCTCTTCGACCGCCCTCTGCGCCTGAGCGGCTTCACCGACCAGGTCAAGCTGATGCTGCCCAGCGGCGAGAAGCGCGGCTTCTTCGTCACCGTCAACAAGCAGGACGGGCTGCCCACCGAGGTGTTCATCGTCTCGGGCAAGGCCGGCGACGAGGCCAACGCCGACTCAGAGGCCCTCGGCCGCGTCGTGTCGATCGCGCTGCAGTACGGCGTGCCCGCCGAGGCTCTGGTGAAGACCTTGCGCGGCATCAACGGCGGCATGTACGGCTCGTACCACGGGCGCATGGTCGCCTCGAAGGCCGACCTGCTGGCCGTGGCCCTCGAGACGGCCGGTGTCGAGAACGTGCTCAACCACCAGAAGGGCTGCCCCGACTGCGGCGCGCCGCTGCGGTTCGAGGAGGGCTGCCAGAAGT
>CAYYOK010000126.1:0-9524 GCA_964473205.1 uncultured bacterium | reverse complement strand
ATCGTCATGGCCTCGGCGAAGCGGTTGACCGTGGTGCGCCACGGCTGGCGGAAGAGCAGCAGCGCGGCCGAGATCAGCGTGCCGGCGTGACCGATGCCGATCCACCACACGAAGTTGATGATGTCCATCGCCCAGCCGACCGGGATGTTGTTCCCCCAGATGCCGATGCCGGTGGTGATCAGCTTGACGACGGAGATCAGGTAGACGCCGAGGACCGTCGCCGAGATGCCGAAGCCGATCCACCACCAGCGTGGCGTCTGCCACGGTCCCGCCAGGACCGGCGACAGCACGACGTCGTCGATGGTCTCGTAGCTCTGGCCCTTGCCCATCACGAGGTTGGTCTCGGCGACCTGCGGCTTCATCGAGGAGACAGCCATCAGCTCCTCCTATCCGCGAGGCTGGGGTTGGGGTTGGTGATCTTGGCGAGGTAGGTGGTGCGAGGGAAGGTCTGAAGCTCCTCGAGCATGTGGTAGTTGATCGGCGACGCCTTGGCGCGGTTGATCGCGCTGGCGGGGTCGTTCAGGTCACCGAAGTAGATCGCCTGCGTCGGGCAGGCGGCCTGGCAGGCGGTGACGACCTCGCCGTCGCGGATGTCGCGGCGCTCGTTGGAGGCCTCGATGCGCGCGCGCGAGATGCGCTGCGTGCAGTAGGTGCACTTCTCCATCACGCCGCGGCTGCGGACCGTGACGTCGGGGTTGTTGGCGAGCGAGAGCTCGGTGGCGCTGGTGTCGAGCTCGGCGTACTGCAGCCAGTTGTAGCGGCGCACCTTGTAGGGGCAGTTGTTCGAGCAGTAGCGGGTGCCGACGCAGCGGTTGTAGACCATCACGTTGAGGCCCTCGGAGTCGTGGACGGTCGCGCCGACCGGGCACACGGGCTCGCAGGGAGCCTTCTCGCACTGCTGGCACGGCATCGGCTGGCTGAAGAACGTCGGGTCGTCGAGACCGCCGGAGAAGTAGCTGTCGACGCGGATCCAGTGCATCTCGCGGCCGCGCGCGACCTGCGCCTTGCCGACGATCGGGATGTTGTTCTCGGCCTGGCAGGCCACCACGCACGCGTTGCAGCCGGTGCAGACGGTCTGGTCGATGACCATGCCCCACTTGTAGCCGTTGTACTCGAAGTCGGGCATCAGATCGGCGTAGTGGTGGGGTACCGGATGCGCGAACTCGGGGTGGTCGGGGTGGGCCTTGAAGTCGGCGAGGGTGCCGGCGCGCACGATGAAGCGCGCCTCGCCGGTGCCTTCGAGGTTCTGGTGGCTCTGGGTGGTGACGAGCTGGTGGCGGTCGCCGGTGCGCGTCGCGGTGACCGGCCCGGTGAACGAGCTGGCGTCGGTCATCAGCGGGTAGGCGTTGACGCCGACGCCGTTGCCGACGGTGCCGGCGGCGCTGCGCCCGAAGCCGAGCGCGAGGCTGATCGCGCCGGCGGCCTGGCCGGGCTGCACCCAGACCGGCGCGTCGACGGTCCGCCCGTTGGCGGCCAGCCTGAGCACGTCGCCGTTGGTCACGCCCAGGGATTCGGCGGTGGCGGGAGCCACCATGGCGGCGTTGTCCCAGGAGAGCTTGGTGATCGGCCTCGGCAGCTCCAGTAGCCAGCCGTTGTTGGCGAAACGCCCGTCGGCGACGGCGGAGTCGAAGGTCAGCTGCAGCTCGAGAGCCGCGCCCGACGGCAGCTCCAGCCCCGACGCGTCGGCGCTGACGTCGAGCGTGGGGGAGGCCGAGCCGGCGATGACGCCGCGGTAGACGCTCTCGCGCCAGAAGTCGTCGAAGGAGCCGCTGACCCGCTCGCGCCAGTGCGAGCGGACGATGTCGTAGCCGCTGGCGTCAGGGTCGCCGAGGACCGCCGCGAGCACCTCGTGCTCGCTCTTGCCGCCGTAGAACGGCAGGATCAGCGGCTGCATGATCGTCGCGGTGCCGTCGAAAGCCCTGGCGTCCGACCAGGCCTCGAGGAAGTGCGTCTTGGGCACGTGCCACTGCGCGGCGGAGGCGGTCTCGTCGAAGTGCAGGCCCAGGTGGGCGCTGAACGCGAGCCCGCGCATGGCACCAGCGAAGTCGAGGCTGCTCGGCGCGGTGAAGGCGGGGTTGCCGCCCAGGACCAGGAGCGCGGTGACGGAGCCGTCGCGCATGGCGCCGGTCAGCGCCGCCAGCTCCTCGGCGTGGATCGCGGGCCGCGCCGAGGGATTGGCGACGTAGCGCACGGTGCTGCCGACGTTGCCGAGGGCCTCGTTGAGCGCGTGAGCCAGCGCGTGAACCGCCGGCGGCTGGGTGTGCCCTGCGATGACCAGACTGGAGCCGCGGTTGGCGTCCAAGTCGGCTACCAGAGCGGCGAACACGCCGGCGTCGAGCGTGGCCGGCCGGCCGGCGGACGGAGCCGCGACCCCGAGCTCGGCAGCGATGGCGGCGGCGGCCTGCGCGACGTCGGACGGCTTGAGCGCGACCCGGTGGTCGGCCAGCGTGCCGGTGACGCTCGGGGTGGTCTCGAGCTGGTAGACGCGGTTCATCTCCGCCGAAGCCGTCAGGACGCGGCGCTTGGCGCCGAACGCCCGGGCGTTGGCCAGCCTGGCGGGCCCGAAGTCGAGGAAGTCGGCGTCGAGGGAGACGATGACGTCCGCGTTGGCGAGGTCGTAGACCGGCAGCACCTCGGTGCCGAAGGCGGCGCGCGCGCCGGCCACGGCGTTGTCGGGGTGAAGGGCGTCGTACTGGTACCAGGTCGCCGCCGGGTACTGGAGCAGCACAGCGTTGAGCTGGCTCGCCAGGGTGGGGGAGGTGACGTTCTCGGTGAGGATCGCCAGCCCGGCGCCGCCGGCGCCCAGCTCACCGAGCGCTGAGCTCAGCGCGGCGGCGAAGTCCTCCCAGCTGCGCGGCTCGCCGCGTGCGAGTACCTCGCGCGAGCGGTCCGGGTCGTAGAGGGTGAGCACCTGAGCCTGGGTCTGGGCGGCCGTCGCGCCCAGGCTGGCGGGGTGGTCGGGGTTGCCCTCGAGCTTGGTGGGACGGCCCTGGTGGCTCTCGGCGAGCACGCCCTCGGCGAACCCGCCGTACGTGACGGCCGTCGCGAAGAAGAGCGGCTTGCCGGGCGTGATCTCGGCGGGCTGGCGGACGTAAGGCACGACCTCTTCGCGCGCCAGTGGCGGCCTGGCGCAGGCGGCCAGGCCGGCCAGCGCCATGCTGGCCCCGAGCAGCTTGATGAAGTCGCGGCGGTCGAGGCCGTTGTCGAGCGGCGCCGCCTGCCGCGGGAACTCCTTGTGCAGGAACTCGCGGAACTCCTCGGTGTCGGCGAGCTGGTCGAGCCCGCGCCAGTAGGCCGGCCCCGTCGCTCCTTCGAGCTTGGCCCGCAGCTCCGTGATGTCTATGCGGTTCTCGTTCATCGGTGGCACGTCGAGCATTGGATGAGCTTGTCGGTGTCGATGTGATAGGCCTCGACGAGCTCTGCGCCGAGGAGGGCCTGTAGGTTCGGGTCGGACGGGAACGAATAGGACATGTTGAGGACCTCGCTCCTCGGCCGCAGGTACGTCTCAGGGCTGCGGTGGCACTCCAGGCACCAGCCCATCGTCATCGCCTCGTTCTTCCACATGCCGGCCATCTGGTCGACGGCCCCGTGGCAGCTCGAGCAGCCGATGCCGTTAGTCACGTGTGCGCTGTGGTCGAAGAAGACGTAGTCGGCGAGCTCGTGGACCTTGTTCCAGACGATCGGCGTGTCGTCCTGCCAGCTCTGGAGCACGGCCTGAAGCTGCGGCGTGTCGACCCGCAGCTGCGAGTGGCACGACATGCAGGTCTCGGTCGAGGGGAACGAGGCGGTGTTCGAGGTCTCGACCGTCGTGTGGCAGTAACGGCAGTCGAGGCCGACCTGGGCAACGTGCAGGTTGTGCGGGAAGTCGACCGGTTGCTCGACCGGCACGCCGACCTGGTTGTTGGTCGTGCGCGCGAAGAAGGTCAGGGACGCGACGAGCAGCACCACGAACACGCCCCCTGCCCAGATCGAGTACGTGACGAAGGCGTTGGCGTTCGGAGGGTAGAGCTGCGGCATCAGTCAGACGTCCAATGCGTCCGTGGTCCGCAGCGCCGCGACACCGCTAGGCCAGCCGCTGCGCAGTGGGAAGGCGTCGGTTGGCGGCCCGGCATGAAGCTGCTCATGGCTCTGTGGTCGACCTCCTCGAATCCCTAGTGAATCAGTCGGGAAACCGCTCGGTGACGCTAAAACCCGGCGGTGCCCGACCACCCTGAAAACTCCCGCCAATGTATCACAAGCCGCCGAAACGGGATTTCGGGACATTTGCCCCAGAGCGCTTCGGCGGCCTCGCGGCTGATGGTGGAGCCTGCCGGACTCGAACCGGCGACATTTCGCTTGCAAAGCGAACGCTCTCCCAACTGAGCTAAGGCCCCAGGCGGCCACGGAAGAAGATGTTACCAGAGGGCAAGAGGCCGCATGTGTGCGGTTTCAGCCGCGCAGGCGCCTAGCGCGCGTCTCCGTGGGCGCCGAGCTCGCGCGCCTCGGGCGCCCGCGGACGGTAGTCGCCGCTTCCAGGGTCGACGAAGAGCGGATCGAGCAGGAAGTTCCCCTCGCCCGGCTCGGCCGTTATCGAGTGAGTGATGGCGTGGCTGCCGCCGTCATCGTCCGTGAACTCGTGCGTGTTGCCCCACAGGATCGAGTCGCGGATCGTGATCGTCGAGTCGGCCTGGACGTAGATCGCGCCGCCCGTCGAGTCAGGGCAGTCGTGGTCGGCGATCGTCGCGTTGTAGACGAGCACGTGCGATGGCCCCTCGCCGCCGTCGACGTAGATCGCCGCCCCCGAGCGCGCGTTCTCCGGGCAGAGGTTGGCGTAGATGAGATCGAAGCGCATGGTGCCGGTCGCGCCCTCGTCCCAGAAGATCCCCGAGCCGATCGTCGGCGCGTAGTTGCCTGTGATCACGTTCGAGCGCAGGTCGGCCGAACCCGCGGCGATCAGGATGCCGCCGCCCCAGCCGTAACCGTAGGTGGCGCCGGTGACGTTGCCCCTGACGACGTTGCCCTCTACGGTGGCGTGATCGGTCGCGATGTAGATGCCGCCGCCGTGGTCGCCGTGACCGACGTTGTCCTCGACGAGGTTACCGATGATGATCGCCCTGGGACCGCGCACGTTGATGCCCGCTCCGCGGCTGGCGCGGTTGCCTCTCACGACGTTGTGCTCGATGCGGACGTCTCCCAGGGAGTCGCCGTCCCAGTCCTGGAAGTCCGAGTGGATGCCGCCACCGCGCGTCTCGATGTCGTAGGAGTCGTACTCCGCCGTCTCGTTGTCGTAGACGACGTTGTGCGAGACGATGACCTCGCCGTGGCCCATGTAGTGCACGTACACTCCGCCGCCGGCGCCGTAGCCGTCCTCCCAGTCCCTGCCTAGCCCGCGTCCTCGCGTGAGTTGGAAGCCGTCCAGCACCGTGGTGCCGTCCGACCAGACGTGCAGCCGGACCGCAGGGTTCTGGAAGGCTCCGTCGATGGTCGTGACGTGGACGCCCGCGTCCCTGACGCCGAAGTCGGCGGGGTCGAACCCACCGAGGAGCGTGAGGTGCTTGTCCGACATGTCGTCGTACTCGCCCACGGCGACGTTCTCGCGATAGGTGCCGGCCGCGACTTGGATGATGTCGCCAGGGGCGGCTGCGGCGATGGCGGCGTTGATCGAGCCGAAGGGGGAGACAGCGCTGCCGTTGCCTCCCGGGTCCGCCGCCGCGCTTACGCACAAGACGGCGGGCGAGGCGTTGCCGGTGCCGGTGCAGGCCTGCTTCGCGCCGTTGTCGGCCGCCCCGGCGGCGGACGCGATGGCTTGGGCCGACAGGGGCACCGCTGGCGACATCGGCTGTGAGCTCGTCACGGCGTCCGCGGCGGCTGCTCCCGGCGCGCCGGTGCCGCCGCCGAACGCCTGGGACTCGAACGCGCCGAGGTCGGGCGGACCGCTGTAGCTGCGCGGCGCGCCCGTCGCAGGGTGTAGGTACTCGAAGTCGACCGTGTGGCCGGCCGCCGCGGCGGCCGGGTTCAGCTCCTGAGCGCGGTCGACGCTCGCGGCGCCCGGCACGAGCCGGAAGGTGCCGGTGATCTCGAAGCCGGGGTCGTCCGAGCCGATCAGGTTCTGCCAACCGTTGACGGTGCCGGTCGTATCGACGCCGTCACGGAACTCGGTCATGCCGGGCGAGGCCCAGTTGACGCCTAGGTTCAGCACACCCGCTGTCCGCAGCCACGAGAGGTTCGAAGGCTGTGCTCCGGACGTCGCGCTGGCGATGTGGACGATGTTGTTGCGCGCGTCGACGGTCTCGTCCTCCGTCGAGACGTCGAACAGCACGACACGCCAGCGGTCGGCCTGATCGGAGGTGACCGCGACGGTGTTGTGGAAGAAGTGCAGCGTGCCCTTGCGGTAGGTGTCGGTCAGGCCGCTGTCGCCGCCGTAGTGGATCATGTTCGTCGGGCCATCGGGCCCGTTGACGATGACGTTGCCGTACACGAACGTCTCGCGGTAGGCGGGCAGAGGCGTGGCCAATGGCGAGCTGTCCTCGGCCTCCACCAGGTCGAGCGTGCGCGCGCCGCCTTCGATCCAGTTGTAGCGGATCACGGTGCCGACCGACCTGTCCTTCAACGCCGAGCCGCCGGAGCCGGCCCGCAGCGGGCCGATGTAGTTGAACTGGAACAGCATCCCCTCTGACTCGGTGTAGATGTTGTGGTGCCTGTCCGCGCCGGTCGTCACGGTGCCGTTGCCGTACAGCGCCGAGCGCTCGAGCACGACGTCGCGCGAGCGGACCTCCTCGCTGTCGCCCGACGCCACGAAGAGGCCGTTGCCGTTGCCCGTGATCAGCACCCCGCGCACGGTGATGTGCTCGCCGCGCTCGACGAAGATGCCGGCGGCGTTGGGCGTGTACTCGGCCGCCGCTCCCGCGGAGCTCGTGAAGGCGTGCTCGTGGAAGGCGCCGGTCAGGTGCAGACCCTGCACGACGATGTGCGACGGCTTGTAGCCCCAGGCGTCGTCGGTGCCGGGAGCGATGTGGACGAGGCCGCGAGCCTGGGTTCCCTGTCCCGCGTAGCCCATGGTCGGCCTGGTGGTGGCGTTCTCGCCGTCGATGACCGGCAGCTCACCGTTGGGACCCGCGACGCCGCAGACGGTTATCGGCTGCTCGGCGCTGCCCTGGCCGCGGAGCAGGATCTTCTCCCGGTACGGCTCCGGGCGCCAGTGGATGCGGACGGTGTCGCCCGCAAAGAGAGCCTCCCATGGGACCTCGCCGACGGACGCGAGCGGCTGGCTCGGGCCGACGTCGTAGAGGATGCCGGCACCCGCGTGGATGCACTCCAGCGGCTGCGGTGTGACACCTGCCAGCTCCTGAGCGCTCGCCGCTCCGCACAGCCAGAGGGCGAGGAACGCGGCGGTCAGGCTCTTGATCGACACTGTCATAGCTGGCACGCACCTCAATCTGGAACTGCCTGACGAACAGGTCTAAGGATTCGGTGACCTAACCTCGGAACCGCCTGCGAGGTCAGTCCACCGAGCTCAGCCGTGCTGCTCGTTGCCGGTGGGCCGGGCGAAGATCATGCGCCCCATGTTCGTCTGCAGGCTGGACGTGACCACCGTGTCGAGCGTGCTGCCCACCTTGTCCGCGGCGTCCTCCACCACGACCATGGTGCCGTCCTCGAGGTAGGCGAGACCCTGACCGGGCTCCCTGCCCGTGCGGACGATGTTCAGCGACAGCCGCTCGCCGGGCATGTAAGTGGCCTTCAGCGCGCTGGCGAGCTGATGGAGGTTGAGCACCCTCACGCCCTGCAGCGCCGCTACGCGGCTGAGGTTGTAGTCGGTGGTGAGCAGGTCGAAGCCGTGCCTGCGGCAGATGTGGATGAGCCTGTCGTCGACCGGCATGGGAGCCCCGCCGTCGTCGTGGATCACCTCGGTACGGGCCCTCGGGTGCTCGGCGATGCGGTCGAGGACCTCGAGGCCGCGCCGACCGCGCTGCCGCCTGAGCGGATCGTCCGAGTCGGCGATGCGCTGCAGCTCGGCCAGCACGAACTGGGGCAGCAGCAGCTTGCCCTCCAGGAAGTTGGCGTCGATGACGTCTACTATGCGGCCGTCGATGATCGCGGAGGTGTCGACGACCTTGTCGGAGACGGCGTTGACGGGCGGCGCCTGGCGCGGCGGGTTGCCGGGGATGCGCAGCTGCCTCCGGTTGGCGACGGCGAAGCCGGCCGTGCCCACCACCAGCACCAGGGCGATGAGCTGCGACCAGTACCAGGTGAAGCCAGGCACGTCGGCCATGACGTTGTTGATGAGGATCGTTATCAGCAGGCCCACGGTCGCCCCGGCGCCGGCTGCCACGACCACGTCCGGCTGGACGCGGTTGGCGCGCTGCATGAGCCGCTGCCACAGCCGCCCGGCCCGGGCGGCCAGCGGAGCCGACAACAGGTAGGAGGCGAGCACTCCGACTATCGAGATGAACAACAGGTTGTTGGGACCGCTCAGCACGCCTCTGTCGATCAGGAGCAGGCCGATGAGGTAGCCGGCCACGCCACCGGTGGCGCTGAGCAGGGTACGCGCCAGGACCGTGCCGAAGGCGGTGTGGCCGTCGGGCTTCGGTGCGGGCGCCGCGGCCCCGGAGCTCATGAGCCTCCACCCAGGCTGGCCGCCGCGGGCGCCGGTGCCCACACGAGCTCGAGCGCGCGCGCGAGGCTCGCGGCGCCGCGCTCCAGCTCTCGTGACCGCGGGCCGATCAGCGTGTCGAGTCCGGCCCTGCGCACCTCTTCCAGCCGCCTGCCCAGCTGCCCTACGCTCCTCAGCTCACCGGCGAGGCCGACCTCCCCGACCAGCGCCGTGCCCTCCGGCACTGGGCGGTTGGTGACGGCGGAGTAGACGGCGACGGCCACGCCGAGGTCGGCGCCGCGGTCGGTCAGGCGCAGTCCGCCCGCGACGTTGACGAACAGGTCCAGGCCGTCGAGCGGCAGCCCCAGGCGCCGCTCGAGCACGGCCAGGACGACGTCGACGCGGCGCGAGTCCAAGCCCTGCACGACGCGGCGCGGGCTCGGGTAGGGGCTCTTCGAGGCGAGCGCCTGCACCTCCAGCAGCAGCGGGCGCTGACCCTCGAGCGCGGCGACGACGACCGAGCCGGGAACGCCCTGCGGCTTCTCGGCGAGGAACGCCTGGGACGGGTTGGCGACGGCCTGCATGCCGGCTTCGGTCATCTCGAAGACGCCGACCTCGCCGCTGGGGCCGAAGCGGTTCTTCATGGCCCGCAGCACGCGCATGCCGGCGGCGGACTCCAGCGCGATCGTGGCGTCGACGACGTGCTCGATGACCTTCGGGCCCGCGATCGAGCCCTGCTTGGTGACGTGGCCGATCAGCACCAGCGTGCTGCCCGACTCCTTCGCCGCCTCGATGAGCGCGGCCGTGCCGTCGCGCACCTGGCTTAGGCTGCCCGCCACGGTGCCGTCCTCGGCCACCAGCGTCTGGATGGAGTCGACGATCACGAGCTCGGGTGCCGCGGCGCGCAGGTGGGCGGCGAGACGCCGGGCGTCGGTCTCGCGCGTCAGGGCGAGCC